>CBFDUE010000001.1:0-164736 GCA_965613025.1 uncultured bacterium
AATGATACGGCGACCACCGAGATCTACACCTAAGCCTTCGTCGGCAGCGTCAGATGTGTATAAGAGACAGCGATGGAATTGCGATAGGCTCTGAAGAAGGAGGACTGCTTGAAAATATCACAATTTATGACAATATCATTTATAATAACGGACTTTCTGGTATAACTTTAAGTGATGCCGGGGATTCACAGACACATCCCCTTAAGGATATTAAGATCATAAATAATACCATTTATAAAAATGGAGGTAGTAACAATTGGGGTGGAGGAATCTCAATAGAGAATTCAGATATTGATGGGCTGTTAATAAGAAATAATATATGCAGTAAAAATGTCTTCTTTCAGATACAAAGAGAGGCAGAAGTTAAAAACTTTAAAATTGATCACAATCTAATAGATGGCTTCAGGGGATATGATGATGAAATCCTCGGAAATGAATATATACTTGGAGATCCCAGATTTGTAAATCCAGATAAAGGGGATTTTCATCTAAAGTTTGGCTCTCCTGCAATAGATATGGGTTCAGCTAATGAGACACCTCAAGAAGACTTTGAAGGCTGCCCCAGACCAATAAATGGAAAGGTTGATATTGGAGTTTATGAATATTATTTGAAAGGTGATATAGATGGTGATGGAAATATTACACTTACGGATGCAATTTTGATATTGAGGATCTTATCTGACGAAGACATAATAATTCCCTTCTGCTGGATCGATGTTAATGGAGATGGCAAATTGGGATTGGATGACGGAATCTATATTATCCAGAGATTGGCTGAGCTTAGATAAGGCTGTCTTATTGGACAGGCTTGTTAATTAAAGTTCAATACCATTCATAGATTATTTCAGTCCACAGGGATAGGCAAAGCTCCCAAGATTTGGAATGAGTCTGTTTTTAATTTAATTAACCTTATCCCATAAATTTATATATACTCATTAAAATTGCCAACAGTGAGCCCATTCCCATAACCACCCCTACTGTCCACTTAAGGGAACTCTGGAGTCTTTCATTCATCCTGTCAAATCTCTCATTCATCCTGTCAAATCTCTCATTCATCTCTGTTCGAAGTTGATTCAACTCGGCCCTCTGCCTTTCCTGCTCTTCCTTTACATAATCCAAACTACTTTCAATCGCATCAAGCCTGCTTAATACTTCCCTGAACTCATCCCTGCTAATACTTCTTTCTTTTATAAATGCATCAAGCCAGCTTATAAACTCTTCAGAGGTATCTTTCCCCCACTGCTCCTCTATCTTCCTGGGAAATATGGGAAGTGCTGCCATCTGGAGATACTCCTATAAAAACCTAAGGCTCTATTATCACATAAAATTTTCGATGTCAAACTCAAAACCGTAAAAATAAAAGGGACGTTCTTACTTTGTGAAATTACAAATTCTAAATGGATTTCATCAGATATCCATTTCTTTTCTTCATAAACCCCGTTGGAATTTCACACCTGGCATTGAATCCTATGCAAAAAAGCGGAATAAAACTTATCTCAACATCCCCATGCTCCCGCACAGGGGATTCTTACGGGGTAAAATTTCAAATAAAATCCAAGCAATCTAAACATTCGTGCTGAAAAACCTACTTTCTTCTCCTGTCTTTGCAATTGCCCACCTTTTCACACTCAAAATCCCCTCTAATGCACTTTTTCAGATAGTGATGGATGGCTCATATCTCTTAGGGTTAATGAAAAAAATGCCTAGATGAGATTGCTTCGTGGCTGATGCTACTTGCAATGACACTCTCTTTTCACTTAAGTTATTCTGAAAATGGAAGGAAACTGAGTTCCTCAACTTCTCTTTTATCTTCATCAAAGCTGATACCACATAGGATCACCCTTTTACCCTCTGCTATAAATCTGTCTGCATATCCCTTCTGTTTTATCTGCAATATTGCATCATCTGCCCCCCTTCCTACCTTGAACTCCAGCACATACACCTTGTCCTTAAAGATCACTGCCATATCAAGCCTTCCCTTAGAGCTCAAAAGCTCAGTTCTTGCATCATATCCAAGAAGGGATAGACTAAGATACATGATGGTATGATAATAGTATTCCCTTATCCTCTCTGGTTCATCTTCCTTGGGATATACACTGTAAGGGATGGATGAAAATATTCCATTAATGAGCTCTTTTACCTTATCAAACCTCTCCTCTCTGAGTGCATCACCAAGCTGTTTTGCAAAATAGAAGCTATCACCAGTTGCACTATATGTGGATTGAAAAAGAACTCCACTAAAGCTTATCTTTACCTCCTGATTTGGATAGCTTAAAAAGAGTATCTCTCCCCCCTCTGTTGCATCCTTTATCGTAAGATACCCCGATTGATAGAGTATCGCTTCCACCGGAAGATTCTCTAAATCATAGCTCTCAAATAGCTCACCCCTAACCTTAATGTCTTCAAGCTCAGGGATGTGATATGCCCTCTCTTTTAAAAGATTTATCAGAAAGCTGGGAGTGCCTGTCCTGAACCAGTAGTTTTTAAACTCTCCTCTTTTTAGACAATACATCAATGATATAGGGTTATAGACCTGAATATCACTTTCAACTGAAAACCTGTATCCATTATACCAGTATCTCACCCTTTCCATACATTCATCCATACTCAGACCCTTATTCTTACATAACCTCTCTAAGTAATCAGAAAAGTATCTGATTATCTCATCTTCACTGTATCCAAGAAAATCTGCATACCCTGGTTCCATGCTGATGTCTTGCAGATTGTTCCACTCAGAAAATATGGATACCTTTGTAAACCTACTCACCCCCGTTACAAATACAAACCTTAAAATATCAACTATACCTCTCCCTTTTAATATCCCAAAAAGCCTCTTTAGTATCTCCCTGTTTGATTCTGCTACCTTCAACCTCTTAGACCCCAATCCCAGATGATCTAAGATGGGCTTATCATATTCATCAATAAGGATTACGACTTCCATATTAAATCTCTCTTTTAACCCAACTATTAGCTCCTTAAAAAGTATTCCAATATCATCGCTTGGAACCTTCTTTATCCTATAGAATTCAAACTCTTTTTTTAAATGATACCTCAGATTTGAAATTAATGTCTCACTATCTGGCGCACCTATCTCATTAAAATCAAAAATAATTATGGGATACTCCTTAAACTCCCATCTATCCTCAATCCAAAGTCCCCTAAATAGCTCCCTGTTTCCTCTAAATAGCTCCTTCAGGGTATTAATGGTAAGGGATTTTCCAAACCTTCTGGGACGGGATAGAAAATAGCAGATCCCTTCATCTATCATCCTGTAGATCCAGCGGGTCTTGTCTACATACAAAAAATCCCTCTCCCTTATCTGCCTAAAGGAGGAGGTATCCAGCGGTAGCCTTTTCATAAAATCACCCAACTTATTAAATATTTTAATAAATTTTACTAATTAAAAATTGAACTGTCAAAATGAATTAATTAGATGGATCCTAAAATTTATACCGTGTATAAAGCTTATATTCTTTTAATAAACTCTCATGTAAAGCAGATTGAGGGAAAAATCAAAAACAGCCGTAAGTGTCCACTTGCGAAGTGGAGATGTTTAAAGTAGACACAAGAAAAGCTTAGAGGTAAGGGAAGAATGAATAAGTACCTGTCATTTAAAAATAGGTAAAATTTGAAATTTTGTTGACTTTTGAATTGGAATATTATTAATTTTACCTAAACAATTTTAATTAAAAAGGGGCATTATGGAAGAGAAAGAAGAAAAAAGGGATATGGATGATCTCTTGGAGGAGGTAGAAATAGATGAAAGACAAGATAGCGGTACCAGATATTTTGAGATAAAGACAAGGCATCTGGTATTTTTAATCATAGGGATATGTATCTTAATCTTTGTAATATTCAGCTTTTTTTCCCGAAAACAGAAAAGGCCTGAAAGGCCCTCCATAATATCTAAAAGAATTCAGAATGTGGAGCTGATTGAATCCAGATTGGATAAGGTAGAAAAGGGTATGGCAGATTTAAAAAATAGGGTCAAAGAGCTTGAAAAGACTATATCGGACATGCACAAAAGGCTATCAGAACTCAAATATCCAAAAGCAGAGATTAAATCAAAAAGAGAGCCGTCTAAAAGGCCATCTCCTCTTAGCTCTAAGATAATACGTTACAAGGTAAAGAGAGGTGATACCCTATATGGACTATCCAAGAGATTTGGGGTATCAGTTGAAAGTATCAGAAAGGCCAATGGATTTAAGAAGAATCAAAAGCTCTATGTGGGGCAGATAATAATAATTCCAAAAAAGATTACAGGAGTTAAGCGATGATATATACACTCACACTTAATCCAGCCCTTGATAGATCCATTGTTATAAAGAGATTTGTGGAAGATGATACAATCAGGGTGGTAGAAGAGCAGTATTATGCAGCCGGTAAGGGAATAGATGTATCCAGGGTGATAAAGGAGCTTGGGGGGCAGAGTGTGAGCCTGGGATTTGTGGGTGGATATCATGGACTACACCTTGAGGGATTGCTGATAAATGCAGGCGTTATGACAAATTTTACAAGAATTGCAGGAGAGACCAGGACCAATCTGATCATAAAAGAGCAGGATACAGGAGTTCAATACATAATAAGCGCAGCTGGCCCAGAGGTTAGTGCTGCCGAGATAGGCGAGCTATATAATCAGATACTCTCTATTCACAATATGGACTATTTTGTTATGAGTGGAAGCCTTCCAAAGGGAGTAACTCCCAATCTGTATGCCCAGCTTATTCTTGCAGGAAAGAGGAAGAATGCGGTGGTCTTTTTGGATACCGATGGAAAGGCACTTAAGGATTCTATTGACTATCAGCCAGATGGCATCAAGCCCAATAAGCATGAACTTTCAAGGCTTATGGAAAGAGATATAGAGAAAGATCAGGATGTCATATGGGCATCAGATATACTGCATAAAAAAGGGATCAGATATGTGCTTACCTCCATGGGAAAGGAGGGGATCTTCCTTTCAACTGAAGACTATAAGATTAAGGCCATACCTCCTGAGATTGAAACAGATAGCACTGTAGGTGCAGGAGATTCTGCCCTTGCAGGATTTATTCTTTCTCTGTCACAGGGGAAAGATCTCAAAGAGTGCTTAAGAGTTGCATGTGCAGCAGGCACAGCAACTGTGCTTACTCCTGGAACCGAGTTATGCCATAGAGAGGATGTGGAAAGGTTAAAAGGCCAGATTCAGATAGTGGAACTCACATAAACCTGGTTCTATGAACACTCTTTAAATGAATCCTCCTCTTTTATCTTTGCACAAAAGGGGTCTTCTTGATATTTAAATCCATATCTAATTCGGTTAAAGGGGTTATCATATGAAAAGGCTCCTGATATTTTTCCTGACCCTTCTCTTTTTAACAGCTCAGGCAAAGGCCTTAGCACAAAAGAGAGATAGCAGACCTTCTGAAGAAGAGCTCAGAGATATGATCAATCTACTTGAAAACCAACAGAGAAGAGAAAGGCTCTTAAAGGAGCTAAAGTCGCTATTGAGGACTATGGAGATAGAAAAAAAGGAGAGGCCCAAATCTAAAAAGGCACTCATTATGGAAAAGGTCTTTAAGAGATTTGATAGGGTGGTATCTGAGTTCCGAAATTCAACCATATCTACCCTAAGGCTATTCTTTCTGTTACCTCAGAAATTAAAAGAATTAAGAGGATTCCTCTCTGTTGATGAAAACAGAAGGCTTCTTATAAATATCTTTTTATCCTTAGGAATAAGTCTCTTTTTTTCACTCATTATCAGATTTTACTTAAGAAGACTCAGATTTGATCCCTTATCCCAGAGGTCCATAAAAAGAGTCTATCTGCATATAATTGAGATATTTATTAAGCTACTTCCTTATGGTGTATTTTGGGGCTTCCTATTTATTACCTTCAATATATTTAGATCGTTCCCTAAGTTAATAGGTCTTATGCTATTTTTTGCATTTTCAGTCCTATTGTATAAGGCCCTATACGAGATAGGTAATTTAATTATTGGGCCTGAAGATATCAAAAAGAGGCTCATACCCTTAGAGGATGAAAATGCAAATTATCTCTGGATCTGGTATCTCAGATTTCTCAGATATTCTGTATTCTATCTGATTCTAAAAGATCTTATCCTCACTATCTCTATACCTGAAGATTCTCTTACTCTTATATATGGAATACTATTTTTACCATATCCTGTGCTCTTAACTGTTTTCACCCTTCAGCTTGGAAGGATGGTAAAGGCATATGTGGAGAAAAAGGGGCTGAAATATAAAGACAGAATGGGAATGGGAAGCCTCTTAAATATGATTATAAGATACTGGCATATCATCACCGTGTTGTATATCTGGACAGTATCCATATTTATTCTCTTTAATTTTAATAAGGGATACCGATATCTCATCTTCACCACTTTAGAATCCCTTATAACAATTGCAATCGCATATCCCATATTCTATCTCTCTGATCTACTCTTTAATCGCTTCTTTGCCATAAATGAAAAGATTAAAGAGAGATTTCCAGGTCTTGAAGAGAAGACCAACAGATATATCGCCTTTCTTAAAAAGGGAATTAAGGGATTCATGATCCTTTTACTATTTGGAACCGTGCTTCAGATCTGGGGTGTGCCAGCGGTTATGATAATATCATCAGAGCTTGGAAGAGCCATAATACTTAGGATTATAACTATCCTGATCATATCTGCAGGGGTCCTTGTGATGATTGAGCTTTCCCAGTTCTTTAGTGACTTCATCTTAAAAGAGGGATTCCAAAGGAAGGAGATTTCCCAAAAGGCACGCACATTGATACCGGTGGCAAGATCAACTGTAAAGATTGGGGTCACATTTGTAGGTGGGATAGTGATACTTGATCAGATGGGCATAAATACCACTCCCATACTTGCAGGTGCAGGATTGGTGGGTCTTGCGGTTGGATTTGGGGCGCAGACACTTGTAAAAGACATAATAAATGGGCTCTTTATCCTGTTTCAAGATAGCATCAGAGTGGGAGATTGGGTCATGGTAGCTGGAAGATCAGGGCTGGTGGAATCCATTGGTCTTAGAAAGATGGAGATAAGGGGGCTTGAAGGGGATCTTCATGTAATTCCATACAGTGCCATAGATACTGTCACAAACTTTACAAAAGAGTATTCAAGAGCAGTTGTGGATATAGGCGTTGCCTATAGGGAGGATGTGGATCAGGTTATGGAGGTGCTAAAGAGGATAGGTGAGGAGCTAAGGAAAGATCCTGAATATGGAAGATATATATTGGAGCCTATGGAGATATTTGGTCTTCAGGAATTTGCAGATTCAGCAGTGGTAATCAGGGTAAGGTTTAAGACACAGCCTCTAAAGCAGTGGCAGATAAAGAGGGAATTTCAAAGAAGAGTTAAAAAGATATTTGATGAGCTTCAGATTGAAATCCCCTTTCCCCATGTTACCCTATATATGGGGGAACCAAAGATGGGGACCTCTCCGCCCCTTAATGTGAAGCTGGAATTAAAAAAGGGAAATATACAAGAGGGCTAAGGTATTGTTATATATAAATGGATTATTATCTTAAATAATATGAAATTCCAGAGGAGGGAATAATGGAAAGACATCATAAATTTTCCCTATGGTATCTGCTAATAGGTATCTGGATCGTGCTCCTGATCCAGAACTATCTGGCCGCTCTCTTTGCCATAAAGAGCATACCATATAGTGAATTCCTGAGGCTGCTTAAACAGGACAGGATTAAAGAGATTGCTGTCTCATCAAACCTTATCACGGGAAAGATGATAGGAGATGATGGTAAACCCCATCTCTTTAAGACCATCAGGGTAGATCCAGAGCTCTCTAAACTGCTTTCCCAATACAATGTAATATTTAAAGGGAAGGTGGAGTCTACATTCCTCAGGGATCTTATGTCCTGGGTTGTTCCCATCTTCCTCTTTTTGGGAGTATGGTATTTCTTCTTCCGTAGGATGATGGGACAGCAGGGATTTATGACATTGGGGAAAAATAAGGCAAAGATATATATGCAAGATGACTTAGGAGTTACATTTAAGGATGTGGCAGGTGTGGATGAGGCCAAACAGGAGCTTATGGAGATAGTGGAGTTTCTTAAAGAGCCCCAGAAGTTTTCAGAGATTGGCGGAAAGATGCCAAAGGGTATACTTCTTGTGGGTCCCCCTGGAACAGGTAAGACACTGCTTGCTAAGGCGGTTGCAGGAGAGAGTGGTGTTCCATTCTTTAGCCTGAGTGGTTCAGAGTTTGTGGAGATGTTTGTGGGGCTTGGAGCTGCAAGAGTAAGAGATCTCTTTGTTCAGGCAAAGCAAAAGGCACCATGTATCATTTTTATTGACGAGCTGGATGCCTTAGGTAAGGCAAGGGGGGTGGGAGTTACAGCCGGACATGATGAAAGGGAACAGACCCTTAACCAGCTCTTGGTAGAGATGGATGGCTTTGATCCCAGAGTAGGAGTGATTCTCATGGCAGCTACCAACAGACCTGAAATCCTTGACCCTGCTCTCCTCAGACCCGGAAGATTTGACAGGCAGATACTGGTGGATCGGCCTGATAAGAAGGGAAGGGTAGAGATCTTAAAGATACATCTTAGAAATGTAAAGACAGAGCCGGATATAGATATTGAAAGGATAGCCAATATGACCTCAGGGATGGTGGGAGCTGACCTTGCAAACATTGTAAATGAGGCTGCGCTCCTTTCAGTGAGAAAGGGTAAAAAGAGGGTTGGAATGGAGGAATTTGAAGAGGCGGTGGAGAGAGTCATCGCAGGACTTGAAAAGAAAAACAGGCTAATTAATGAAGAAGAGAGAAAGATTGTTGCATATCATGAAATTGGACATGCAATTGTGGCTCTCTCCCTTCCAGGGACAGAACCGGTCCAAAAGATATCCATTATCCCACGGGGAATTGCAGCCTTAGGATACACCATACAGGTTCCCACAGAAGACAGATTCCTTATGAAAAAGACAGAACTACTCAATAAGATCGCCACCCTTTTGGGTGGTAGGGCTGCTGAAGAGATTGTATTTGGGGATATATCCACTGGTGCACATAACGACCTTGCAAGGGCAACAGATATTGCAAGGAGCATGGTAAAGGAATATGGAATGAGTGACAGGATCGGGCAGGTATATTTTTCACGCAAAAAGGGGGCTCAGTTTCTGGATATCTCAGTTGAAGGGGCAAAGGAATACAGTGAAGAGACTGCCAAGATGATTGACGATGAGGTAAAAGAGATAATTAATTCCCAATACCAACGGGCAGTCTCTATCTTAAAGGATAAAAGGGAGGTTCTGGAAGAGGGTGCAAAGATCCTGCTTGAAAAGGAAAAGATAGATGGAAAACTCTTAGAGGAGCTTATGAAAAGATATGATAAGGATAAATAGGAGAGCCTATCTTGATCTCCTCTTTTTGAGTCTTCCTGAGATATATCCAAATATAAACCCGATAAATATGGAAGCGGGAATAAAGATGGCCTTAGAGACAGATAGCTTCCAAAAATATAGCTTTATGCTTATATCAGACTGATTCTGAAAGGCCACAATACCAAGCAATATGATAATTATTAACACCACAATTATCTTTGTCTTCATCCTTTACCCCTTTTTGAGCCTTTATGCATTTACTCTAATAAAATCCATTTGAAATAGCAATTACAATATGTTTTAAGGTAAGGATATGGAACTATTAAAAGAGCTCAGAGAAGATGCAGAGAAGATATTTGCTTCAGCAATTTACGCTGTTGACCCCTATGTAGCGGTAAAAGGTCACATCGATTTAATTAATGGATCGCTCCTCACCATAGAGGATAAAGGAATTGAAATTCCCCTTGAAAGATTCAAAAGTATCTGGGTTGTGGGAGGTGGAAAGGCCTCTGCTCCTATGGCAAAGGCTCTGGAAGAGATCCTAAAAGACAGGATAAGAGGTGGAATTGTAAATGTAAAATATGGCTTTGTAGAAGAGCTAAGATATATTGAACTTGTTGAGGCAGGCCATCCTGTGCCAGATGAAAATGGGCTAAAAGGAACTGAAAGGATATTAAGGCTGTTAAGAGACTCAGGTAAAGAGGATCTTATAATATCTGTTATCTCTGGAGGTGGATCTGCACTCCTTCCTCTGCCTGCTGAAGGCATCACCCTTCAGGAAAAGCAACAGATTACAAAGATGCTCCTTGCCTGTGGCGCAAGTATTGATGAGATAAATACCATACGAAAACACATATCCCTTTCAAAGGGTGGGCAGATGGCAAGGGCTGCATATCCTTCGCATGTCTTAAACCTTATGCTTTCTGATGTGGTGGGAGACAGCCTTGAGGTGATTGCATCTGGCCCCTTTGTGCCCGATAATACCACCTTTTTGGATGCAAGAAAGATAATAGATAAGTATGGTCTAAGAGATGTTCCAAAATCCATATTAAGACATATAGAGAAGGGAGTTAAGGGTGAGATTCCAGATACTCCAAAGCCTGGAGATAGCTGCTTTAGAGATGTTCATAATGTTATCATAGGAAATAATTTAAAGGCTCTTAAAGCGGCATCAAAGAAGGCAGAGGAATTGGGATATAGAGTGTTGCTTCTGTCTTCCATGATTCAGGGTGAGAGCAGGGAAGTGGCAAGGGCATTGGCAGGTATCTGTAAGGAGGTGATCAAAAGTTCCAATCCCTTTCCCCCACCCCTCTGTATATTGGCAGGTGGAGAGACGACAGTTACCCTACGGGGGGATGGAAAGGGAGGAAGGAATCAGGAATTCTGCCTTCAGTGTGCCATTGAACTTGGTGGAATGCCAGAGAGGGTGGTGATATTGAGCGGGGGAACAGATGGAAATGATGGTCCTACAGATGCAGCAGGAGGTATAGTGGATCCTCTTACAGTTTCTAAGGGGATAAAAAAGGGACTGGATGCTACCGATTTTTTAATTAGAAATGACAGTTATAATTTCTTAAACTCAGTAGGAGATCTACTGATAACAGGGCCAACAAAGACAAATGTGATGGATGTAATTGTTATGCTTATAAGATAGTAGGGTGAAACCGGTAAGCTTGGGAATTATCTTTTCCACACCATAGATTATGAAGTATGCCCCTCTTTTTGCCATTGACAATAGTAAAGAGCAAGGTCCTTAGATCAGATATCCCCAACTTTGCGGCTGTCATAAAATTCAGATACAAAGAGAAGGGTCTCTCTGAGCCTTTCATCCAGCACCAAAGGACTGAAGGGCCTTTTTAATCTCTTCACTTAAAAAGAAAAGAAGGGATAACATCTCTCCTTCCTTCTCCCTTAGGGGAAAAAGCTCTGCAGGTGATATATTATGCTCTATTTTGCCACATATATAATTTACACATATCGCCTCACGCACCAATAGCCTACATCCCTCTTTCCCCAAAAAGATACATCCTTTGGGATCATATCTCTTATCAGGAAGCCCTACTCCCATCAGCCTATTTATAAGAATAGTAACTGGACTGATATATTCTTCAATCCCTCTTGCACAGCAACTTCCACCATCAATCCTTTCACATTCCCTGCAGAATCTGCTGATTCCTATCTCATCCATCAATCTAAAGCACTGCCTTGCACTTCTCTCCAGTAAGGAAATATAGGAAGATATGGTATCTATATTTATTAGATTCAAACCAATATCCTTATAAACTTCCTCTGCCCAGAGGATCTTTTTATGGACAGGCTCATAGAGGGGAAGATTCATGTATCATATCCCTTTTTGAGAGCTTTGCATAACCCCTTTTTACACTGGGGGTTACACCCCCAGACCCCCAAAAATTAACTTAAAATAACCCAAAATTGCAGCTTTTTTCTGAGAGCTTTGAAAAATTCAAAGCTCTCTTTTTAGATGTCTTTTTCTTCCTGCCCTTTTTCTTTTTCTCTTCCTTTTCCTCCTCTCCAAAACTCTTTATTCCCTCTGCAAGTTCTCTTAGCCTTTTGTCCACAAGATAGTTTATAGTATCTTTTGGATATGTGCCGTCCTTTTTCCTTTCACCTGCCTTTTTGCCAGTCAGGATCTCTATTCCCTCATCTATGGTCTTTACTGCATAGATATGGAATTTGCCTCTCTTTACGGCTTCTACCACATCCTTTCTGAGCATCAGATCCTTTACATTTGCCTCTGGAATCATTACCCCCTGCTTACCATTTAGGCCCAGCCTTTTGCAGCAATCAAAGAAACCCTCTATCTTCTCATTTACTCCTCCAATAGGCTGAATCTCCCCTTTTTGATTTACTGAACCGGTTACCGCTATATATTGCTTAAGGGGGACACCAGAGAGACTGGAAAGCAGAGCATATAGCTCTGTTGATGAGGCGCTGTCTCCATCCACTCCTGAGTAGGACTGTTCAAAGGCAATACTTGCACTCATAGTAAGGGGCTTGTCCTGTGCATATTTCTTTCTCAGATAGCCACTCAGGATCAGGACACCCTTGTTGTGGGTCTTTCCAGATAGATCCGCCTCCCTTTCTATATTGATTATCCCTGCCCTTCCCATGGAGGTAGTGGCAGTGATTCTGGAGGGTTTTCCAAATGTGAGATCTCCCATGTCATATATTGCCAACCCATTTACCTGGCCAACCACCTCTCCGTCCACATCAATCATCAGGGTTCCCCTGTCTATCATCTCCTGGATCTGCTCTTCTATCAGGTTGGATCTATAGATCCTCTCTTCAATTGCCTTTTCCACATGCCTTTCCATTACCAGATCAGAGCCTTCCTGTTGTGCCCAGAAATCTGCCTCTCTCAGTATATTGGCTATCTTTGGGAAGCTGGTGGATATCTTCTCGGTTCTTCCTGTCATTCTTATGGCCTCTTCCACTAAAGCAGCAATGGCTGTCCTGTCAAAGGGTCTTAGATTCTCCTCTTCTGCCTTTTTCTTTACAAAGCGTGCCATCTGGTAGATATTCTCACTGGTATTATCCATAGAAGTGGAAAAATCTGCCCTTACCTTAAATATCTTTTCCATATCCTCATCATAGTAGAGCAGGAGATGATATATATAGGGATCAGATATAATTATTACTTTAACATCTATATCAATGGGCTCTGGCTTTAGACCACTTGTAAAGAAATAATAGAAGGGATCAAAGCTCTGTATCTCCATCTTGTTTGTCTTAAGGGCCCTCTTAAGTGCCTGCCAGACCCCTGGTTCAAGCAGTGCATCTAAGAGGTTTATTACCAGATAGCCCCCGTTTGCCTTTAGAAAGGAGCCTGCTCGGATCTTTGTAAAATCGGTCTTCCATACCCCAGTCCTATCCACCACCCTTTCAATAATACCAAAGAGGTTTCTATATGTGGGGTAGGATTCAATTATAACTGGGGGACCTTTGGTCTCTGAATTATCCACTAAAAGATTCACCTCATAGGCAGAGAAGGGATCAACCTGAAATAGGGGAACAGGCACAGGAGATGGAACTTTAGGTGAAAATATCTGTATATTCTCTGCCATATCTTCAAGCATCTGATTAAGGTATTCCTCCACCTTCTCATATGGGTATCTCTCTTTAATGGGCTGAAGTAGCTCTGAGGCCATCTTTAGAAACATTACCCTGTCCATCTCCTCAATATTTCTTTGCACCTCCTTCTGTAATTCCCTCAGTTCTATAAAGATCTGATCTATCTCTTCCCTGAGCCTTTTTTGCTTTTCTCTTATCTGTTCAAACTCATCCTTTGGAAATCTGCCTTTTTCTACCATCTCTTCCAGTTGGTCAATATGAACCGGATTTCCATCCACAAGGGGCATCACCTCCGGCCTTCTTATCTGCCCAACCTGGATATCCACTAAGGTAAAGCCTTCAGAGCGGACCTGTTTATCCAGTTCCTTAAAGAACTGCTTCCCCTTCTGTTCATATTCTTCCATTATCTGCTTTTTTCTATTAATATATTCCTGGCTTTCAAATAGCTGGGGGACTTCCCTTTTAAGATTTTCCACAAACTGCTTTATATCTTTTTTAAATTCTCTGCCTTCCCCTGCCTTAAGCCTAATGAGTCTGGGAGAGTCGGGATCTTTAAAATTATTAACATATATGAGATCATCGGGAGTCTCTCTTTGGTCTTTTGCAAATTCTTTAAGCAGCCTCTGAACCAGTGAGAGCCTTCCACTCCCTGGCCAGCCTGTCACCACTACATTATAGCCCTCTTTCTTTATTCCCACTCCAAACTTAAGTGCCTTGACCGCCCTTTCCTGTCCTATGATCTCATCTAAGGGCTCTAACTCTTCAGTGGTCTTAAAAGGCAATTTTTTGGGATCTATTCTCAGCCTCAGTTTATCATAGGGAACCCTCTTATCCGCTCTCTTCTTTCTTGGCATATCTCTATCCTCCCTGATCCCTAAACAACCTCTATGGGTATGCGTCTCTTTGGCTCTTTTGTAAGCTTGGGCATCTCAATTTCCAAGATTCCGTTTTTATAGGTTGCCCTTACCTTATCTATCTCCACAGGGCATGGAAGGGGGATCTTTCTTGAAAATGAGCCATAGTGCCTCTCTACCCTTCTGTATCCTTCATATTCCTCTGACCACTCTCTCTTTATTATTCCTTTAATCTCCAAGACATCATGCTGTATGGATATATCCAGATCCTCTGGCTGAATACCAGGGATCTCTGCATGGACATATATGTAATCTTCTGTCTCTGATATATCCACATATGGGACCCTCTTCCAGGATCTGGGATATATTGGGACACTAAATTCATCAAATATCTGGCTAAAGAGCCTATCAATCTCTCTCCTTAACCTGTTAATCTCTTTGTCTTTCCAAAGAATAAGTCCTGCCATAATTTATTATCTCCTTAATAAAATTAAGATTAGTTCCTTATTTTATTCTGGATGTATCCCTATGGCAAGCCAATTTAAGAAGCATATTTTGAAAAATTAGGCTTTAGTATATCTTAAATTTTTATATACTATAGGGGAGAGACATGAATCTTTTCCCAGGCATAAAGTCTGCTAACAACAGGGCCATATTGGGTTTTCTCATCCCATTTTTCACTGCCGCTTTGGGGTGCGGGTTTATATTATGGAAGAGGGGAAGGCTCTTTTCTTCTTCCCTCCTTATACCCTTTCTCATATTGATACCTTCTCTTCTTATCTTGGGAACTGTGCTATCTATTAAGTCATTTGAATATATTGAAAAGAAAGGGGACAAGGACTATGCCTATTCAGGGTTTGTCTTTAATCTCTTCTTATTGGCACTCTACATATTTACACTCTTTATATCTATTTTTAAATATTCCTGATCTTTTCCCTATCTGTATTATGATACCCTAAAATTTTAAAATACAATATATTGTAGATAAATAAATTAGCTTTAAATTAAATTTTTTCCCTTGACATGGGGAACTAATTCCCGTAAAAAGGGAAAAAAGTGGGGGATGGTGGAGTTTAAGTGGGAGAAAGTTACTTTTACGGTAGATTCAGACACTCAATAGATGAGAAGGGTAGGTTGGTTATTCCATCCAGGTTCCAAGGTGTGCTTAAGAGGAAAGGTGAAGATATTGTGGTAATAACCAATGGTGATATAGGGCTATGGGTATATCCAGAAAATGAATGGGATAAGATCGCAGATGAGATTCAGAATATGTCCATATATGAGGAAAAGGTCAAAAGGTATGTGGACTATTTTATATCCGGTGGACATCCATGTCAGATCAAGCAGGGCAGGATCACCATTCCCCCAAACTTAAGAGATGTGGCAAAATTAAATAAAGATGTCATGGTGGTTGGCTCCGTTAGATTCTTCAAGATCATAGATACTGAGATATGGGAAAAGTATTTTGCTGAGATAAAAGAGGAATTCCCCAGCATAATAAATGAATTATTTTCAAGAAAAAGTGGCCCATAGCTTATGGTCTTTCATACACCTGTAATGGTGGAGGAGGTATTGAGATACCTGATCACTGAAAGAGACGGAATCTATGTGGATGCAACTACAGGCACAGGAGGTCATAGCCTCCATATCCTTAAGGCCACATCTTCAAAGGCAAAATTGATCTGTATAGAAAGGGATAAAGAATCCCTTCGTATTGCAAAAGAAAGGCTTAAGGAATTTGAAAAAAGAGTCTCTTTCCATAATAGCTCATTCACCCAGATTACTCAGATTCTTCAATCAGAGCAACAAAGACATATAGATGGAATACTCTTTGACTTAGGGCTTTCCTCTTTTCAACTGGAAGGATCTGGTAGGGGATTTAGCTTTATGCGAGATGAACCCTTAGATATGAGGATGGATCTTAGGCAAGATCTAAGTGCCTATGAGATAGTAAACAGATATTCTAAAGAGGAGCTTAGCAGGATATTTAAGGAATTTGGGCAGGAGAGATATCATAGAAAGATTGCAGACATAATCCTCAGAGAGAGAAAGAAAGAGCCTATTAAGAGCTCCAAGAGGCTTTCTGAGCTGATACTAAAGGCTGTGCCTGTAAGATATGCACGAAGAAGAATTCATCCTGCCACAAAGGTCTTTCAGGCCATAAGGATTGCTGTAAACAAGGAACTTGAAAACTTAAATAAGGTATTGTCCATAATACCGGGGATCTTAAAGAAGGGAGGTAGAGCAGTATTTATATCCTATCACTCCTTAGAGGATAGGCTTATAAAAGGGGCGATCAAGAGATGGGAAAAGCCGTGTATCTGTCCGCCCAGGCTTGAAAGGTGTGTATGTAATAGGAGCCCTCTTTTTAAAAGACTAAATAAAAAGGCCATTAGGCCTAAGGCCCAGGAAATTGAGGAAAATCCAAGGGCAAGAAGTGCAAAATTAAGGGCTGTAGAGAGGATATAGATTATGAAAAGAACATATTCAGGTGTGAGGATAAGATTGAAAGGTAATAGAAAGCTGGAAAATGAACATAAGGCACTTTCATGGAAACAGATATGGGCTGTAATGATGATACTAATCTTTATAATGCTATCTGGAATAGGCTATGTATGGTCAAGCTTTGAAGGGACTCAATTGGGCTATGATCTGAGTGAGTTAAAAAGAAAAGAGATGAAGCTTCTTGAAGAGAATCGGAAGCTCCGGCTTGAGCTTGCCAGACTAAGATCACCCACATACTTAGAGAAGGCAATCAGGGGTTTAGGCCTAAAAGAGCCTGTGGCAGAGCAGGTGATAACATTGCCATGACCAAAAGGCAAAAAAGATGGATAAGACTGAGAATATATATTGTGGCTGTTGTTTTCCAAGCACTACTCTTTGTCTTACTCGGGAGAGCATACCAGCTTCAGATATTAAGAAGAGAAAAATTAAAGGCCCTCTCTGATATCTATCATAAAGATATATTAAAGATTCCGCCTGAAAGGGGAACCATATATGATAGACAGGGATATGAGTTGGCAATCAATATAAAGACCTGCTCTATCTATGCACATCCACATCTAATAAAGAAAAAAGGTAAGGTATCAAAAGAGCTATCTCAAATTCTAAACATTCCCTACAGAGAGATATACAGAAAACTAAGAAGAAAGACCACATATGTCTGGATAAAGAGGAAGGTGGCAATAGATAAGGCACGAAGGATTAAGGCACTCAAAGACAGGGCAATAGGTCTTATATATGAGACAAAGAGATTCTATCCCTCTGGAACTGTTGCAGGTCAGGTAATAGGCTTTTCTGGCATAGATAATCAGGGGCTTGAAGGGATTGAAAAGTCGCTTGACAGCCTGCTGAAAGGGCCTTCTCAAAGGATAATCATAATGAAAGATGCAAAAGGAAGACCGTTTCACATAAGTGAACCATTGAGCAATAAATTAGGGCCCTATAATGTCTATCTGACCATAGATAAGGATATTCAATACAAGGCAGAGAGGGTATTAGCAGATACTGTAAGAAAGACCAAGGCAAAGGGTGGAGAATGTATCATAATGGATCCATTTAGTGGTCAGATCCTTGCAATGGCAATTGTTCCCCCCTTTAATCCAAATAACTTTAGCAGATATTCACCAAGTATCTGGAGAAATAGGGCAATAACGGATTGCTTTGAACCAGGTTCAACCATAAAGCCCTTTCTGCTGGCAGCTGCTTTGGATAGCAAGGCCATCACCCTCAATGAAGAGTTTTACTGTGAAAAGGGCCTCTTAAGAGTGACAGGGCATCTGATCCATGACATAAAGCCCTATGAATATCTGACAGCTAAGGATATAATTGTGCACTCCAGCAATATCGGAGCCATTAAGATTGGAAGACAGCTTGGATATAATAACTTTTATGAGTATCTTAAAAGATTTGGCTTTGGAAGTAAGACGCACATTGAACTCATCGGGGAGAGAAGCGGATATATTAGAGCTCCAGATAGCGCAAGGGAGCTCGACAGGGTAAGCGCCTTTTTTGGTCAAGGCCTTTCTGTAACCTCTCTTCAGCTTGCTGTTGCATTTAGTGCCATTGCAAATGGAGGAACCCTTTTAAGACCCCATATTGTATACAAGATTACAGACAGATCCGGTAATCTTGTAAAGAAGACCGAGACAGATAAGATCAAAAGGGTCTTATCAGATAATGTGGCAGAGCTTGTAAAAGGGATCTTGGGGGAGGTTGTAAGTGAAAAGGGAACTGCAAGACACGCTTCCATCTTTGGCTATAAGGTTGCAGGAAAGACAGGCACTGCACAAAAGATTGATCCCAAAACTGGCACCTATTATAAAGAAAGATACATATCCCTGTTTGTGGGATTTGCCCCTATAGAGCATCCCCATATTGTTATGCTTGTTAAGATTGATGAACCACAGGGGATTCACTATGGAGGACTGGTGGCAGCCCCCGTATTTAGCAATCTGGGAAGATGGACTCTGCTCTATATGGGAGTTTCTCCATCCTATATAGAGCATCCCATCTATCCGCTTCTCATTGCTGAAAGGGAAAGAAATAACAGAACTGAAAAAGAGAGGGAATCCATAAACGGAATGCTTCTTCCTGACTTCAGGGGTAAGACAATTAGGGAGGTCTTGAGAGAGGCGGAAGGGCTGGGGATAAAGGTGTGGCCAGAGGGATCTGGATATGCCGTCTATCAGATACCTGAACCTGGCATCCCATTAAAAGAGGTCTCAAAAGTAAAGGTAGTCTTTAGACCGTCCATCTATGGTGACCTATGAGTATGTGGCTTTATGAACTTATAGAGGAATTGGAAGAGTTTGATATAATAGGTGATCTTAAGCAGAAGATCTTGGGAATCTCTTATGATTCACGAAAAGTAAGGCCTAAGGATCTCTTTGTTGCCATTAAAGGCACATATCTTGACGGACACGACTATATAGCGGATGCCATTCAGAGAGGTGCAGTTGCAATATTGACAGAGAGATATATGGAAAATCTCAAAAAAGATATATGTCAGATAGTAGTGAGAGATTCAAGGGATGCCTTAGGGAAGGTGTCATCCTGCTTTTATGGAATGCCCCAAAAGGATATGACATTCATAGGTATTACTGGAACAAATGGGAAAACCACCACAGCCTATCTAATTGAAAGCATCCTTAAAAGGGCTGGGAAGAGGGTAGGAGTAGTTGGAACCATAGAATATAGGTATGGAAATAGACATCTTAAGGCCCCTGTAACCACACCAGAATCATTGGATCTGATTAAGATGCTATCTGAAATGAAAAGAGACGGGGTCACTCATATTGTTATGGAGGTATCATCCCATGCCCTGAGTCAAAAGAGGGTGGATACAATCCCATTTAGTGTGGGGATATTTACCAATCTGAGCCATGACCATCTGGACTATCACCAGAGTATGGAAAGATACTTTCAGGCAAAGAGGCGACTATTTGATATACTGCTTCCAAAAAGCGGTGGTGTGGCAATAGTAAATGTGGACGATCCAAAAGGAAGACGTTTGAGTAGATCCCTTTATACCAAAAGGCTCTGTTATGGAATTAACACAAAGGAAGACATCTGGGCAAATGATCTCATATCTGATATAGAGGGAATAAGAGGAAAGATATCTTATAATGGCAAAGACACTACCTTTAGATCACCCCTTTTAGGAAGGTTTAATGTCTATAATATCCTTGCTGCATGGGCAGCGTCACTTTCCCTTGGTATAGACCAAACTGAGATATCAGGTGGGATTGAGGCTTTAAGTGAAGTTCCAGGCAGGATGCAGAAGATAGTAGCTCCAGATGGAACAACCGTCATTATAGACTATGCACATAGCCCAGATGCCTTAAAGAATGTCATCTTATCCATAAGGGAATTTTCTAAAGGAAGACTTATTACAGTCTTTGGATGTGGGGGGGAAAGAGATAGAAAAAAGAGACCTGAAATGGGACTTATTGCAGCATCCATGAGCGATATCTTGATTATAACATCCGATAATCCACGCAGTGAAGATCCTTTAAGGATAATTGAAGAGATTAAGGTGGGGGTAGAAAGAAGTGGTATGGATAAGTTTGAAGATGATAAGTCGGGTGGATACCTGATCATCCCGGAGCGAAAATATGCGATTAAAAGGGCTATAGCCCTTTCAAAAAGCAGGGACATTATATTAATTGCGGGAAAAGGACATGAAGAATATCAGATCATAAAAGGGGAAAAGATCCCTTTTAGTGACATAGAGGAGGCAAAAGTTGCCCTTAGGGAAAGAGCCATACAGGATAGAACATATTAGTATCTCTGAGATACTCAATGCCATATCTGGGCATATGTTATGGGGAGATCATACGCAAGATATCAGGGGTATTTCCATTGATAGCAGAACCATAAAAGAGGGAGAGATCTTTTTTGCAATAGAGGGCGAGCGGTATGACGGCCACGATTTCATAACCGATGCAATCAACAGAGGGGCAAGAGGCATTGTAGTTGAAAGGGCTAAGAGGGGTTATATAGAGAAGATACATAATGGGGATATTTCAGTAATTTTGGTTGATAATACCATATATGCCTTAGGTGAACTTGCAAGATGGTGGAGAGGACAAAATAGTGCTACTGTAATCGCTATCACTGGGAGTGTGGGAAAGACAACCACAAAGGAGATGTTATATTCAATAGTTTCAAGACAAAGGCCCACACTTAAAAATAGAGGAAATCAGAACAACCTCATCGGTGTTCCCCTGACCCTTTTTAGGATGGACTCTTCCCACCAGGTGGTAATACTTGAGATGGGAACCAATAGCCCTGGAGAGATAGGAAGACTGAGAGAGATAGCAGACCCTGACATAGCACTTATCACCATGATAGGTAGTGCCCACCTTGAAGGTCTCAAAGATGTGGAAGGGGTCTTGAAAGAGAAGCTTTCCCTATTTGCTGAAACACGCAAAGAGACAATCAAGATAATAAACGGGGACTGTGATATCCTAAAAAGCGCATGTAAAAGGCTTGGAATCTCAGCCCTTACCTATGGCCTTGGAGAAGAAAACAGCTTTCAGGCAAGGGAAATTGAAGAAAAGGGTATGAATGGAATTTCATTTAAGGTGTGCTTTAGAGATATCTGCCTTCCCATCACCCTAAATATTTCAGGACTTCATAATGTATATAATGCCCTTGCTGCTATATCCGTATCCATATTATTGGGGATACCATCAGATGAGATCTCAAAGGCGCTTTTCCATTTTAAGGGCATTGATGGAAGGTTCAGGATCATAAGATGTGACCATAATATAACCCTTATTGATGACACCTACAATTCCAATCCCACCTCTCTTAAGGCCGCAATACAGAACCTGCTTGGATGGAAAATAGATGGAAAGGGCCTTATAGTGGTTATCGGTGATATGCTTGAGCTGGGTGCGGAATCCCCAAGATTTCACTTAGAGGCCGGGAAAGAGATAGCTCCACTAAGACCACGTCTTTTTATTACCATTGGAGGATATGCAAAAGAGCTTGTAAGGGGTGCATGTGAAGAGGGGCTTCCAGTAGAAAATACAGTGGTATTAAACAGGGTGGAAGATATCGTATCCGTGATATCTGAAAAGATAAGGGAAGGGGATATAATATTTTTAAAGGCATCCAGAAAGATAGGGCTTGATAGGGTGATTGATGCACTTTTAGAAGGAGTATCTTAGTATGCTTTTTAAACTCATCTATATGTTTCATACCCATATATCCTGGCTCAATGTCTTTAGATATATAACATTTAGATCCATATTGGCCGCCCTATTTTCCCTTTTAATTGTTCTATTTTTGGGCTCTTGGACCATACGAAAATTGAAAAGTCTTCAGATAGGTCAATATATCAGGGAAGATGGCCCTCCAAACCACAAAGACAAGGAAGGCACACCCACTATGGGAGGATGTCTTGTAATTCCTGCAATAGCAATATCCATATTGCTATGGGCAGATCCCAAAAATCTATATGTATGGCTTACCTTAGGGGTACTGATGGGTTTTGCCATAATCGGATTTATTGACGACTATCTAAAAAATATCAGAAAGAGTAGCAAAGGGCTCAATATAAAAGGCAAACTCATACTTCAACTTGTTGTTGCCACAATATTTTCACTGATCCTCTATTCCCTTAACTTTGACACCCATCTAAATCTTCCCCTTTTTAAAAACATCAGACCAGATCTTGGAATCCTCTATATCCCATTTATGGTGTTTATAATCGTTGGAACCTCAAATGCCGTAAATATAACAGATGGGCTTGATGGCTTAGCCACCGGTCCTCTTATCATTGCCTTTACCACCTATCTGGTCTTCATATATGCGGCAGGTCATGTAAAGATAGCAAACTATCTTCAGATCCCCTATGTGCCAGGCTCTGGTGAGTTGTCTGTCATATGTGGAGCGGCAATTGGAGCTGGACTTGGCTTTCTATGGTATAATGCATATCCAGCGGAGATATTTATGGGTGATGTGGGATCTCTTTCCCTTGGTGCCATGCTTGGATTTATCTCTATCCTGGCAAAACAGGAGATAGTTCTCATATTAGTAGGAGGGCTCTTTCTCTTTGAAACCCTTTCTGTAATCTTTCAGATAGCCTATTTCAAGATCACTAAGGGGCAGAGGATATTTCGTATGGCTCCCATTCATCATCACTTTGAACTAAAGGGTTGGCCAGAGAGCAAGGTGACCATAAGATTTTGGATAATAGCTATTATCCTTGCACTCTTATCTGTAAGCACCCTTAAATTAAGATAGGGTTATGATGGGGGAGTTGAAAGATAAACAGATACTGATTGTGGGATGTGGAATAACAGGTATGAGTTGCGCACGTTTTTTAAAAAGAAAAGGTGCCAAGGTGACCATAAGCGAGAAGATGCAATTGGATGAGATTGATCCCTCTATTTTAAAGGAACTCTTGGATATGGGAGTTGAGATAGAGGCAGGGGAACATAAGATCTCCACCTTTCTAAAGCAGGATCTCATACTCTTATCTCCAGGTGTGCCCTTAGATATTCCAGCTATACGTGCCTCAAAGGAAAAAGGGATACCCGTTATGGGTGAGTTGGAATTTGCCTCTTTGATGCTCTCAGCTCCTATAATTGCAATAACAGGCACAAATGGAAAGACCACCACTTCCACCCTGATAGCCGATATATTAAAAGAGGCAGGTTATAGGGTATTTCTGGGAGGAAATATCGGAACACCACTTATTGAATCTTTATACATTAACCCTTTAGACTATGTGGTGTGTGAGGTAAGCAGCTTTCAGCTGGATACCATTTCACACTTTTCTCCGTATATCTCCATATTGCTAAACATCACACCAGATCACTTAGAGAGGTATCCTGACTTTATCTCCTATATCAAAAGTAAGATGAAGATATTTAAAAATCTAAAAGAGGACGGGGCAGCGATAATAAATAGCGATGATAAAAATATTAGATGCCATATGCCATCCATAAATACTCAGATACTGCGATATGGGATAGAGCAAAGAGATGGGCTTAATTGTTATACAGAAGATAATATATTAAGGGTCTTTATAGATCAGAGACACAGAATGGAGCTTTCCTTTGAGGACTTTAAACTTAGGGGAGAGCATAATCTATCAAATCTGATGGCAGCGGTATTGTGTGCGGCCTATGTAGGGGTAAAAAGGAACGTTATTGAGAAGGTTATTTCCCGATTTTCAGGGCTTCCACACAGGCTTCAGTATGTAAAGACCGTAAATGGCATAGCCTTCTATAACGATTCTAAGGCCACCAATTTGGACTCTTTTCTCTGTGCGGTAAAGAGTTTTAATGAAAAGCTAATTGTGATTATGGGTGGAATATTTAAAGGGGGAGATTTAGATAGCTTGGTAGAAGAAGTGAGAGACAGGATACGTGCTGCAATACTGATAGGAAGTTCAAAGGAACTCTTTATTGAGGCCCTCAAAGGGAAGATCCCTTTTATTGTGGCAGATGATATGAGAGATGCTGTATCTAAGGCATATTCAGCATCACAACCTGGTGATGTGGTGCTCCTTTCCCCTGCATGTTCCAGTTTTGATATGTTTGAAGACTACAGGGACAGAGGAAATAGCTTTATAAAGGCGGTAGAGGAGCTATGGGAAAAGAGGTCAGAATAAAGAGATCGGGTTACAATCCATTCATCCTGCTTCCCACCCTAATTCTTCTTTTAATCGGCCTTGTTGCCATATATAGTGCCAGCTCCTTTTTGGCACAAAGAGAGGCAGGGATGAGCACCTTTTACTTTAAAAGGCAGATGATATTTTCTCTTACTGGGATCTTGCTTATGATAGGTGCCAAAAATTTCCCCATTGATATATTTAATAGATACTCATGGATCATATACCTTCTTCTCGTATTTAGCCTAATACCTCTTGTCTTTCTCCTTATCCCTGGTTTTGAAAGGGCAGCAGGGGGGGCAAAGCGATGGATCCATCTGGGAGGATTTTCATTTCAACCCTCTGAGTTTTTAAAGCTCACCTTGAGTTTCTATATAGCATATTCCATGTCAAAAAAGATAGATATAATGAAGTCATTTTCAAAAGGCTTTCTCCCTCACATAGTAGTGATATCCATCTTTCTTATCCTTATTCATGAACAGCCCGATCTGGGCACATGTATAATAATATCGTCCTGGACTATCATCATGCTATTTATAGGGGGGGCAAGAATAATACATATCATTATGCTAACCTTGGCATCACTTCCTGCCCTGATATTTCTCATATTGAAAGAGGGATACCGATTGATGCGATGGAAGGCGATGCTGAATCCCTGGGAAGACCCGTACGGATATGGATATCAGATTATACACTCACTAATTGCCTTTGGATCAGGAGGGCTTACTGGGGTAGGACTTGGAAATAGTATACAGAAGATGTTCTACCTTCCCACCCCTCATACCGACTTTATCATGTCAATTATTGCAGAAGAGGTGGGTTTTATAGGCTGCTTTTCAGTTATCTTTCTCTTTTCCATACTTATCTATGAAGGAATAATGATTTCGCTAAATGCCAGGGATCTATTTAGAAGCTATCTTGCCTTAGGCCTTGTGCTATTTTTGGCATTGGAGGTTATAACCAATCTGGGAGTGGTTATGGGGATGCTTCCTCCAAAGGGTCTCACCCTGCCTCTTATAAGCTATGGAGGTTCATCCCTGTTTAAGACCCTGATTGCAATAGGGCTTTTGCTTAACATATCGTCTGAGCGAAAAGGGTTAAAGAGATGAAAAGGGAGGTATTCCCAAGAATATTGATTGCAGGAGGTGGAACAGGGGGGCACATATTCCCTGCAATAGCAGTAGCGCAGAAGATAAAAGAGAGGATGGAAAATTCTGAGATCCTATTTGTGATAGGCAAAAAGGATATAGAAAGAGAGATACTTCTAAGATATGGCTTTCCCTTTAAAGTGCTTGATCTAAAGGGCCTAAAAGGAAGGAATATGATATATCTTCCTTATACACTTCTAAAATTTATCTCTTCCATATTAAAGGCACTATCCATTGTAAGAGGATTCTCACCTCACCTTGTGCTTGGCATGGGTGGCTATCTATCTGCTCCCATATGTATATCAGCTAAGATGTTAAAAAAGGTGGTGGCATTACAAGAGCAAAACACAATTGCAGGTGTAACAAATAGATATCTAAGCCATATATCGGATATGGTATTTTGTGGATTTGAAGAGGCAAAGAGATTTTTCCCAAAAGACAAGGTCTATTTTACAGGAAATCCGGTAAGAGAGGAGATATTAAAGCTACGTTCAATAGAAAAAGAGGGGCGTGACTTTACCGTACTTGTATTTGGAGGGAGTCAGGGCTCTATTACCATAAATAGGGTATTTCTTGAAGCAGTTAAGATATTAAAGGGGAAATCATATATCTTTAATATAATTCATCAGACAGGATTGAGGGATTATCATCTTGTAAAGAGGGAATATGAGATGATGGGAATTAGAGCAGAAGTCTTTGCCTTTATTGATGATATGGCAGAGGCATATCAAAGATCAGATCTTATAATTAGCAGGGCTGGTGCTATCAGCGTATCTGAGATATGCGCTATAGGAAGGGCATCAATTCTTATTCCTTATCCCTATGCAGCCGATAATCATCAGAGATATAATGCAGAGATCTTAAGATCAGCAGGTGCCTCAATTGTCATAGAAGAAGACGAGTTGGATCCTGAAATTCTTTCATCTCATATAAAACGACTCTTACTTCATAGTAAAATAAGGGAGCAGATGGCAGAATGTGCGAAGGGGCTTTACAATGTCTATGCATCTGATGAGATTGCGGGCATGATCTCTGATACCATATCACGAATTATCAACAGGAGTTCTTAGATGACTAATACCCTATTTAATAGATTAGGTAGGACAAGACATATACACCTTGTGGGGATCGGTGGAATAGGAATGAGCGGAATAGCAGAACTACTTTTAAACCTGGGATTCAAGGTAAGTGGATCTGACATAAAACGATCATCCATTACTGAGAGGCTGAGAGCACTTGGTGGAATTATCTTTTATGAACATAAAAGGGAAAATATAGAGGGAGCTGATGTGGTAGTTTTTTCATCTGCTATAAAAGAAGATAATCCTGAGCTTTTAGCTGCTAAGGAGCGTTTTATACCCATAATTCCAAGGGCTGAGATGCTTGCAGAACTTATGAGATTAAAATTTGGAATAGCAGTTGCAGGTGCTCATGGAAAGACGACTACCACGTGTATGATAGGATCTGTGCTTACAAAGGCAGGACTTGATCCTACAGTGGTTGTAGGGGGGAGGCTAAGGCTTTGGGGTGGAGGAAACGCAAGGCTTGGAAAGGGAGATATTATGGTAGCAGAGGCAGATGAAAGTGATGGCTCTTTTATGCTTCTTACCCCTGCCATCTCCATAATAACAAATATAGATAGAGAACATTTGGATCACTATGGCCATATGGATAGGTTAAGAGGTGCGTTTGTTGACTTTGCAAATAAGACACCTTTCTATGGTCTAAATGTGCTCTGTTTTGATGATCCAGAAGTTCAACATATTATTCCATCTATAAAAAAGAGATATATCACATATGGAACTTCAGGGCAGGCAGAGGTCAAAGCCGTAAATATAAGAACAGATGGTCTGAGGGTTATCTTTGACTGTCAATATATGGACATAAGCTGGAAAGATATTTCAGTTGGAATGCCTGGAAGGCATAATGTCTTAAATGCATTAGCCACAATATGTGTGGCCTTGGAACTCCAGATTCCTTTTGATCATATAAGAGATGGGCTTAAGGATCTGGGAGGTCTGATGAGGCGGTTTCAGATAGTCACAGAAAAGAGAGGGATAACAGTTATTGACGATTATGCACATCATCCCACAGAGATTCAAGCAACATTAAGGACAGTAAAGGAATGTTGGCCACATAGAAGGATAATTGTCTGTTTTCAGCCCCATAGATTTACCAGACTAAAAGATCTATATGAAAGATTTGTGATCAGTTTCAATGATGCAGATATATTGATCCTGACCCCCCTTTATTCTGCTGGAGAGAGGCCCATAGATGGGGTGGACTCCCAGTGGCTGTATCAAGGCATAAGGGAACATGGACACAGAGAGGTCTATCTTAGCTCTGATATGGAAGAGGCATTAAATTTCTTAAAAAAGGCCCTAAATAGAGGAGATATAGTTATTACTTTGGGAGCCGGAGATATCTATAAATTGGGAAGGAGATTATCTGAGGAGATATGAGCTGGCATACAGAAATAGAGGAGATAGTTGGGAAAGAGAATATAATTAGAGAATTTCCGCTTAAAAGGCTCTGCACCATCAAGATGGGTGGTAAGGCCGATGCCCTTGTATGGATAGATGATCTAAATAGCCTTAAAAGAGTGACAAGATTTTTAAAAGAAAACGAAGTTCCATACTTTGTGATAGGAAATGGAAGTAATATTCTACCTGTGGATAAAGGATTCAAGGGTGCAATTTTAAAATTAAGGGGCGAGTTTTTAAGATTAGATTTTAGAAGGAATACAATACGTGTAGGCTCTGCCTTAAAATTAAATGCCCTTTTGAGGGAATGTATAAGATCAGGTAAGGGTGGACTTGAATTCCTGTCTGGCATTCCTGGCTCCATTGGAGGTGCAATCAGGATGAATGCGGGAGGTAAGAGTGGGGAGATATGTGAAAGAATTAACAGATTGACCATGTTTTCTCTGCATGAAGATCGAATTATTGAGCTTCAAAGAGAGGAGATCAGATATGAATATAGGAATATAGGAATACCAAAGGGTTATATCTTTCTTGAGGTAGAACTCCTTGTGGAAAATAGCCCATCGGATTCTATAAAGAGGAAGATAAGGGATGTATATATAAAAAAGAAGGTGACTCAACCTCTAAATCTACCTTCCTGTGGATGCATCTTTAAAAATCCAGTGGGATATTCAGCAGGAAGACTAATTGAGCAGGCAGGCCTTAAAGGCATGAGAAGAGGAGATGCAATGATAAGCACACTACATGGAAATTTTATTCTTAACCTTGGAAATGCCACCTCATCTGACATTCTATATCTGATAGATCTATGTAGAGCAGAGGTTAAAAAGAGATTTAATATTCAGCTTAATCTTGAAATAGAGATATTGGATCAGAGGGCTAAGTGGTAAAAAAAGGCAAAAAAAGGGGATATATATTAAAGAGAGGTATATTTAAGGGAGTAAAGTTTTTTTATAATGCAATAGTCAAGAGCATAACACTGATGGTCTTAGTCACCATGGCCTCTCTTTTGGCACTCACTATTTACGAATATCTTGTGGTATCAGACTATTTCAAGATTAAAGACATCATCTTAGAGGGTCTTAATGAGAAAGATCAAAAGAGATTAAATAGCTTCTTAGATACACAATCTAATAGATCCCTTATATCCATTGATATAGAAGGGCTAAAGAAGCTTTTATCAGAAGATCCCTGGATATACGATATCCATATAAAGAGACAATTTCCTCATACACTAATTATTCAGGCAAAGAGGATGAAACCCGTGGGAATACTCTTTTTAAAGGAACCATATTATCTTACAGATATAGGCCGTCTTATAAGAGATGTGTCTTTTTCAAAGGGTAGAGACTATCCCATAATAAGCGGTATATCTCTTGAGGACAGGGATTTAAGAGAAAAGATAGAGGGACTTTTAATGTTACTTAGGGCATTAAATAGATCCTATGAACTGACAGCAGAGAAGGGGATCTCTGAAATCCATATGGAAGATAATGAAACTGCCATATTATATCCCATCAATATTCCTTTTCCTATTGTGCTGGATATAGGTGAGATTCAAAAGGATATAAGAGACCTTGTAACTCTCATAACCTATCTGAAGGAAAACGGCACCTTAGAGGCAGTTCAGTCTATCAGAATGGATTATGGAGATAAGGCAGTGGTTGCATTTAAGGATAAGATATTCTGAAAGAAGGGGGGTATATGCCTGAGAAGATAATCGCAGGGCTTGATATAGGAACTACAAAGATATGTGCTATGGTCGGCGAGATAAAGGATGAGGGGATAGAGATAATAGGTGTGGGGACACATCCATCAGAGGGGCTGAGGAAAGGGGTTGTGATAAATATAGAAAAGACAGTGGAGTCCATAAAAAGGGCGGTGGAAGAGGCAGAATATATGAGTGGGTGCGAGATAAACTCGGTCTATACCGGAATTGCGGGGGGACATATACACAGTTTTAACAGCGAAGGGGTTATACCTTTAAAAAACAGAGAAGTAACCAGGAAGGATATTGAAAGGGTGATTGAGGCGGCAAGTGCGGTTGCCATACCCACAGATAGGGAGGTGATCCACATTCTCACTCAGGAGTTTGTTGTGGATGGTCAGGACGGTATCTTAGATCCTCTTGGTATGTCTGGAGTTAGATTGGAGGTGAAGGTTCATATTGTAACAGGTGCGGTATCCTCTGCTCAAAACATTGTAAAATGTGTAAATAGGGCCGGCTTAGATGTCTATGATATCGTGCTTGAGACACTGGCATCCAGTGAGGCCGTGCTTACAGAGGAGGAAAAGAAGATAGGGGTGGCTTTAATTGATTTTGGTGGTGGAACCACTGATACAGCCGTATTTTCAGGTTCAACCATTAAATATAGCTCTGTCCTTTCCTTAGGAGGGAATAATATCACCTATGACCTTTCCATTGGACTCAGAACACCCATAAGTGCAGCAGAGAATATAAAGATAAGATATGGTTGTGCCATGGAAAGCATGATAGGAAAGGAAGATAGGATTCAGGTCCCAGATATAGGTGGGAAGAACTACAGGTCCATTCCCAGATCTGTCTTAGGTGAGATAATTGAGCCCAGAGTGGAAGAGATATTCACACTTATATATCAGGATCTCCTAAAAAACCAGGCTAATGAGCACATAAATGCAGGCATAGTTATTACCGGAGGATCAGCGGAGTTAAGTGGGGTATCTGAGCTTGCTGAAAAGGTATTTGGAAAACCTATAAGAGTGGGCTATCCAAAGGGTCTATCTGGAGATACGGACTTTATAAATAAGCCCATGTATTCCACTGCTGTGGGGCTGGTATTATATGGTGCAAAAAAGGCAAAAGATGAGAGAAAGAGATTCGGGAAAAAGGAGAAAAACATATTTTTTAAGGTAATGGACAGGATGAAGAGATGGTTTCAGGAAATTATATAAAAATTTAAATAGGAGGGAGAATTATGAAATTTGAATTTGTTCAAGAAAGGAATACTTATAAGGCAAGGATAGGAGTTATTGGAATAGGAGGGGCAGGTGGAAATGCGATAAACAATTTGATAAATAGCCAGATTCCTGATGTTACACTTGTTTCTGCAAATACTGATAATCAGGCACTTGAGGCATGCCTCTGTCCCTTTAAGATCCAACTTGGCCCAAATATTACAAGGGGCATGGGAACAGGAGCCGATCCAGAAAAGGGAAGAAAGGCCGCTGAGGAAAGTGCCTCTGATATAAGAGATGCCCTAAGTGGATTTGACATGGTATTTCTTGCCGCAGGAATGGGTAAGGGAACAGGAACAGGCGCAAGCCCTGTAATTGCAAGGATATGCAAAGAAGAGGGGGCATTGACTGTGGCAGTGGTTATAAAGCCCTTTGAATTTGAGGGCCCCACCAAGATGAAAAGGGCAGATGAAGGTATAAACGAGCTTAAAAAAGAGGTAGATACCCTTATTGTTATTCCCAATGAAAGGCTCCTGACCTTATCAGATGGAAGGCTATCTCTTACAGAGGCAATGAAGGCAGCTGATAATATCCTGGTAAATGCCATAAGGGGAATATCCGATCTCATCACCCATAATGGATTTATAAACTTAGACTTTGCAGATGTAAGAAAGATAATGGAACAGAAAGGGAATACAGTGATAGGGTGTGAAAGGGCAAAAGGTGAAAATCGCTGTAGAGAAGCGGCTATGAAGGCGATTGAAAATCCTCTCTTAGAAGGAATATCCATAAAGGGTGCAAGGGGGGCCTTGATAAACTTCAGAGGGCCTTCAGATATAAATATGAAGGAATTTCATGAAGCCGCTGCCTTTATTAGAGATCAGGTACACCCTGAAGCAGAGATCCACTATGGAGTAGTGATAGATGAAAATATGAGAGATGAGGTTCAGGTTACAGTGATTGCAACAGGTATTAATTCCGATACCGCCTCAAAGATTGTCCGTCTTAGAGATGTAACCTCTGAAGAGGCAAATGAACCTTGGACGGTTAAATTGAATGGAAAGGTTTTGGATGCTGCCCTCTTTAATAGCTTAGATGGAGATGATATGGAAGGTGGACAGATCGCCCATGAAGATGAAAAGCCAAAGACAAACTTTTTAAAAAGGGTATTTAAGAGGGGAAGTGGAGAAGATCTGGATGTCCCTACCTATATAAGACTTAGAAAGGCGGACAAATTGAGTGTCTGATCTAAAAAAGAGCATAAAGGATCGTCTAAGGGTAGAGAAGGGCTTTATAAGAAAAAAGTGGAAAGACAGACTCAGAGTTGCCCTTGTATATCCCAATACCTATTGGATTGGGATGTCAAACTTAGGCTTTCAGATCCTTTACCAGATCCTAAATAGCAGAGATGAGATTGTTGCAGAGAGGGCATTTCTGCCCGACCCAGGCCCATTAAATATTGAAACTGTCTTAACAATGGAATCCCAGAGTCCTCTAAAAAGATTTCACCTGATAGCCTTTTCCATCTCCTATGAAAATGACTATCCCAATCTCTTAAAGATATTGAAGATCTCTCATATTCCTCTTCTTTCATCTGAAAGGGGATCACCCTATCCCCTTATAATGGCTGGAGGAGTGGCCACCTTTATCAATCCTGAGCCCATTGCCCCATTTATAGATCTCTTTTATATGGGAGAGGCAGAACCCAGCCTGAATGAGCTTTTAGACATACTCATCTATAATTTAACCCAAAAGAGGATTGATAAAGAGGAGCTTCTAAAAGATATTTCAAAAGAGTTAAGATGTGTCTATATCCCGTCTCTTTACAATGTCTATTATGGAAAGGATGGCTGTATAAAAGCTATGGAACCTGTTGAACCGCACCTTTCCAATAGGGTTGAAGTAGTAAAGACCGCTGCTGAAGACTTCAAAGTTACCCATTCTACCATATGCACACCCAATACGGAATTTTCAAACAAGACAATTGTAGAGATGGTAAGGGGCTGTGGATGGGGATGTAGATTCTGTGTAGCAGGTTATATATATAGACCTCCAAGGAGACATCCTGAAGACAAGCTCTTAGAGTATATAAGAGAGACCTTAAAAAAGAGAAGGGAGGTAGCACTACTTGGTGCATCCCTTTCTGAAATTGAAAATTTACCCCTTATTACCCATGAGATATTAAGGCAAAAGGGCAGATTTTCTATATCATCTATAAGGATTGATTCCCTTACTCCTGAGCTCTTAGAAGATATCTTAAATGCCGGGCAGAGGACAATAACAGTTGCACCTGAGACAGGCTCAGAGAGACTCAGAACCGCAATAAATAAACATCTAAAAGACATTCAGATATTTGAAGGTATTGAAAGGATAGCAACAATTGGAAATATATCAATAAAACTCTATTTTATGATAGGACTTCCAGAAGAGACCTGGGAGGATCTGGAATCCATCGTCACCTTGATAAAAAAGATACGCCACCATATGATTAAGAGATCCAAAAAGAGGGGCACAATAGGAACGATCAAATGCAGCATAAACTGCTTCATCCCAAAACCATTTACACCACTTCAATGGGCCCCCCTTGAAGATGTGGAAATCTTAAAGCAGAAGCAGAGATGGCTTAAAAGGGCCTTATCAAAGATTGGAGGTGTAAGAGTGACATTTGATGTCCCCAAATGGGCATATATTCAGGCACTTCTTTCCCTTGGAGATAGAAGGGTAGCCCATATATTACTCAGAGTTATTGAAGATTCCCTAAGCTGGAAAGATGCCTTAAGGGGAAGCCCTATAAATCCCGATTTTTTTGTGTATAGAGAAAGGAATCTGGAAGAGATCTTACCTTGGGATTTTTTAGATCATGGAATTAAAAAGGGTTTTTTAATAGAGGAATTCAGACTCTATAAAGTGGCAAAGGAAAGCCCACCCTGTTTACCTTCTAAAAGGTGTACCAGATGCGGTATCTGTAGCCTGTAATCTTATATTGAAGGATCTCTTATCCCAATTGCATCTTGTATCCTATATCTTTCTATCATTCCTTCTCTGAGTATCTTTGGTGGGGATACAGTAATATCTATAATCGTTGAAGGCCTTAAGACAGTAGCTCTTTCACCTCTAATTATTAGATCAACCCTATCTCCGAATACTTCCAACACATCCCTTGCATCTCTACATTCCCTCTCTCCACTTATATTGGCACTGGTTGCAGTAATAGGCACTTTACAAAGCTCGGCAAGCCTTTTACATATGGGATTTGATGATATCCTGATTCCGATCTTTTGAGTTTTAGATACAAGTATGGGCGGAATAAGGGATGAGGCATAAAATATGATTGTAAGAGGTCCTGGCCAGAATCTCTCTATTAATATCTCACCTTCCTTAGGGATTTCCCTTACATATCTATTTAAAGAAGATAACGAATCAATTATTACAGGTATGGGCCGATCCTTTGACCTCTCTTTTATCCTGTAGAGTCTTTCAATTGCAGACCCATCCAATGCATTTACCCCAAGTGCATAGAATGTCTCTGTAGGATATGCAATTACTTTACCTGAAAGGATCGCCTCCTTTGCGGCTAAGAGTTTGTCCTCTGATATTTCCCCCTTTTCAATATCTATGATAAGAGGCCTTTTCATCAATTACTCTGGGTGGATCTTCCTCTATACCTTTCCATATAGTCTTTGAGTCTGGAAACTATCTCTGGATACTTTAGGGAAAGGATTCGGGCTGCAAGAATAGCGGCATTTTTTGCCCCACCTTTCCCGATTGCAACTGTTGCAACTGGAACAGGTGGAGGCATCTGTAAGGTTGAAAGAAGTGCATCCACTCCACTTAAGGGAGAGGAATCAATGGGAACCCCTATAACAGGAAGAAGGGTCTGGGATGCAATAAAACCGCTTAGATGTGCTGCCCAGCCCGCACCTGCAATTATAACCTCTATGCCCTTCTCTGATGCACTCCTTGCATATTCCATTGTCTCTTCAGGACTCCTATGTGCGGAGAGGATCTTTGTCTCATATGGGATCTTAAGTTCATCCAACACCTTCATACATTCATTCATGATAACAAGATCCGATTTGCTTCCCATTATAACAGCGACCTTGATGTCATTCATATTCATCTGACCTCCTTCCCCTCTAAATATCTCCTCAACTCACCTACTGCAGGAAAGACTATCATCTGAGAAAGCCATGCGATATCCTCTGCAGAAAGAATTTGAGAGATGTTTTCATCAAATAGGATATTTCCCTCAGGTGGAAATTCCTCATCCCCCTTCCACATTACCAAAAGGACCCTTATAAGGGGGAGAGGAGAGATCTTGATACTTACATCACCCAGATCTAAGGCCTCTCCAGCGTAAAGGGAGCTAATAACAGGAATAAGAAGATCTGGATCTTTCCCAAATGCATCCACTAATGGATCTTTTGCCCTTTTATTAAATGCATCTAAATAGAATCTTCCATCTGGTATATCTTTAAAGGAGATCCAGTTATTAGTAAGCTCTCTTTGCCCTGCTTCCATACATCCATTTATGTAGTGTAGTATCAAGATGCTTTCCTGTATGGGAAGTTCTCTTCCCCCCTCTACATATTCCATATGGAATTCAGGCCATTGTATCTCTACATCCCGATTTAGCCATCTGATCTTAAATATAATATTGGACTCCTTCTCTTCTATATCCATCCCTGCATATCTACATATGAGGTGAGGATTTCTATCCTTAAGTCTCTCTTTACCCAGCCTGAGTGCCATCTTATAGTCGTCAATTCTTGGCATTTGACCTCCTCTCTTTTTTATGTATATTTAATAAAGATAGATTTATCAATTCATTTCTCTTTGAATCATGGCCTTAGGCGGTTTTCATAATGGTTATGACCCCTTATTCCTTGAAGAGATGGCAGATGTAACCCCTCTTCAGGATAAGGGAAACAGGATATTGCCTCTATATAAAAAGCATCTCAAGACCCCCTATCCTCCCCCTAATAAAGACAAAGAGGCAATAAGGATGCTTTCTGAACTCCTATCTGGAAGACAGGAGATAGATTTCACCATGACAGATGAATATATTGAAGGGAAACTTAAGGGGCTCAGTCCCACTCTGATTAAGAAATTCCGAAGTGGACAGATCCCCTATCAGGACTATCTGGATCTTCATGGAATGAGCAGGGATGAGGCCGAGAGCTGTCTTAAAGAATTTATTATCGCAAGCTTTAAAAGGGGGCTTAGATGTGTTCTCATTATCCATGGAAGGGGGCTCAACTCACCTGGATCCTATCCTGTCCTCAAGAGGCATATCCCATACTGGCTTAGTCATAGCCCACTTAATAAGATTGTGCTTGCCTTTGTAAGCTCTCAGCCATATGATGGAGGGACAGGTGCAACCTATGTGCTTCTGAGAAAGAGAAGATGAAGATAGGAATAATAGGACTTACTGGATCAGGAAAGACTACCATATTTGATCTTCTTAAAGGCAAGAGGGGAGAAGAGGAGAGGGAAAAGGCAGGTAAGATCAGAATTGCAACTGTAATTGTTCAGGATCCCAGGTTAGACTATATTAAAGAGATACTCAGACCCAAAAAGATCACATATCCAAGAATAGAATACCTGCTTCCATCCCGATTCCATATTCAAAAAGAAAATGAGACCATCTCCTGGGCAGAGGTGCGGGCATGCGATGGCTTTCTGCATGTGCTTAGAAATTTTAAGATCCCTGGCCTACAGGAGCCTGATCCTGAAAGAGACTTTTGGGAGCTGGAACAAGAGATGATCCTAAATGATCTTATGGTAGCAGAAAAACGCATAGAGAGACTGAAGCTGGATCAAAGAAAGGGGAAAAAGATAGATCCCAAAGAGATGGAGCTCTTAGAAAAGATAAAAGGCCTTTTAGAAGATTCCATTCCATTGAGATCAGAACCCCTCTTAGCCCATGATCCTGACCTTAGACCTTATTCATTCTTGAGCTCAAAACCCCAATTTATAGTAATAAATAATGAAGATGATGATACCCAGATTCCCAAATGGAAAAGAACACCGGATAATATGGGAGTGATGGCAATAAGGGCCAAGATTGAGATGGAGATTGCATCCCTTTTGCCTGATGAGAGAGAGGAATTTATGAAGCTCTATAACATTAATGAATCCTTAGTAGATAGGCTTATAAGAGAGTCATACAGGATGCTTGATGTAATCCATTTTTACACAGTTGTAGGAGATGAATCTAAGGCATGGGAGATACAAAAAGGCACCCCATGTATTGAGGCTGCAGGAGCGGTGCACACCGATATGAAAAAGGGCTTTATTAAGGCAGAGGTTATCTCCTTTGAGGATCTTAAAAGATATGGGTCACTTAAAGAGGCACGAAATGCTGGGGTATTTAGGCTTGAAGGAAAAGACTATGTGGTTCAGGATGGAGACATTATAAACTTTAGATTTAAGGTGTAGAAGGGAAGGATATGGGAAAGATAAGGGTTGCCATAATAGGTGCAGGGGGATATGGGGGGTGTGGAGCTATAGAGATACTCCACAGGCATCCAGATGCAGAGATTGTTCAATTAGTTGATATCACAGGTATAGGTAGAAAAATTTCTGAGATTCATCCCCATCTTAGGGGCCTTGTAGATTTAAAGATCAGATCATTTGAAGAGTTTCAAAGAGATGGGGTTGAGGAGGCAGATGTGGCTCTCTTTGCCACCCCTGATGGGGTGTCCCAGCAATATGCCCCATATCTACTTGGAAAAGGGGTAAAGGTAATTGACTATAGCGGTGATTTCAGATTCAGGAACTTAGGTCAATATGAAGAATATGCAAAGAGGATAGGAAGAAAAGAGGGACATGAATCACCACAGCTTTTGGAGAGAAGTACCTATGGACTTCCTGAAATACACAGAGATGAGATAGCACGTGCAGAGCTTGTGGGAAATCCCGGCTGTTTTGCAGTCAGCATCATACTCGGTTTGGCTCCTGTGGTAAAAGACCACCTTATAGATACAGAAAACATAATATGCGATTCAAAGACAGGGGTTTCAGGAGCAGGAAAGAGGCCATCACCTGCCTTCCACTACCCTGCAAGGCACGAATCCATCAATGCCTATAGAATAGGGGGGCATCAGCATGTAATTGAGATGGAAAAGGAGCTCTATGAGATATCCAATATACCAATAAAATTAACCTTTACTCCCCATGTGATTCCCATATCCCGTGGTATATATAGCACCATATACTGTAAGAAGAGGTCTTCTATAAAAAAAGAGGATATAATCTCTTTATATAAGGATTCTTATAAAGACAGCCCCTTTGTAAAGATATGGGATGGAGATACCCCCCCAAGCACAATGGATGTGAGATTCAGTAATTACTGTAGAATTCATATAGATGAGGATTCCCATACTGATACCCTGATAATTATAAGTGTTATTGATAATTTGGTGAAAGGACAGGCAGGAAATGCCATACAAAATATGAATATCATGTTTGGACTTCCAGAAGATATGGGCCTTAGCTACCCACCCCAGTATCCATAAGTAATATCTGAAAAGGCTCCTTTAGGAACTTATAATCTTTTCGTATTCTGAGTGTTTACCAATCCAAAACCAGATGATCCCTTCTTCAATTTCTATGCCGATAGCTCTATATTTTCTACTCACCCGAATAGACCAATACTTGCCAACCTTCTTTAAATGTAATGATGGATGGTGAGGATTATTCTTTAAAAGATCAAAGTTCTTATTCGCCAATTTTTTAATATCTTCAGGCAATCTCTTATATCTGTCCCAAAAGGAAGGGGCTGCATAATGCCTTAGAGTTCTTGACATTTTCCTTCATGAAAATCTCTAACGGCCTGTTCAGCTAATTTATCCAGTTTTCTTTGTCTCACATCTCTTTCAAATTCTTGGTCCCAGACCTCTTGTTCAAAACTCTCTATCCATTTAAAAAGAATTTTCAAATCATTTTTGGGCAAGTTTTTAATGTTTTGGATAATTTCCTGAACTTGCATTAGACCTTCCCCAAAATTGTGTCTCTTAAATTAATTATGTGTTCTTAGTTTATCCATCTTAAGTGATTTTCTGTATCTTATTTAACTTATACAAAGGATTAGGTCTATTTTATACAGACCTTTCTTACCTGTATTAGATCAGTATATCCCAACAGCACCTTTCTGATACCATCCTGCATAAGGGTAATCATTCCATCCTTTATGGCCTGCTGTCTGAGCTCTTCCATCCTTGCCCTGTTCTGAATCAATGACTTCATCTCATCGGTTCCCACAAGCAGCTCATGAATTGCAACCCTTCCCCTATATCCTGTGTTTCCACACTTGGGACATCCTTTTGGTCTGTAAAGGACAAGATCGCTATTATATTCAAAACCGAGTGCATCAAAATCTCCCTCATAGGCCCTTCTCAGTGCATCAAATTCCTCTTGCGTTGGATGATACTTTTCCTTACAGTCTTTACAGAGGGTTCTTACAAGCCTCTGAGCCAGAATTCCCAAGATCGCATCTGCAAAATTAAATGGGTCCATTCCCATATCCAGTAGCCTTGTAATGGTCTCAGGGGCACTATTGGTATGCAGGGTGCTGAATACTAAGTGACCTGTAAGGGATGCCTCAATTGCGGTTGCAACTGTCTCATGATCTCTCATCTCACCTACCATTATCACATCGGGGTCTGCTCTAAGAAATGCCCTCATAGCCCTTGCAAAATCAAAACCGATCTTGGGCTGAACCTGAACCTGCCTGAGCCCCTCCTGGGTTATCTCCACAGGATCTTCTGCAGTCCATATCTTCACCTCTGGTCTATTAATATATTTAAGGGCTGCATGAAGTGTGGTGGTCTTTCCAGAACCTGTAGGACCTACCACCAGCACAATCCCATATGGCTTTGTTATCATATCAATGAATGCCTTATAGTCCCTCTCCCTCATCCCCATCTTCTCTAAGGGTATGGGTTCTCCTGAGGCCAGGAGTCTCAGAACCACATCTTCAACTCCACCTGCGGTAGGGATGGTGGCGACTCTTAACTCAATATCCAGGGGGGCATATTTTTTAAATTTTATCTTTCCGTCCTGAGGCAGTCTCCTTTCAGATATATCCAGATCTGACATAATCTTAATCCTGGATACTATAGCCCTCTTAAATGTATAGGGGATGGTCTGATAGACCTGGCATGCGCCATCAATCCTGAATCTTATAACCGCATTCTGCTTGCCCGGTCTGGGTTCAATATGTATATCTGAGGCATTTCTGTTATGGGCATCAATGATCATCTTATTTACTAATTGGACAATAACACCATCTTCTTCACTTACCCTTTCCACTTCCTCATCTTCTTCTTCATCTTCAAATCCCTCAAGTTTCCCAAGTATATCTTCAATGCTCTTGGTATCTCCCAAGAGGTTGCTCTTTTTAACATCAAAGAAAAGATCCACTATCTTCAGGATATCCTCTTTTATGGCCACACAATATCTGAACTCCTTATCCGGTATCAGTCTCTTTATGGTGTCTCTGGCAGGTAGATGATCAGGATTTTCCATTGCCACCACTACCTTCCCATCGGTCTGCGCAATGGGAACAAATCCGTTGTTCTTTAAAAAGTTGGGTTTAAGGCCTTTCAGGAGTTCACCTGGAATTACCATATTTTCATCATATGCAATGAAAGGAACCCTGTAGTATTGGGATAGGGATTTGCCAATCTCTTCCTTAGGGACATTAAAATCAGATATGAGCACGGACTCCACTGACACCTTCTTCTTCCGTGCAGTTGCTATTGCCTCATTAAGCTCTTTTTCAGTGATTATATTATGGGTAATGAGATAGTCAAATTTGGTAGGTCTCTTTCTCTCAGCTATCTTTTGATTCTTAAAAAAGGCAATACCCAAGACCCTTGCAATCTCTTTTACAGCGGATTCATCCTTCTCTGTAAATTCATTACCACTCTTTTTATTTATAAGCTGGATAGCACCCAATAGATATTTCTTAAACACTATGGGAGTTACAAGCACCTGTCTTGTCCTGTATCCTGTCTTCTGGTCCCAGCTCTTGTCAAATTTAAGGGATGGGCTTATCTTTTTGAGCTCTTCATCATCATATGCATTCTTTATCCTTACTGTCTTTCCTGTAGATACACAAAAGCCTGCAATGCTATTGGTATTAATGGGTATCCTTATCTCATTTACTTCATCTCCTGTCTTGAAGCGGGAGTAGATCTCTCGTCTAACACCATCAACCACATATATGGTGATTCTATCTGCGTCAAAGAGGCTTAAGATCTCGTATTGGAGGTTTTCCAAAATCTCATTGGTATCTTCCGCAGAGTGTATCTTATTGGTTATGTCCTGGAGCTTCTTATGGAATAAAAGCTCCTTTTCAAGTTCCTCCTGGGAATATTCCTCAACCTTTGAATAGGCCTCCATATTCTCACCATCAGAAATAAAATATTTTACATATACGAAATTTTTAATATTATTTGCCATTATATTTAAAAATGCAAGCCCTTAATTTTTAAGGGGGAAAAAGTTGCTCAGATTAATAGATTCCCATGCCCATCTGGAAATGGATCATTTTAGAGACGAAATTGAAATGGTTATCTCCAGGGCAAGGGAAAGGGGAATTGAAAAGATCATATCCATAGGGATAGATGTGGAAAGCTCCATTAGATCCCTTGAGCTTTCAAAGAGGTTTGAAGGAATATATACGACCATTGGCTTTCATCCCCATGAGGCAGACAGATTTGAAGATTCTGTAATAGATGAGCTAAAGGAGCTTTCAAGAGATCCCAAGATAGTAGGAGTGGGAGAGATCGGCCTTGACTTTTTTAAGAGATACTCTGAAATATCCAATCAAGTTAGGGTATTCAACAAGATGCTGGATCTTTCCAAAGAGCTAAGACTCCCGGTGATTCTCCATATCAGGGATGCCTTTGAAGAGGCCATATCTGTGCTTAAGTCAAAGGGGGGAGACAGAATAGTCGGTGTGGTGCATTGTTTTTCTGGCAATTACAATATGGCAAAGAGATTTCTGGATATGGGGCTATATATATCAATTCCTGGAACTATTACCTATAAGGGATCTGAAAATCTACGGGAGGTGGTAAAGGAGATGCCTCTGGATCGCCTTCTTGTTGAAACAGACTCCCCATTTCTATCCCCTCAACCCATGAGGGGGAAAAGAAATGAGCCCTCCTTTTTGTTATATACTGTAGAGAAGATTGCAGAGATTAGAAAAATGGATCTGGAAGAACTGAGTCACAGAATCTATCAAAATACCATATCTCTGTTCAACATAAGTTAGAATGGTAGATTCCTGCATATCCCATAGCAATCCATTGATACTAGCATCGTCATCTGAAAGAAGGAAGATGCTCTTATCGCAGCTACATATACCCTTTATAGCAGAAGGAACCCTTCTGTATGAGGATATCTATGGTGGAGATGTTAAGGATCTGACTATTCATTTAGCAACTCTAAAGGCAGAATCGCTAAGGGATAGGTATAGGAGAAAATGGATTCTGGGCGCAGATACACTGGTATATGTATCAGATAAGATCATTGGAAAGCCAAAAGATAAAAGAGATGCCTTAAATATACTTATGGAGCTAAGAGGGAGAGAGCATCAGGTTATAACAGGGTTTTCAATAATTGATCCTCAGGGTCAAAGGGCATATTGTGAGGCAGTAGTGACTTATGTCAGATTTAAAAAATTGTCTGACTCTGAGATAATAAATTATATTAACACTGGAGAGCCTTTTGGAAAGGCAGGTGCATATGCCATTCAGGGGATAGGAGCGTTTATGGTAAAGGAGATAAGGGGAAGTTATAGCAATGTGGTAGGTCTTCCCTTGGCAGAGCTAATAGAGGCGCTCTTAAAGCTTAGGGCCTTAAAGAGCTTTCCTTTAATTAAACCGTCTTTGTCTATGGATTTCAGATAACACAATTCCAAGTGCAACTGATACATTTAGGCTACTGATATCTCCCTTAGAGGGGATAGATACCAACTCATCACATATCTTTACCAAACTATGATTAATTCCTCTTTCCTCATTTCCCACTATCAGTGCCACATCCCGCCTCCAGTCAAAATCGTATATACTCTCTTTAGCCCTCTCATCCGTGCCTATTATCCAGAATCCCTCTCTTTTGAGTCTGAGTGCGGTGTTTTTAAGGTTGGATACCTTAGCTATGGGAACAGATAGATATCCACCTGAGGATCTCTTCATAACCTGCCCACTTATTGAGGCAGATCTTCTTTCTGGAATTATGAAACCATCTACCTTAAAAAATGCACAGACCCTTAAGATCGCTCCCATATTCCCCTCATCGGTTATATGATCTGCCATCACTATCAGAGCTGTGCCCCTCTTCTTCACTGTCAGAGATAGAATGGATTGAAGGCTCTGATATCTAAATGCATCCACAACTGCTGCCACACCTTGATGATTTATCCCTGAAAGTGAGTGGTTGAAATCCTCTTTGTCTTTAAGATATACAGGGATGCACCTTTTATGCGCCTTCTCTAAGATCCCTTCTCTTCTCTGGGATCTTACCTGTATCCATATCTCGTGTATTCTGATATCATCTCTTTCCAAAAGATATCTTACAGTCTGATATCCTCCAATTATCTCTTTATCCTTTGTACCCATTAATTATATCTTCAATCCTATTGTAGATCCTCTCCCTTATATATCTAAATGATATTATTATGGACTCCACCGCCCTTATGGCTGAATCTATATCATCATTTACCACCACATAGTCATACCATCTTGACTCTCTAAGTTCTTGAAATGCCTGCTTCATCCTTCTATCTATTGTCTCATCACTGTCTGTCTTTCTTCCTTTAAGCCTTTTAAAAAGCTCTTCTACAGAAGGAGGAAGAATAAATATCAGATGGGAGTGGTCTATCTTTTCTTTTATATTTCTTGCACCCTTGGGATCTATATCCATTATTACATCCTCTCCTTGCTTCATAACTTCATAAATGAATCTATACGAGGTGCCATAGAGATTTCCATATACCTCCTCCCATTCAATAAACTCACCCTTTCTTATCATCTCCTTAAATTCAGTCTCACTTATAAAATTATAGTCTATGCCATCCACCTCTCCTCTGCGTGGAGGCCTTGTGGTGTAGGACACTGAATATCGGATATGAGGAATCTTTTTGAGCAAATATGTTATGATAGTGGATTTACCCACTCCAGATGGTCCAGATATCACAAAGAGATGACCTTTCATATCTGAGATGTCTCATCCTGAGGATTCCGAGAGTCTGTGGAAAATCTCTGAGCGATGGTCTCTGTCTGAACCGCAGAGAGGATCACATGATTACTGTCTGTAATGATAAGGGATCTTGTCTTTCTTCCTTGAGTAGCATCAATAAGGCGATTTTCTCTCCTTGCCTCTTCCCTTAATCTCTTTGCGGGAGCGGTATTAGGAGAGATAATTGCCACGATCCTGTCCCTTACAACTGAATTTCCAAAACCGATATTTATTAACCTATTACTCATAAGATACTCCTCAGGCTATTCAATATTCTGTGCATGTTCCCTTAACTTTTCAAGCTCTACCTTTATGTTTACCACATTCATTGATATATCAAAGTCAGAGGCCTTTGTACTCAAGGTATTTACCTCTCTATGAATCTCCTGAATTAAAAACTCTATCTTCCTTCCCAATGCCCCATCATGAGTCAAGATATCTTCAAACTGTCTGAGGTGACTGTCAATTCTTATCAATTCTTCATTAACATCTGTCTTATGGATATATATGGCAAGCTCCTGCATCATCCTCTCTTCAGAGATGGGGATATCTTCCAGTATCTCTTTAGCTCTCCTAAGGAATCTTTCCTTATATTCCGCTAACATCTCAGGCAGCCTCTTCCTTATCTCTTTGAGATTTTCCCTGATCTTCCGTATTCTATTTAACATATCATCTCTTATGGCCTTTCCTTCCTGAATCCTCATATCATCAAGCATTGAGAGAGCAGAACTTAACGCATCATTTACCCCCTCTCTGATCTCTTCACGATCCATCTCCTTTGCCTTATAAGTCAAAACATCTCTCATCTGAAATAGTATCTCAGAGCTCACTGGAGGAGAAATTCCAAATCTATCACTTACACTTTTAAAAAGATCCATATATCTTTTCAAGAGCTCTTCATTTAAAAGTATCTCATAATCACTCCCTTCCTGTCCAAACCTCACCTGCACATTCACATCCACCCTTCCACGAATGATCTTTTCAGAGATCTTCTCCTTCACAAGATCCTCAAATGGATAGGTATTCTTGGGGATATGGATGTTTATATCCCTGAATCTGCTGTTAACAGATCTTATCTCTACGGTGATATTTATATCCCCGCTGTTAAACTCCCCTTTCCCATAGCCTGTCATGCTCTTTATCAACGAAATATTCCTCCTTTATAGGTGAAAGCTTTTATAACCCCTTTTTACACTGGGGGTTATACCCCCCCTCCGGGTCGGATGACCCTCTGGGTCGGATGTCATTGCGAGCGAAGCGAAGCAATCTCATCCCCCCTTCTACCCTCGAACCATGAACCATTCTCAGATTGCTTCGCAATGACAGATTCCATTTACAGCTTTTTACTAAGAGCTTTGAAAAATTCAAAGCTCTATGGGTGTATGCCTCTTATCTGCCTCTTATAGGCATCTCGTATTATATTAAACAGCCTTATGATCTCAGGATCTGCATAGTCCTTATATGTCCATCCCAAGGGGATAAAACCTCCCTTTTTATATATCAGTGTGAGATCTGCATAGATACCCCTGCTTAGATATATCCTGTGCACATAGTTCTTTCCGGTTGCAAGGATCAATCTCTCAAGGCAGATGTATCCAGGATCAATATTTATCATCCTCTTATCACCCTTAGAGTGTCTCCTTTCCACCTCATTTGTGGTAATCTTAATATCTACGATATCCTCTGGATCTATAAGTCTTTTAAAGGATAAAAATCTTCTCCAAAGGGGCCAACCCATCTCCTTTTCATAATATCTTGTTCTGTCAAAGGAAAGTTCATGGCTTATCCAGTCTATGCTTCCAAATATCTGTTCCAGCTCTTCAATAACTTTAAATATAAGAGCCCTATCAGAGGAAAAGAGGCTTGTAATCAGTTTAACCCTCTCTGGCTCCTTGGGTAGGCTCATAACCCCTTCCCACGCAATAATACACAAACCCCATCTCTCTCATCTTCTCTGGTTCATATATGTTTTTAAGGTCTATGACTATGGGCCTCCTGAGAAGAGATTTAATCCGCGGCCAGTCTAAGAATCTAAACTCGTTCCACTCTGTAATAATTATAAGTGCATCTGAGCCTTCTGCCACCTTATAGGAATCTGTGCCATATTGTATATCCTTAAACAGCCTTTTGGTTGCAGGAATACCGGCTGGATCATATGCACATATCTCTGCTCCCCTCTCCAAGAGCTCTCCAATTATCTTTATGGCAGGAGACTCCCGTATATCATCTGTATTGGGTTTGAAGGTAAGGCCCAAGATCCCTAACCTTTTCCCTTTAACACCTCCAACTGCCCTATCAATCTTTTGCACCATCCTCTTCCACTGCTCCTCATTTACCCTGATTACCGCATCAACTATCTGAAATCTATAGCCTGCTGCCTCTGCAATCTTGCTTATGGCTCTGGTGTCCTTTGGAAAGCACGAACCTCCAAATCCAGGGCCAGGATGCAAAAACTTGGGGCTTATCCTTCCGTCCAATCCCATTGCCTTTGCAACCACATGGACATCTGCACCTACCAATTCGCACAGATTGGCAATCTCATTTATAAAGGAGACCTTTGTTGCAAGAAAGGAATTGGATGCATATTTTATCATCTCAGCTGTCTCCACATTTGTTATCACAAATGGAGTTTCAATAAGATACAGAGGGGAGTATAGATCTTTCATTATGGCAATAGCCTGTTCACTATCTGATCCTATCACCACCCTGTCAGGTCTCATAAAATCATCAATTGCAGAGCCTTCTCTCAGGAATTCAGGATTGGATACCACATCAAATGGAATTTCATTCTTTTGATTCTTCCTGATTATCTCCTCAATCTTCTTACCTGTTCCCACTGGAACTGTGCTCTTTGTTGCAATTATCTTATAGGATCTCATAAGCCTTCCAATAGACTCTGCCACCTGATACACATATTCCAGATTGGCAGAGCCATCGGTCTCCGAAGGAGTGCCCACTGCAATAAATATCACTAAACTCCTTTCAATGGGCTCTTCTATATCTGTGGTAAAGTGCAGTCTCCCTGCTGCCACATTCTTTTTTACCATCTCCTCAAGTCCAGGCTCATATATGGGAATTCTCTCCTCTTTCAACATCTTAATCTTTTTAGAGTCATTATCCACACAAAACACATTGTTACCAAATTCGGCAAAACATGTCCCTGTTACCAGCCCAACATATCCAACACCCACAACGCATATATTCATATCTTACCTCCTCTCTTTAAAGATGCCTTCCAGATCCTCCCTCTTTACTGCATATGTTCCAAGCTCTCCAACCACCACTCCTGCAGCAAAATTTGCCATTATAGCCGCACTGCGAAGTGATATTCCTGATGATAGCGCCAATGTGATAATGGCTATGACAGTATCACCTGCACCGGTTACATCGTAGACATCCTTAGCAGAGGCAGGTATATGGTATATACCACCATCCCTTTCAAATAGGGTCATACCGTATTTACCCTGGGTGATAAGGAGATTTTCACAATTGAGCCCCCCTATTATACCCCTTCCCACCTCTAAGAGGCTTGAATTGTTGTCTATATGCATTCCATAAAACTGACCTGCCTCATGATGATTAGGAGTGATAAGTGTAACTTCCCTATAAAGATTAAAATTTTTTACCTTTGGATCCACACATATGGGAATCCCTCTTTCCTTTGCAATACTTTTAAGGCCCTCCACGATATTTTTACAGATCACCCCCTTTCCATAGTCAGATACTAAGATACCATCTATATTGTCTGCTATGGAAGATGCAAGATCTAAGATCCTCCTCTGAATATTATCATCAATGATATCTGTCTTTTCTCTATCCAATCTTACAACCTGTTGATTATGTGCTATTATCCTTGTCTTCACCGTGGTGGGTCTGTCTTTACACATAATAAGACCGTCTAAGGGCACTCCCATCTCTTTTAATATCTCTTTAATCCTTTTACCCTTCCCATCCTCTCCCACCACAGCGCATATCACCGCATCTCCTCCAACCGAAGTTATATTATTTAATACATTTCCCGCACCTCCCAGCCTCTCAGTGCTTCCTCTCTCTTCTACCACAGGAACCGGAGCTTCTGGAGATATACGTGATACCTTTCCCCATATGTATTGATCCAAGATTATATCTCCTACAATCAGCACCTTGGAGCTTCTAAGAAGATCCAGGTATCTTAAAAGATTCATTTTCTCTTCGAAGGGATCAATCTCTCTTATCTCCACCTCTTTAGACCTCTTATATAAAGGAATTGATTTTATCGTTGACTTTAATTAGCAATAACAGAGCAGATTGTCCATAGATTAATTTTGGATTAAATAGGGAGATGTGGTTCCTATTAAGCCTTTTTTCAGCCATATTTACTGCTCTGAATGATGTCATATCAAAATACTATTTCTCAACCTACTCTGCCTATGAAATGGCTCTTATCAGGCTGCTATATGCCTTTCCATTGCTCTTTACATCCCTTATCCTTATGGACACTCCCTCATTGGACCCAATATTTTGGATATCGGTTTTACTTGCCCTTCCATTGGAAGTAGCTGCATTTCTTACATACATGGAGGCGATTAAGAGTGCACCCCTTTCCCTGTGTATCCCTTTTCTCTCCTTTACCCCAGCATTTATGATATTTACAGGGAATCTTATACTGGGAGAGAAGGTTTCAACTTCAGGGATCTTGGGGATCCTTCTTATCTTAATAGGTTCGTACATATTAAACATATCAGATATAAAGAGGGAGATAATGGGGCCATTCAAGTCCATATTCATAATAAAAGGGACAAGATTGATGCTACTTACTGCAGCCATATATTCGGTTACTGCAACTCTTGGTAAGCTTGCGATTAATCATTCTAATCCTCAGTTTTTTGCTACATTTTATTTTACCGTTTTAAGCCTTATCTTCTTTTTAATATGGCCTTTTAGAAGGGATGCAAAGATAGATATCATTATTAAGAGGCCTTTTGCATCAGTGCTTTCAGGGCTTGTAACTTCAGCCATGATATTTTCCCATGTCTTTGCCATAAAGCTTATTGAGGCCGCCTATATGATATCTGTTAAGAGATCAAGTCTGCTATTTGGGGTATTGTTTGGTGCCATATTCTTTAAAGAGAAAGATATAGGTAAGAGATTTATCGGTGCATCCATAATGATGTCAGGAGTTATTATAATTGGATTAATGGGATGAATAAGGAAGGGCCTTTTTAAATCTTTCAAGCTGGGCCTTATAGTAGTCTCTCCTTTCCTTTGCCATATCTAATGCCTCTCTTTCAGCCCTTATGGCCTCATTTCTCATTCCATTTACCCAGTATGCCTCTGCCAATGTATCTAAGTATGCTGCACATCTCTTCAAGGATACCGCCCTCTTTGCAAGCATCAATGCCCTTTTGGGATCCCTTAGCTCCTCTTTATCTGCGGTTGCCAAGATCCAGGCCAAATTATTTAATGCAATGTGTGCATCCTTATATGATCTTAAGATCTTTTCATAGATTGAAACTGCCTTCCTAAGTTCTCCCATATCGTGGTATATCATAGCCACATCTATAAATAGATTGAGATCCTTTTTGGGATCTACCTTTGAAGACCTTATCAATTTGGAGGCAGAATTTAAGATGACAGCTTTTCTTATGGTGGTGCTATTAACACCATATATCAGAAGAGAGAAACCTAAAAGATATATGAAGAGACACAGTATCAGAAACCTTGTATGTCTCTTTAAGAGCATGGGATCCCTGAAAAATCTGTTTAGATATTCCACCCTCTCTTTGATGCTAAAATGGTGCCAACTCGGTAGATCCCTTATTTTGCCACTTAAAAGCGCTATCTTTTCAAGGGAAAGTATTGTGGGAGTAGGATCTCCCATTAGGTGTGCGGAAAAGGCATCTGCCTGTCTTTCTAAGTTTCGCATAAAGAATCCTACAATATATCTAAAGTATATTATCAATGAGAACACTACAGGAAGGGAAATACCCAGGTAGAGAAAGGTGTTCTTCTCAGAGATGGTATGTGGGATTAAGAGATAGAATAGGAGTTCAAAGAAGCCCTTAGAGAAGGCAACATATAGTATAAAAAATAGGAGATAGAGGTAAAAGTGGTAGAATCTTATATGCCCCATCTCATGGGCAATGACTGCCTTTATCTCCTCTAAGGTAAGATTCTCCATAAGGGAATCTGTAATGAGAATATATCTGAATCTGGGGACTATTCCCATGATTCCTGCAGTAAGCATCTGCCCTTTGAAGATGGGCCATCTTAAGATCTCTCTGTATCTAAATCCTTTATTCCTTAAAAACTCCTTTATGGCAAAAAGCCTTTCATCGGGTATGAACTCCTTGCATCCCCATATCTTGGGAATAATTGCGGGAAGAAATATCATTAAGATAATAAGGAAGCAGGAAAATAGGATAAATTGATATATATCCCTTTCAATATATCGGATAAGTGTAGTCCAGGATAAGAGATCAAATAGAAGATCAAACAACAGATAGGGTATGACAATAGGGATATTAAAACGAAGATTCTGAATTATATAGTCTCTCTTTCCAATATCTATAGAAAAGGTGTTTCGATATGAATCATATGAATGAAACCAGACTATACATAACATCATTAGATAGATTGATATAACAACTGTGCTTTCAAGGAGTAGAGAGAGCCTCACATAGGGTATTAGCCTTATTAGATGTCTCAGATTAAAGAGATAGGTATCCATTGAAAATATGAGTATGGAAATAATGGAACACAGTAGCACCCTTCTATGATAGAGCTTAGGTGAACTCTCATAGGAACTTCTAAATATAACACGACACATATAGAAAAATAGCGACCACGATAGCGCTATCAGGGATAGATTAATTAAGGGTGAAAAAAGAGAGAGCTGATCCAACTCAATATGATATATGATAAGGATGGCAATAAGGTATATGATATTATTAAAAATCATATGATCTGATCTGATTTGATGAAATCGATATGGCTTTCTCCAGAGCCTATCTTTTCATTGCCCTGTATTATGATCTTCATATTAAATCTCTCTTCCATATTAAGTAATTCCCTTCTCTGGGCATTCAATATGTAGGAAGCCACATCCAGTGGAAGAGTTGCCACAACCTCTTTTACGCCCCCTTTTGAGGCAATGGATTTTATATTCCTCAATACAGATGCAGATGCAGACTCCACTGACATCACCTTTCCCCTCCCTTTACAGGTAGGGCATATCTGATAGCTCTTAAGTTCAATGGAAGGATTTAACCTCTGACGGGAGAGCTCCATTAGACCAAATTTGGATATTCGGGAAAGCTCCACCTTTGCCCTGTCCTTTTTTATCTCCTCTTTTACCCTCTTTTCCACATCTCTTATATGCTCCTTGTCCTTCATATCTATGAAATCAATAACTACCAATCCTCCTATATCTCTCAGCCTTAACTGTCGAGGGATCTCTTTGGCGGCTTCCATATTTATGATAAAGGCCATGGATTCCCTGTTTTCTCCTGCAATGGTGCTACCAGAGTTTACATCTATGGCAATCAATGCCTCTGTTGAATCTATAACTATATACCCTCCACTTTTAAGATCCACTCTTCTGCTATATATTCTTTCTATCTGATTCTCTATATTGTATCTCTCAAATATGGGTATATCTTCCTTATATAGCCTTATCTTCTTCTGATCCCTTGGAGAGAGTATCTTCATATACTGTTTCAGCCTCTTATATAGACCCATATCATCAACCCATATCTCATCTATATCACGGCTATAATGGTCTCTTAATGTCCTAAAACATATATCCTGCTCTTCATGTATCAATGTCATAGGTGGCCCCTTTTTGGCCCTCTCTCTAATCTGTGTCCATAGTCTTAAAAGCCTATTCAGTTCTCTTAATATCTCCCTCTTTCTTATACCTTCAGAGGCGGTCCGCATGATGCATCCCATATAGGAGGGAAGGGGAAGGGTCGTGGCAATTCTCTTAAGTCTCTTTCTCTCTTTTTCGTCTCCTATCTTACGAGAAATCCCTATTGTATCCCTTCCAGGTGTTAATACCATGTATCTTCCTGCAAGGGTTACATATGTCGTAAGATACGCACCCTTTTCCCCTGGCATATCCTTTACAACCTGGACCAAGACCTCCTGTCCTTTCTGTATTCTCATGTCAATGGGAATATCCTTATTATCTGAAACCGCCCAATATTGGGGATGGATCTCTTCTGAGGGAAGAAAACCGTTCTTTTTCTGTCCAAAATTTACAAAACATGCTTGGAGTCTATGATCAATGTTTTCCACAATCCCCTTATAGATATTTCCCACTGTCTGTCTTAAAGATAGGGTCTGAATATAAAAGTCTTCCAAGATGCCATCCTTAATGATTGCTACCCTAAACTCCTCCTTATGACTTGCGTCAATAAGAATCTTTCTACTCATCGTGTTATGAACCTTTTGGTAGAGATATCTTCAGTGGTGTCTTCTCCTTCCACTGTGCCTTTCAAAGTGCTGCTGTGCCTGATACATAAAGGTTCTAATTGCTGCCTCTCTTCCTGGCTGATATGATCCGTCATATGGGGTATCTAAGTAAGGGACATTTGCCTTAGTGACAATAGGTTTAATTATGGCAGAGGTTATGGTGCTTGGCATACATGTAAAAGGATAGACATTTACAACCCCATTATATCCCTCTTTTATATATTCAATAATTCCAGAGATGCTAAGGCATGCCTCTGTTCCCACATCAAATGAAAAGATCCCAGTCCTGATAAGTATCTTCTCTAAGTCCTTTATTCTATGATCATCTGCAATATCCAAAATCTTTTTTATCCTCTTATAGACCTTATCCTGTTTTATCTGCTGATAATACAGATCAATCCCATACTTGAAAATCCTCTTAAATGAATCCCTTATCCCTTCAATATTAAGATTCCTTATGTGTGCCCTCAGGTCAATCTTTGCCTCCCTGAGCCTGTCATATGTGGTATAGTTTATCCATTCTGCAATTGATGCATTTACCACCTCTCCTCCATATCTTTCAATCATCCTTATCACATTCTGATTGGACTGAACATGGGTCCTGAGATATATCTCTCCCACAATTCCGATCAGGGGTTTGGGAGGGATTGTAGGATCTATCAGGGATTTGGCCTCCTTAGTGAGCTCTTCAAGCTGAGTGATGATGCTATCAAAATCCTTTTTCCTTCCATATCTTTCAAAGGCCTTTTCCATCTTTAAAGTTGCAGAATGAATAAACTGATCTGTGGAGCCCTCTATCTTTTCATAGGGCCTTACTCTCCAGAGCAGTCTATCCAATATATCCCCCACGATGACAGATAGATATGCCACCTTTCTGAACTCGCCTGCCTCCTCTATAAGACCTTCTACGGAATAGGAATTATAGGATGTAAGGGTGCCAATCTTTATCTTCCTAAATTCTGGAAAGGTATCTAAGACTATCCTCTGAAACTTATTGTACATTCCAAACCTACAGGGACCCTCTGACTCTGGCATAAAATATATATAGTCTTCAGGATCAAATCTATCACCGAGCCTTTCCTTTTCTCTCTTTAAGAAATAGAGTATATCACCGGTGGTTACCTGACAGGGGAAACACTCCTTTCCAGAGGTAAAACTCTTTCCCAGATCCAACCCTTTATAGGTATCCATCAATATGGCATTTACACCAAAGCTTCTGAATGTGCCTGCCAACAGATGCCCCCCTATGGTATTCATCTGGGGTATCAGAAATGTCTTGCCCTTTACCTTGAAATATCCCACCCTCTCATAGAGATCTTTAAAGCCCTTTTCCATCGCTTTTTCCCTCAATTGGAAATCTTAATCTGTTGAAATCTCTGTTTGGACTTTTCCATGCAGTTTTCAACCACATTTCTGTATGCCTCAAGCCTTGTCATCATACCTGCAACTGCTGAGTGTTCATCCAGTTCCAAGATAAGATAGGGTTTGTCTTGCATGATGTATTTATAAAAGTGCTCTATAAAGGAATCTGCTCCACAGCTAAAATTGGTCAGGTGTATTCCAAAGAGATTCTCATGAGATACAATATATCTTGCGGTTCTAAGGATCATTGCCCCAAACCCCCAATACATGGATGAAAAATCAGAAAGATCCACCCTGCTGGTATCTATAAAATCCATTGGCAGGGCACTCACCCCTATCTTTGAAAGATTTTCACCCAATCTGAGATTTAGCCTTTCATCATATAGGTTATATGGTCTTCCTGTTACAACAACCAGCGGTTTATCATCGGGATATGAAGAGAGGATCTTTTCCCCCTCTCTTAAAAGCTCTTTTGTAAATTCCTCCTGTATCTCTAAGGCATACATCAGTGCATCCCTTATATGCTTCCTGCTCTTTCCAATCTTGTGGGACAATTGGGAAGCAAGTTCAAGTGCAAGCCTTTCAGGCTCGTATTTGAGGTGAACTATGGGACTTAGTATATTATCTCCTTTAAGATTAAATGCCATCCTCACCATATACTGATTTGCCTGAACCATTGGGCAATAAAACCCGCCTTCATATTCTGTGGGTGTTCTCATATTAATGGTTGCAGGAATAAAGAGAAATCTGGTCTTATCTTTGATATATCTTATATGTCCATGAGAGATCTTTACCGGAAAGCAGGTCTCTGCTGTCATGGATTCTATTCCCCAGGCCACAATTCGGGAATTGGTAGGTGGGGTTAAAACCACCCTGAACCCCAACCTGTCAAAGAAATGGGCCCATAAGACTCCTGTATGAAGGGTATAGAGTGCCCTCTGCATACCAACAGTAGGCCTTCCATCCACCTCTAAGATCCTCTCCCCATTGAATTCCACATACACACCTTCCATATATCTTTCCCATATCTGAGACCTCAGTCTGAAATAGTTGGGGCCTCTCTTTGCCCTTCTCTCACTTATCTCATATCTTCCACACTCCCCCCCCCAAATACTCTTTCTCCCATCAAAATTGTAGATCTTAAGTTTACACTGATTATGGCATTTGGGATCTGCCCTGCATATCACCTCTTTATACTCCATCCTATCATTGATTGCGCTATCCAGCCCCCTAAATCTGCTCTTCTCTATGCCTTCCCTTCTCATCTTTTCCTGAACTAAGATCGCTGCCCCAAAGGCACCCAGCACCTCTCTGTGCTTTGGGACAATAATTGCCATATTTAAGGTGTTTTCAAAGGCAGCTACTACGGCTTTATTAAGGGAGGGGCCTCCCAAGAACATGATCCTCTCTCCGATCTTTCGCTTTCCCACCACCCTGTTAAGATAATTGCTGACAATTGCATAACAGAGCCCTGCCATTAGATCCTTCTTTTCCACACCCAATTGATGATATGATACAAGGTCAGATTCCATAAACACAGTGCATCTTTCAGCAAGTCGTATGGGAGAGGAGGAGGACATTGCTATCTCTTGAAATTCTCCCACTATATTTATTCCATATTTATTTGCAAGCTCATGTAAGAAGCTCCCGGTTCCTGCAGCGCACACCTTATTCATATCAAAATCCAGAGGATAGGTATTCATTATATAGATATATTTTGAATCCTGACCCCCGATCTCAAAGATGGTATCAACTGTGGGATCAATCTCTACTGCACCTCTTGCATGGGCAGTTATCTCATCCACAATGAGATCGGCATTTAAAAAATCCCCCACCACATTTCTTCCAGATCCTGTGGTGGCAACCCCCTTAATATCTATACATCTTCCCATCTCATCCCTTATGATGCTGAGCAATCTCTGGGTCACCTCCACAGGTCTTCCCTGGGTGTGGACATATCTTTTATGTATTATTCTTCTATGTTCATCTATAATTGCGTACTTTGTGGTAGTGGATCCTATATCCACACCCAGATATACGGGCACAGTCCCGTGAAATGGCACCTTTTCTACCTCATTCTCTTCAGGAAAGCGGGTCAATTTGAGCTTTAGTTTGGGAGCAATTGGAAGATTGGATAGCTGCACTCTTCCCAGTCTTAAAAGCCCATCTAAATCAATAGAATTTTCAACTCCTTGCTGCATAGCGTGTAATGCAACTCCTAAGGCTCCTATGGATGTGCTATAGGGGGGGACAAGGATATTGGGGAAATATTCCTTAAATGCCTTTACCTGAAGCTGGTTAAGGGAAAGCCCCCCTATAAATATAACTGGATCTTCAACCTGCCTATCTGCAACAATGGTGCTGATAAAGTTTCTGGCATTCCCGATATGAAGCCCATAGATGATATCTTCAAGCTTCTCTCCCTTGTTTTGAAGATGAATCATATCAGATTTAGTAAACACGGTGCATCTACAGGCCACATTTGATGGCCTTGTGCTTTTAAGCCCCAACTCAATAAAATCCTTAAGGACACTGTCAATCTGATCCTGGGAGATATCCACATCTCTTTTATAGATGGAAGTTGCAAGCCTTTGAGCCTGTTGATCTATAAAAGAGCCTGTCCCCGATGCACATGGCCCATTGGTATTAAAATATTCCAGCTCCCAACTGCCATCCCCATGCCTTATTTGAAAAAGGGCTGTATCTTGTCCGCCCATACTGATTATGGACCTCACATCTCGTTTTACATAAAGGGAGCCCAAGACCTGGGATATGGTATCAAATTCATAAAATCCGCCTACATTTTCACTTATCTTCCTTCCATGATTGCCAGTGAATGCAACTGCCCTGATCTCATCTCTTCCAAACTGCTCAAATATATCACTTAAAAGGGAATGCACCTTTTCCTCTATTGCTCCAAAATGTCTCATATATGGATATTCGTAAATAATCTCTTTTTTCTGATCTAGGACAAGACAATTGATACTTACAGAGCCTATATCTACCCCCACATATAATCCGCTCATATCTACCACTCCTTCTCTCTAAATGGCCTTAAAAAATGTGTTTTCTCCATATCTGTATCTCCATAGCCTCTTGCCCTTTATGAGTCCCTCTAATACATCTTCAATCTCTTCTTGTCCATTGAACAGATATTCAATATCCTCTACCCTAATGGGTCTTCTCTTTGCCATCTCCACAATCTTACGCTCCAGATCTGAGATATGAGCTTCCCCTCTTCTCTTTCCTCTATAGGATATGATCTCTGCCTTTTGACCAAATATCTTACCTATATCTTCCATCCTCTCCTCTTCTACTCTGAGATCCATATCTGTTGGTGGTGGCCTAACCACAGTGTTTAACTGGATTCTATCAGGCCCTATCTCATCCACCACCTTTTTTAGTGCACCTATCTCCCTTTCATTGTCATTGATACCTTTTACTATCATCACCTCAAGCTGAAATTCACCCCTAAATTCCTCTCTGCATCTCCTGATTCCCTCAATCACCCTATCAACCCTTAGATTCCTATGAGGCCTATGGATCTTAACAAATGTCTTTTCATAGACAGTGCTGAGAGTGGGCATTAATATATCTGCTGCCTTTACCGCTTCCCTTATCTCCTCTTTATAGAGTAGGGAACCATTGGTAAGCACAGCTATCTTCTTCTCTGTCATTCCTTTTAACCTTCTAATCATCTCACCCAGATCATGATTTAAGGTAGGTTCTCCTGAGCCTGAAAATGTAAGGACTTCAGGATCGCTCTCCCTTAATGCAATGGATATCTCTGAAAACAGCTCATTTAGATCCACAAATGAATCTGTATCCACACTCTTACACGTTGTCCTACCCACCTCACAGTATATGCAGTCATAGGAACAGGTCTTATATGGGATTATATCTATTCCTAAGGAGAGACCCAATCTCCTTGAAAAGACAGGGCCAAATACATATCTCATAATTTTTCTCCCTCTTAATGCGCCTCTCCCCAGTTCCTTCCAACTCCCATATCCACTCTCAAAGGAACACTTAAGGGATATACACCCTCCATCTCTTTTAGTACCATCTCTTTTACATCCTCCAATTCAGACTCCGGAACTTCAAATACGAGTTCATCATGAACCTGTAGGATCAGTCTTGTCTTCAATCGATTTTCCTTTAGTTTTCTATGGATATTTATCATTGCCTTTTTTATCAGGTCTGCGGCTGTTCCCTGGATGGGTGTATTTATTGCCATCCTCTCTGCCTCCGCCCTGATCCTTGCCTTGCTGTGATTAATCCCTGGCAGATAGCGTTTTCGGTTAAAGAGGGTGGTGACATAACCCTTCTTTCGTGCCATATCAATCATCTGCTCTCTATATCTCAATACCCCTTTATATCTCTTATAATAGCTCTCTATATATCTCTGTGCCTCCTTTCTATCGATGTGTAGCTCCTGGCTTAGCTTTACAGGCCCCATTCCATAGATTATCCCAAAATTAATTGCCTTGGCAATCCTCCTCATATCATCTGTAACCTTATCCATCTCCACTCCCAGTATCTCAGAGGCAGTCTTAGTGTGTATATCAATTCCTTCTCTAAAGGCATTTATAAATACTGGATCTTGAGAGTAGTGGGCAAATATCCTCAACTCTATCTGGCTGTAGTCCGCAGACAGCAGAAGATTGCCCTCATCTGCAATAAATCCCTTCCTTATCTCCCGTCCCTCCTCTCCCCTTATGGGGATATTCTGAAGATTGGGATTACTGCTACTAAGCCTTCCTGTTGCTGTCACCGTCTGATTAAATGAGGTGTGAATCCTGCCGGTTTCAGGATTTATCATCTGCAATAGGGAATCCAAGTAGGTGGACTTTAATTTTGATAGGCTCCTGTATCTTAATATAAGAGATGGTAGTCTATAGTTTAGTGAAGATAATGTCTCTAATACCTTTACATCTGTAGAATAGCTCTTGGTCTTTGTGGTCTTTTTCTGAACAGGGAGTTTAAGCTTTTCAAACAGCACAAAACCAAGCTGCTGAGGGGAATTAATATTAAATTCCATGCCCGCTTCATCAAATATCTCCTCTTCCAACTTTGATAGTTCCTTAGATATCCTAATTGACATATCTTTAAAGAATTCCTCATCTATCTTTACTCCACTATATTCCATATCCATAAGCACCTCAATGAGCGGCATCTCCAGTTCATAAAACAGGGATGCATTCCCCTCTTTATGTAGCATCTCATCCAATATAGGCCAAAGCCTCCATACCACTTCTGCATCTTCACATGCATACTCCTTTGCGCTTTCCAGATCCACATCAGCAAAGGTCCCTTTCCCCTTTCCCACAACCTCCTTATAAGAGATCATCTTGTGGTTGAGGTATTGCTGAGCAAGCACATTTAGATTATGCTGCCTCAGCCCCGGATTTATCACATAGGAGGCAACCATTGTATCAAAATAGATGCCTCTTATATCCATATTGTTCCTTTTAAAGATCAGGGCATCATATTTTATGTTCTGCCCTATCTTCTTTATATTAGGATCTTCTATCACCTCCTTAAGCCCACTTATGACATAGTCTCTATCCAACTGCCTCTCTTTTACCTTATGGGCAACTGGAATATAGATCCCTTTGTCCTTTTCCATAGATAGAGAGATCCCCACAAGCTCTGCCCTCATGGGATCCTCACTTGTGCTTTCGGTGTCAATGGAAACAATCCCCTTTTTCTTTATCTCTGATATCAGCTCTCTAAAAAACCTCTTGTCATTACATATCCTATAGTCCTTATCAGTTTCTGCCTCTCTCTTTGCAAATTGATTCCAAAGACTTATAAATTCAAGCTCCTTAAATATCTCTGATAGCCTATCCCTTTCAGGTTCTCTAACTTTTAGCTCTTCCCAATCTATCTTTAAAGGAACCTGGGTATTGATCTTTACAAGCTCTCTGCTTAAAAATGCATTCTCTTTAAACTCTATCAATCTCTCCTTAAGCCTCTTTTTCTTAACCTCTGAGATGTTCTCATAGATATTTTCCAGAGTGCCAAACTGTCTTATTAGCTCTAAGGCGGTCTTCTCTCCCACTGAAGGTATTCCTGGAATGTTGTCAATGCTATCCCCACAGAGTGCCATTACATCCGTAAACTGCTGGGGCCTAATCCTGTATTCTTCTTCAATACTCTTGTAATTGACCAATCTGTCTTTCATAGGGTCCCACATGGAGATCATATCTGTTATGAGCTGGCGAAAGTCCTTATCCCCTGAAACTATCACCACATAAAATCCTCTCTCTGTGGCAATTTGGGCCAGTGTGCCAATGATATCATCTGCTTCATAGCCCTCAATTTCCAGCATCTTTACCCTAAATCCCTCAACTATCTTCTTTATATAGGGTATCTGTTCGGTAAGATCTTCAGGGGTTGGAGGACGCGTTGCCTTATATCTTTCATATATCCTGTGTCTGAATGTGGGCCCAGGTGCATCAAATACAATTGCAAGATAGGACGGGGTCTTATCTTGATAGAGCCTCAAAAGCATCTTGGTAAAGCCAAAGATTGCATTTGTGGGAAGCCCCTTGGAGGTAGATAGCTCCCTTATTGCATGATATGCCCTATATATATATGAGCTTCCATCAACTAAATAGACTGTTTCCCTCTCTTCTTCCATCTATCACTCTGACTCTTCCTCTTCTTCCTTTTCCCTTTCCTCTTCCACTATCCTCTCTATCTTTCCTTGAAGAAGAAACTCTTTTAAAGGGACAGAAGATATTGCATAGCTAAACTTGGGCATTGGTGGCGGCTTCCATTTGGGTCTCTTTTCATAGATAGGCTTTCTCTTTGACTTTATAGGCTCCTTTGCACCACTCTTAGGACATGTATTATGGGTAAACCCTATCCTCAATCCATTGCTATCATATAGGACCTCATCTATAAACCAACCCAGATGTCTTCCATTTATGCCATATACCTCCCTTTCATTAAATAGATAAGCTACAGCCTCCCCTTCAAAGAGATATATATTGCTGTCATAGTCATCTGAGATATAGGCAATGGGATTTCCATCCCTATCATATAGAGTAATATCCATATCTCACCTTCCTATTTGAGAGCTTTGAAAGATTCAAAACTCTCTATTTTGCATAGTCCACTGCTCTGGTCTCTCTTATAACCGTGACCTTAATCTGTCCCGGATATGTTAACTCCTTTTCTATCTTTTTGGCAATCTCTTTACAGAGCATATAGGTCTCATCATCATCTACAAGATCTTCTGCAACCATAACCCTGATCTCTCTACCTGCCTGTATGGCAAAGGACTTCGTCACTCCCTTAAAGGAATTGGCTATCTTTTCAAGCTCTTCCAATCTCTTTACATAGGAGGCCAGCATCTCCTGCCTTGCCCCAGGCCTTGCCCCAGAGAGGCTGTCTGCAGCCTGAACAATCACCGCTAAGGCCGTCTCTGGCTGGACCTCTTCATGATGAGCAGCTATGGCATGCACCACCTCATTGGACTCCCCATATTTTTTGGCAAGATCTGCTCCGATCAGAGCATGAGGGCCTTCTACTTCATGATCCACGGCCTTTCCAATATCATGTAATAGCCCTGCTCTCTTGGCCCTCTTAACATTTAATCCCAGCTCTGCTGCCATGATACCACAGAGAAAGCTCACCTCTTTGGAGTGCTGAAGCACATTTTGTGCATAACTGGACCTATATTTTAATCTTCCAAGCAGCTTTATAAGCTCAGGGTGGATTCCATGAACTCCCACATCAAAGGTAGCCTGCTCTCCTGCCTCCTTTACGCTCTGTTCAATCTCCGCCCTCACCTTTTCTACCATCTCCTCAATCCTGGCAGGATGAATTCTTCCGTCATCAATCAGCCTCTGGAGGGCAATCTTTGCAACCTCTCTTCTTATAGGATTAAATGCCGAAACTATCACCGCCTCTGGAGTATCATCTATGATGAGATCCACACCGGTGGCTGCCTCGATTGCCCTGATATTTCTCCCTTCTCTTCCTATTATCCTGCCTTTCATCTCTTCATTGGGAAGATTTACAACTGCCACAGTCTTTTCACTCACATACTCTCCGGCATATCTCTGAATGGCAAGGGCAATTATCTCCTGTGCCTTCTGTTTAGCACTTTCCCTTGTCTCTGTCTCAATCTTTCTAATCAGCTTTATTGCCTCATGTCTTGCCTCAGATTCCATACTCTCAATCAGAAGCTGCTTTGCCTCCTCTCTTGACATTCCTGCAACCCTTTCCAGCTCCTTCTTCCTCTCTTCAATGAGCCTGTCATATTCATTCTGCTTTTGAACAAGCTCTCTCTCTATCCGCTCCACATTCTCTTCTCTTTCCTTTAACTCCCTCTCCTTCTGCTCATAGAGTTCAATCTTTCTATCCAGAGTCTCCTGTTTGTGAAATAGTCTCCGCTCTTGTGCCTGAAGCTGTTCTCTGGTCTCCCGGGTTTCCCTTTCAAATTCAAGTTTCATCTGATAAAGGGTATCTTTTGCCTTTATCATGGCCTCTTTCTTTATATTTTTGGCCTCTCTATGGGCATCATTTATGAGCTTTTTGGAATATTCCTTTATAGACTGAAGCTCTTTCCCAGATAGCTTCCTTCTGAGCCAAAATCCTATTATAAAGCCCAATACCAGAACTGCCAAACCACCTAATATTGTCTGCAAAAGATCCATATGCCTTCACCCCCTCAGAATGTAGCAGAGATATAAGATAAAAAGATGAAAGAGGATAAGAAGAATAATAGAGAAGGACTTAAAGAGGATAATATTAAAACAAAGGAGAAACTTCCAAAATATTAATACAGCACTCTAAGACATCCCCCCTTTATCTCTATATGTATCTATCAATATATCTTATAAGTTGTTCTGTCTTCCTTCCGATCCTGTCTATAAGCTCCTCTTTTTCCTTAAGCAATTGGAAATAGTCACTTGCAATATTTAGTGCTACCAATATGGCCATCTTCTTCTCCGATAGTCCTTCAGTATTATTCTTCACCTCTTTCATCTTTTGGTTTACATAATCAGCAATACGATATATCTCCTGAATCTCTTCTTCACTCTTAAGCACATATTCACTGTCCAATATCTTTACTTTTACATATGGCATATTCCAATTATAACTCAATCTTTTCCATCTTTTCAAGGATTGCCATTATCCGCTGGCTGACCATGTTCTTCTCTGATCTCAGCTTCTCGATCTCAGAGTTCAGATCAGTGATCCTGTCCTCCTGAACGCGGATCTTCTCCCTCATTGATTCATTCTCTTCCTTTAACCTCTTTATATATTCAATAAGTGCATCAATCTTCTGCTCCAATACCAAAAATTGATCCATCTCCCTTTCCATATCACCTTCCTCTCTATAGACTTTAGGCAATTTTATTTTTTCATACCAATCAGGTCAACAAAAAAGCAGGCAATAGGCCTGCTTTTATAATCTCTTCTCTATCTCTTTTAGTGATTAGCTATGCCTGAATATCTCTACCTGCCACCTTTAATCGGGCAATTGCCCTTCTCAAGGCCGCCTCTGCCCTTTCATAATCAATATCTGGCGCTCCTCTTCCTTTTGAAAGCCTCTCTTTAGCCCTTTGCAGTGCCTTCCTTGCCCTTTCCACATCAATCTCTTCCTCTCTCTCTGCCGCATCTACTAAGATGGATACCTTATTGTGGGATACCTCCAAAAATCCATAGGTAACAGCCATCCTTACACTCTTTCCCTCAGATTCATATCTAAACTCACCAGGCACAATCCCAGTAAGAAAAGGGGCATGGCCTGGTAGTATACCAAACTGCCCTAAGGATCCGGGAGCTACCACAGAATCCACCTCTTGACTTACCATAATCCGCTCTGGAGTGATCAGTTCAAGATAAAGCCTTGCCATGAGATACCTCTCTACTATTTAGATGCCTGAGCCATCTTCTCTGCCTGCTCCACAGCCTCCTCAATGGTTCCCACCATGTAAAAGGCCGCCTCTGGCAGATCATCATGTTTCCCTTCCAGTATCTCCTTAAAACCCTTCACTGTCTCTTTTACGGGCACATATCTACCTTTTCTGCCAGTAAAGGCCTCTGCCACATGGAATGGCTGGGAAAGGAATCTCTGAATCCTTCGTGCCCTTGCAACTATTAGCTTATCCTCATCAGAGAGCTCATCCATACCCAGAATCGCTATGATATCCTGTAGATCCTTATATTTCTGAAGCACCTGCTGAACCTGTCTGGCAACCGAGTAGTGCTCCTCTCCAAGCACATGGGGATCAAGGATTCGGGATGTGGAATCCAGAGGATCCACTGCCGGATATATCCCCAGCTCTGCAATGGGTCTGGACAATACCACCGTTCCATCTAAATGGGCAAATGTGGTGGCTGGAGCAGGATCGGTGAGGTCATCAGCAGGCACATAAACGCACTGAACAGAGGTAATGGACCCCTTCTTGGTAGATGTTATTCTCTCTTGTAGCTCTCCTAAGTCTGTCCCTAAGGTGGGCTGATATCCCACTGCTGATGGGATCCTTCCCAGAAGTGCCGAGACCTCACTTCCTGCCTGGGTAAAACGAAAGATATTGTCAATAAAGAGAAGCACGTCCTGTCCTCTCTCGTCTCTGTAGTATTCAGCAGCAGTTAGGGCCGAAAGTGCCACCCTTGCCCTTGCACCCGGTGGCTCGGTCATCTGTCCGTAAATTAAGGCCGCCTTATTTATAACTCCAGAATGTTTCATCTCTAAGTATAGGTCATTACCCTCTCTTGTCCTCTCACCCACACCTGCAAAGACACTTATACCACCGTGTTCCATTGCAATGTTGTGAATCATCTCCATCATAACCACAGTCTTTCCTACACCAGCACCTCCAAACATCCCCATCTTACCACCTCTGGGAAAGGGAACCAGAAGATCAATGACCTTAACTCCGGTCTCTAAGACATTAATGGTGGTATCCTGTTCCACAAATTCAGGGGCATGTCTATGAATAGGATAATATTTCTTTGCATTTACAGGGCCTTGATCATCCACAGGCCTTCCCACAACATTCAACACCCTTCCCAATATCTCATCTCCAACCGGCATCTGAATGGGCTTTCCCGTATTCTTTACCTTCATTCCCCTTACCAGTCCATCTGTGATATCCATTGCGATACAACGCACAACTCTATCACCCAGATGCTGAGCCACCTCTACTATAAGATTGTCTTCTGTATCATCAATTGCAGGATTTGTGATTGCAAGGGCTGTATATATAGGGGGAAGCTCTCCCTGTTCAAATTCTACATCTACAATGGGTCCCATAACCTGTAGCACTTTCCCTTCATTCATAATATAACCTTGACCTCCTTAAAAATGGTTTTTATTCTTACGCCTTCTTTATAGCCTCTGCACCTCCAACAATATCCAAGAGCTCAAGGGTAATGGATGCCTGCCTTGCCTTATTATATAGCAGGGTAAGATTCTCTATCATATCTTCACAATTCTTGGTTGCATTGTCCATAGCGGTCATACGCGCTGCATGTTCACTGACCTCATTCTGTAAAAAGGCATTATATATCTGAACACTTATATACTTAGGCAGTAACTCAATCATAAGACTGGCAGAATCCGGTTCATATATGTATTCAATCCCCTTCATGAGGGCCTGTTCCAGCTCAGAGGGAGGGGTTATGGGAAGTAATTTTACCACCGTGGGTTCATATCTTAACATACTTACAAATCGTGTATATAGCATATAGAGTTCATCAATATCCTCTCTCAAGAACCTGTTTATAAAATCCCCTGTCATACGGTTTATAAAGGCCATGTCTGTCCTACCATAGAGCTGGGTATAAGAGGCTGTCATATCTATATTTTTCTTCTTAAAGTAATCAATCCCCTTTTTTCCAATGCAGAAAAGGGTTACCTTTCTTCCATTCTGCTCTTGCTCCTTAATCCATTCCTCTGCCCTATTAATGCTATTGGTATTAAAGGAACCACAGAGCCCTCTATCTGCAGTAAAAAACAGCAACTCCACCCTCCTTACCTCTTCTCTGCTGATAAGCAGAGGGTGAATCTCTGGATCTAAGGTGCTTGCAAGATGGGCCAAAACATCAGAAAACTTACGCGCATAGGGTTCAAAACTCTCCATCTTACCCTGTGTGTTCCTCAGCTTTGCAGCAGCCACCATATTCATGGCCCTTGTGATCTGCCTTGTCCTCTTTACCGCATTTATCTTTCTGAGTATATCCCTTAGTGTTGCCATATACCTTCTCTCTCAGAGTATGTCCTTCTATGTTGAGGGTGCCTGAAATACCCCTTTAAATTCCTCTAATGCCTCTCTAATCTTTTTATCCATTTCATCTGATATATCCTTTGTCTCCTTTATCTCCTTTAAGATATCAGGATGCCTATTTTCCATAAACTCAAGCATCTGCCTCTCATATTCAGATACTGCCTCCACCGGCCATTCATCCAGATAGCCATTTACACCCGCATAGAGGATCATTACCTGCTTCTCTTCTGCCATTGGCTGATATTGAGGCTGCTTTAATACCTCCACCAGCCTTCTACCCCTTTCAAGCTGCTTCTGGGTGGCCTTATCCAGATCACTTCCAAACTGGGCAAATGCCTCAAGCTCCCTGTACTGTGCCATATCCAACCTCAAACTTCCTGCCACTTTCTTCATTGCCTTTGTCTGTGCAGCACCACCCACACGACTCACAGATAGACCCACATTAATGGCAGGCCTGATACCGGAGAAGAACAGACCTGGCTCCAGATAGACCTGCCCGTCTGTAATAGAGATCACATTGGTAGGAATATAGGCAGATACGTCTCCTGCCTGGGTCTCTATTATGGGAAGTGCGGTAAGAGACCCTCCTCCATGTTCATCATTGAGCTTTGCAGCCCTCTCAAGCAGCCTTGAATGATTATAGAAGATATCCCCAGGATATGCCTCACGGCCAGGGGGTCTTCTGAGAAGCAATGATACCTGTCTGTATGCAGCTGCCTGTTTGGATAGATCATCGTATATTATCAGGGCATGTTTTCCATTATCCCTATAATATTCACCTATGGCACATCCAGAATAGGGTGCCAAAAACTGCTGAGTTGCAGGGTCACTTGCACATGCCGCTACCACTGTGGTATATTCCATGGCTCCATATCGCTCCAAGGTATCCACCACCTGTGCCACAGTAGACTTCTTCTGCCCGATTGCCACATATATGCAATATATGTCCGAATCTTTCTGATTTATAATGGCATCAATACATATGGCGGTCTTACCTATCTGTCTGTCACCGATGATAAGCTCCCTCTGCCCCCTTCCTATGGGTGTCATGGCGTCAATTGCCTTGATTCCAGTATACATGGGCTCATTTACAGGCCGTCGAACCACCACACCAGGTGCCACCCTCTCAATCCTTCTAAATTCAGTTGCATTTATAGGCCCTTTTCCGTCTAAGGGATTACCTACTGCATCAATTACCCTTCCCAATACCGCCTCACCCACAGGAATCTCAGCAATTCTGCCTGTGCGTTTTACAATGTCACCTTCTCTGATCTTGGTATCATCACCCATTATGGCCACACCCACATTGTCTTCTTCAAGATTCAGACATAGACCATATATACCACCTGGAAATTCAAGCATCTCCATAGCCATAGCATTTTCCACACCATAGACTCTCGCAATTCCATCTCCAACGGAAATAACCACACCTGTCTCTTTAAGGTCTATCTCCTTTTCATACTCTTTAATCTGGCTCTTAATAATTTCACTTATTTCTTCTGCTCTTATCTCCATATCTATCCCTCACCCCTTTATATGGATTGTTTTAACCCTTCAAGTTGGGCCTTAATACTTCCATCTAATACCATATCTCCTATCTTTACCACCACTCCACCTATCAAAGACGGATCGGTCTCAATAACCGATTTAACCTTTTTACCTGTAAAAGTGGCAAGGGCATTCTCCAACTTCTCTCTTTGAGAATCTGAAAGCGGCATGGGAGTAATTATCTCAGCTCTTACAATATTCATGGCCTCATCCATGAGCTTTTCATAATATCTCCAAATTCCATCTAACTGATCCATCCTCTCCTTTTCCAGAAGTAACATTAAAAACCTGTTAGTGACCTCACTAAATCCGACCTTTTCCAGCACCTTCTTAAGCACTCCCTGCCTTATCTCTAAGGGGATAAGTCTGCTGAGCAGAAAGGAGCTAAGCTCTCTGTTCTGCTCCAAAAAGTTGGAAAATTCCTTAAGCTCCTTGCCATATTGTTCAAAGTTACCGTCTTCCTTACCTAAGCTAAATATGGCCTTTGCATATCTTCGTGCTACTTTTGACCGTATCAATGTAACCTCTCCACTTTTTGAATAAATTCATCTATAAGATTTTCCTGATCCCTCTCTGTAATTACCTTAGAGAGGATCTTCTCTGCCTCTTTTGCAGCAAGATCCATTATCTCTGCCCTCAATTGCTGTTTGGCAGCTTCCATCTCCTGAGAGATGGTAATCCGTGCAGATTCCACAATCCTTTTGGCCTTCTCCTGGGCCTCTCTTATGATCCGCTCCTTCTCCTGCTCACCCTCTTTCCTGAATTCCTCTAAGATCTTCTCCTTTTCCTTTTCAAACTCTATTAGCTTACTTTCAATCTCTCTGAATTGGGCCTCCCGCTCTTCCCTCTCCTTCTTAAGCCTCTCCATCTGCTCCTTGATCTTTATCATCCTCTCTTTAAGAGACTGAACCACTCCACCCTTCTTAATCCCATATGCAAGTATTATTACCATCAAGATAAAATTTATAACTCTTGCAATCAGATCTTTTATGGCTCCCCCTCCATGCTCTCCTTCACCAGCAGCTTCATGAACAGCGGTGGAAGAGCTATGCTCAGCCTTTCCATGTTCTGCTGCAGCTAAGATAGGAAGATTACTTATAACCGTTAAAAACGAGACCAAGCACATAAAGATCAAAATATATCTGAATCTTTGCATCTATATACTCCTTCCCAGCAACTTCTCTGCCAGATCCTTTGAATATCTCTCTATATCAGCCTCCAATTCCTTTCTTATCTTGGAAACATCCCCTCTTAACCTTTCCCTTGCCTCATTTAATATCTTCTCTGCCTCTGAACTTGCCTGCCCTAAGAGCTCCTTTTCCTTTGCCATCCCCTGCTGCTTGATTTCCTCTCTGCTCTTAAAGCCCTCTCTCCTTACATTCATCTTAAGCTCTTCCAGCTCCCTTCTGGACTCCTCAAGCCTCTTTTGAAACTCCTCTATGGAGCCTGAAAGAGAACCAAATTCATCTGATCTGCGTCTGATTATCCTTCTTATAGGTTTATAGAGAAGTTGATTTAGGAGAAAAAGAAGGAGTAAAAAATTGATTATCTGAACAATAAGGGTTACATCAATCTTTAACATCTTACCTTCCCTTCCCTACTTTGTGAAATTTATTTCAAAGTGAGATGCCTTATTATTAAAAAAATTTTTACTTGTCAAAGGATTTTTTTATATCTTTCTATCTTTTTGGTGGAAGTCCTCAATCCTCTTTACCTTCTCTTCTGCTTTATCCTCCTTAGAGCCCATCCTACAGTTTCCTTCAAAATGTGCCCCCTCCTCTATTACAAGTAATGAGGTGGTTATGTTTCCAACCACAGTTCCTGTCCCTTTTATCTCAATTCTTTCCCTTGCATATATTTCACCGCTTATACGGCCATAGACTATTATAGATCCTGCCTCTGTCTTCTGCGTATCAATAACAGCATCATGTCCCACAATGAGAGTATCCTCTGTATATATCTCTCCCTGGATCTTACCATCTATCCTGGCAGAACCTTTAAAAGATATCCTTCCTTCAAATTCTGTTCCCTTTCCAAGAAAGGCCTCAATCTTTTCCTTTTTACCCATATGGCATTACCTCTTAATTGATCATCTTCCTTTAACATACCTGATAAGATTCTTTCAATAGAAAATTATTCCTGAAACATATACCTACGCATATTAATATTCATTATTAAGCCCAATCCTGCCATAATTGTAACCATAGCAGAGCCTCCATAGCTAAAAAGGGAAAGGGGAATACCCACCACGGGCAGTATCCCGGTGGTCATGGCGATATTTATAGCGGTCTGCCAAAATATAATGGAGATTATTCCAAGTGCAAGCAGTGTTCCAAAGGACTCCTTTGAGTTCTTTGCAATTCTTATAGCCCATAGGATCAGGATGAGATAGAGAGATATTAAGAGTATAGATCCCACAAATCCCCACTCCTCTGCAAATACAGAGAAGGCAAAATCCGTGTGCTGCTCAGGGAGAAAATGTAGTCGTGTCTGGGTTCCTTTTAAAAATCCCTTTCCCAAAAACATGCCAGCACCAATGGCAATCTTTGACTGGATTATATGATAACCAGATCCCAGAGGATCTGATTCAGGGAAGAGAAATGATATGATTCTTCTCTTCTGATAATCTCTGAGGAAAGCCCATATTATGGGTGATGAGATCAAAAAGCTACCTACTAAAACCACAGTGGCCTTCAGATCCATGCCCAAAAAAAATATTATGGAGATTCCTAACAATAAGATTAAAAGCCCTGTTCCCAGATCGGGCTGCTGCACAATAAGAAAGGCAGGAAGTGCTACTATCAAAAAGGCCTTCCATACCTCCCTAAGGCCACAGTAGGGATACCGATGATTCTGAGAGAGATATTTTGCAAGCATTATCACGGAACCCAATTTTGCAAGTTCTGAGGGTTGAAAATTAAAGCAAAAGATAGAGATCCATCTCTGAGACCCTGAATACACCTTTCCTTTTAAGAGCACAAAGATCAGAAGCCCTAAGGAAAATATATAGATATGATATGCAAATCTCTCTAAGTAATGATAGTCAAAAGTAGTCGTTATTAAAAATACCCCTATTCCTATACAGAACCAGTATATCTGCCTATAAAATATCCTCTGCCCCCCTTCCCCCAAAGGGAAAGTGGCACTGTATAGATTAATTAATCCCAACCCAACAATCATCAGTATAAGTAGCAGAAAAAACCAGTCAAAGTTTTGGAGCAATCTCCTATCAAACATTTCCCTTCTCCCTCCTTAGATAACCAGAGATGATCTTAGCTGCAATGGGAGCAGCTGCAGAACCCCCGTGCCCCCCGTGTTCAATTATTATGGATAGGGCAATCTTTGGGTTATCTGCAGGAGCAACAGCCACAAACCATGCATGATCCCTTACTTCATTAGAAATATCCTTATCTTTGCTTCTCCTGTCCTTAGTGCTTATAAGCTGGGCGGTTCCTGTCTTACCCGCAACCCTGATGCCCTCCACATGAGCTCTTCTGCCGGTTCCGTTTTTATCTTCAACAGCCTGTATCAGAGATCTTTTAACTACCCAGAGAGTCTTTGCCTTCACCTTTATCTTCCGCCTCCTCTGTTCAAATATCTTTTCAAACTTCTTATCATAAGGTCTTATCTCCTTTATAAGCCTTGGTTGATATATATATCCCCCATTAAATATGGAAGATATCATAACCGCCATCTGGATTGGAGTTACAAGGAGATATCCCTGACCAATGGAAACCGCTAAGGTATCACCAATCTGCCAGGGGATACCAAAGGTCTTTAATTTCCACTTAGAAGTGGGCACAAGCCCGGGCTTTTCACCGCGAAGTGGTATACCTGTCTTTTTTCCAAGTCCAAGCTCCTTAGCCCATCTGGCAATCTTTTCAATGCCCAGTCTCTGCCCCAGTTTATAGAAATAGATATCACATGACTCTGCCATCGCCTTATAAAATGATATATGACCATGCCCATATCTCTTCCAGCATCTAAAGACTGTATCTCCCACCCTGTATTTTCCAGAGCAGAATATCTCTTCATCAGTATCTATTATCCCTTCTTCCAGTGCTGAAATGGCAGTAACTATCTTAAACACAGAGCCCGGTGGGTATTGACCGGAGATTGCCCTATTTTGCAAAAATGCACCCTTCTTTGAGACTAGGCTTTTCCACTTATTCCTATCCATACCCTGAATGAAGATATTGGGATTGTAGTCAGGGCTGCTAGCCATGGCAAGAATCTCACCATCTCTGGGATTCATTGCCACAATAGCTCCCTTTTTTCCTAAGAGGCAATCTTCTACGATCTGCTGCAATCTTTTATCAATTGTAAGGAGCACATCATATCCAGAAGTAGGGGGCACCCTATTTAATACCTTTATCCTCCTTCCCATTGCATCCACTTCAACCTGCTCTCCACCCTTTATACCCATCAGGATCTTATTATATCTGGCCTCGATCCCTGCTCTCCCTATCATATCATCAGGACTGAGGTTCAGGCCTTCGGCATTAAGCTCACTCTTTGTCACCTTTCCTAAGTATCCCAAGAGGTGGGATGCAAGACTTCCATAGCGGTATCTTCTTACAGGCCGAACCTTTATCATAACACCAGCAAGGCTGAATCTATGGCTTTCTATGAGAGCAAGTTCAACCCTGGTAATACCCTTTTTTATTAAAAAGGGTATAAAAGATGGACTATGGTTGTTCTTATATCTATTCAGGGTCTCTTTTAGATCAAAACTCACAAATCTGTTCAATACCTTAAAGATCTCCTCTGGATATCTTATCTCTTCAGGGATCACATAGAGATCATAAGAGGGGGAATTGTCAACCAAAAGCACACCTTCTCTATCAAATATCTTTCCTCTAATTGGTGGGATCTCATTTAGCCTTATTCTGTTTTTCTCCGATCTTAATCTGTAGAGTTGACCTTTTAGGATCTGGAGATACCATAGCCTTAAAAATAGAAGGGAAAATATGACCGCTATAATTATAACTGCAAATTTAAACCTTCTATTGTAATATTCAATGATAAGGGGATTGAATCCAGAGTTTTTCATCACTTAATCATTACCCCTTTTCAAGCTGAATCTTGAGATATCCTCTCATTAAGGAGTCTTGAAGTCTTCTCTAAAAGTGGAATAATAAATATGGAAACCATACCAGTAATTAATGCCTTCAATAGCACATACTTAAAGATAGATGAAGAGGGGATAAGGTGAAAATCATATAGTGAAAGAAGCATTATATATATAAGCTCTTTTCCCATCTCAGCAAGGCCTATAATGGAGATTCTACCAGGTATGGAGTAAGAATCCAAGAATTGGCTACTTATCTTTATGATAGCTGAAGATACGATATAAGATAGGGGGATGATCCCCAATATTCCTATGGAAAATAGCTCTTTTGAAAAACCCATAAGTATGGCAAATGTAAGGGCATAAGAGATCCTAAGATATAAGATCATATAAAAGATAAAGACTGTGATAAGATCCACACTATAAAATATCCAGTTCTGTATGGGTAGACTTTCAATCAGTATATATAAGATTGAAATTACTATATACCCAAAGAGCTCTAAGAGCTGGCCCCTTCTATCCCTTCCTGCTATGGGATCTTCCCTCCTTTAATATGACCAAGACCTCTTCAAGCCTTGAAAAACTTACAAATAATCTGACCTTTACATGTTGAAATATATCCCCTTGTCTCCTCTTTAAACTGATGACCTTTCCTACAGGAATCCCTTTTGGGAATATCCCGTCCATACCAGATGTTATTATAATATCCCCGATCTTAATATCAGCACCACTTTCCACATACTCTAAGCTTCCAATATCTGATCCCATTCCTTTTAGGATTCCTGTGGCCCTTGACCTCTGAACCAGGCAATCAATGGCGCTGTTAGGATCATTCAATAGCAATACCTTAGAGAAAAAGGGGGCAACCGATATTATCTTTCCCACCACCCCATCCTGGTTTATCACTGGAAAATCCACCTCTATGGATGCCTCACTTCCCCTATCTAAAAACACTATCTTAAACCACCCTGTGGGATCCCTGCCTATGACATTTGCATAGACCGTAGGCCACCTAAGATTTGCCCTGACCCTGAACATCTGCTCCAATCTTCCCAGCCTTTCAACCCGCTCCTTTAATGCATAGTTTTCCATCTTTAGCCTCTGAAGTTGACGCCTTAGACGGATATTCTCTTTTTCTGTATGAATCAGATAGATATATCTGTTCCAGAAATTCTCTGTGTATAGAATAATTCCATTAAACCACCTCTGAATAGGGAAAAGCACCTCCATTCCTACCTTTTCAATAAAGGTCCACCTCTTTAGATCTCTTACTCCTAAGGAGATAATAACTAAACAGACAAGAAAGGATAATATCCAGATATATATATTCCTAATAGGATTATTCAAATCCTAAGTTCTGACCCCCTCCAAATGTTTCTATCTAATGGCTATCTCCTTTAAAAGTTCAATATTATCTAAGGACTTTCCCGCACCCAACACCACTGTGGAGAGTGGGTCTTCAGTAATCGTGATGGGTAATTTTGTCTCCTCTCTTAAAAGAACATCCAGATTTTTAAGCAATGACCCACCACCGGTCAACACAATGCCTCTGTCAACAAGCTCTGCAGAGAGCTCAGGAGGAGTCTGCTCAAGGGCCACCTTGACAGTATCAATTATGGTCTCAACCTGCTCAGTAATTGCCTGTCGCACCTCATCTGAATCTATGGTCAATATCTTTGGAATCCCTGTCACCAGGTCCCTACCCTTTACCTCTAATCTCTCCACCTCTTTACCTGGATAGGCATTCCCAATGCTGCATTTTATTATCTCTGCGGTAGCTTGCCCGATTAATAGATTATATTTTCTCTTTATATATTGCAAGATGCTCTCATCCATCTTATCTCCCCCTACCCTTACAGACTTACTAAACACTATACCTGCAAGGGATATCACCGCCACCTCTGTAGTCCCTCCACCTATATCCACCACCATATTACTGGTTGGCTCTGTAATGGGAAGACCTGCTCCAATAGCTGCTGCCATTGGCTCCTGAATCAGAAATACCTCCCTTGCCCCTGCGGACTCAGCCGATTCCTTAACAGCCCTCTTTTCAACCTGAGTTATTCCAGAGGGGACACACACCACTATCCTGGGTCTAACTAAGGTGGTGCGATTATGCACCTTTCTTATAAAATGCCTCAGCATTGCTTCAGTAATTTCAAAATCTGCGATTACCCCCTCCTTCATGGGTCTTATGGCAATAATATTACCTGGGGTTCTACCGAGCATCATCTTTGCCTCTTTACCCACTGCAAGCACCTTATTGCCGCCCTTTTCATCCTTTCTCACCGCAACCACCGATGGCTCTCTTAATACTATGCCCTTCCCCTTTACATAAACAAGAGTATTGGCAGTTCCCAGATCAATGGCTAAGTCATTGGAAAACATACCTAAGATAGAGTTAAGTAACATACCCCAACTCCTTTCAATTTAATAAACTTGACAAATCTAAGATAAGATTTTTAAATATAAATTTTCAATAAAATTTTAAAATAGGGAAAGGGATTATGAAAAGGACGTATCAACCCAGCAACATTAAACGAGCAAGAACCCATGGATTTAGAGCCAGAATGGCAACACCTGGAGGAAGAAAGGTCCTTAAGAGAAGAAGGGCAAAGGGCCGTAAAAGGCTTACCCCGTAACAGGTTTTTCAACGATAGATGGGTTCCCATTCCCTTACTAAAGAAGAGAGATTATGTAAAAAAAAGGATTTTGTCAATCTCAAGAGGAAGGGAAGGAGATATGAGACAAGGGATATGGTGATTGTAACGATACCAAATAGGGTGGGCATCAGGAGGATAGGTATCATAGTGAGTAAAAAGATCGGAAAGGCCACCAAGAGAAACAGGATTAAGAGGCTATTTAGAGAGTGCTTCAGACAGAATAAGGATATATTTCCAGAATCCCATGATATCCTATTTATAGCAAAGAGAGATATAAGTGGTCTTAAGATGGGAGATATTAAGGCCCAGATTGAGGGAATAATATGGTAAGGGTAATTATCTCTATAATTAAGATATATCAAATCTTCATATCTCCTTTTATACCAAGAACTTGTAGGTTTTATCCCACATGCTCCTCCTATGCCCACCAGGCATTCTTTAAATATGGCATATGGAAGGGGGGCATCCTCACTCTATGGCGTTTGTTGAGATGCCATCCCTTCCATCCTGGGGGATACGATCCTGTGCCATAATTAGAATTTTTGTATTTGTAGAGGTAGATTATGGAAAAGAGAGCACTTCTTGCATTTATCCTATCATTTCTCGTCCTATTTATCTGGACCCTGCTATTTGCACCTAAGCAGCCCCAGGAAAAAAAGGCAACTTTTCCAAAAAAAGAGCCCCAAAAGAGCAGGGTGGAATCCAAAAATTCAAAGGCAAAGACAAAAAAGAGAAAGGAAAAGGATTCTCTCCCAGAGAGAAAGATAGCTGTAACTGAAAGGCTGATAACTGTAGAAACACCTTTATATAGAGCAGTATTTTCCAATATTGGCCCCACTATTAAGAGCTTTACCCTTAAAAGATACAGGGTATCAAAAGATCCCCGCTCTCCCTGCATAGAGCTTATTGAGCTTAAGGATATGGGATTTTTGGAATTTAATATAGGGGGGCTAAGGATTCCTCTGAGTGTATATGAACCACTTAGTGGAAATTTGGAAGTCTCGGAAAAGGACCCTTTTAAGGATCTCATATTTAAAGGTAAAATGGACAATGGAATCAAGGGTATATATAGATTTAGATTCTATCCCAATAGATACACTATGGATCTATCCATTACATATGAAAATTACTCCTCTGGCAATCTAAAGGGCCCTTTTGAGATAGTGCTTAGAAATAGATTACCTAAGAAGGAAAGGTTTTCATCTTTCAGGGGATTTGCTCTATTTCTGGACAGTGATCTAAAAGAGATAAAGGAAAAGGAGCTAAAGAAGGGAAAGAGCCTGGCTGGGAATATAGGGTGGTTTGCATTTGAAAGGAAGTTCTTCATGTCTGCGATTCTTCCAGGAAATCCTAAAAATGCCATATTTGAAGGGAAATTATTAAAGGGAGGAGTGCTTGAAGGGAGATTCATAGACCAGAGTATTTCAACCATACCACAAGGGAAAAGGCTTACATATGATATCACCATCTTTATGGGCCCTAAGGATATGGGTATACTTAAGACATTGGGAAGAGATCTGGACAAGGCCATAAATTTCGGCTGGACCGATATTATCGCAAAGCCTCTTTTGGTTCTTTTAAAGCTATTAAATAGGGGCTTTCATAATTATGGTCTTTCTATTATAATAATGACGATACTTATAAAGATACTGTTTTGGCCACTTACCCATAAGAGTTACAAGTCCATGAAAGAGCTACAAAAGATTCAGCCCCTTATGGCACGAATCAGAGAAAAATATAAGGATAATAAGGAACAACTTAATCGTGAACTTATGAATCTGTATAAGACCTATAAGGTGAATCCTATGAGCGGATGCCTTCCCATGATAGTTCAGATCCCGGTATTCTTTGCGCTATACAAGATCCTTGCCTACTCCATAGAGCTTAGACATGCTCCATTTATCCTCTGGATAGATGACCTATCGGCTCCTGACAGACTCTTTAATTTTCCATTTAAGATCCCTCTTATGGCACCCCCATATGGTATCCCTGTTCTCACCCTACTTATGGGCGCTTCCATGTATATCCAGCAGAAGATGACGCCCACTGCTGGAGATCCGAGTCAGATGAAGATAATGCAGTTTTTACCCATAATATTTACAGTGATGTTTATAAACTTTCCATCAGGACTTGTGCTCTATTGGTTGGTAAATAATGTATTGAGTATTATTCAACAATATTTCATTAATAAAAAAATAACAGCCTAAATGCATTGGAGGATCGTATGGAGGCATATGAATTTGAAGGAAAGACAACTGAAGAGGCACTTCAAAATGCATGTAAAGAGTTAAATGTAAAAGAAGAGGACTTAGAGGTAGAGGTGCTGGAGCCTGGCTCAAGCGGTATATTCGGAATTGTGGGCACAAAAAAGGCAAAGATAAGGGTCAGGATAAAGAGGGCTCTGGAAGAAGAGAAAAGAGAGATGGATGGACTTCAACTGGCAAAGGCTACCTTAGAAAAGATCCTCTCCTTGATGCCTATGAATGTCAATGTAGTAGCTGAAAGAATAGACAATACCATATCTTTGAAAATCCATGGAGATAGATCTGGCATCCTGATAGGGAAAAAGGGGAGGACCTTAGATGCATTGCAGTTTATTGTTAATAAGATCGTAAATAGAAACCTTGAAAAGAAGGTGAGGATATTAATTGATTCTGAAAATTACAGAGAGCGAAGAAAGGACTCTCTTGTGCAATTGGCTCTCAGAATGGCAGAGAGGGCCAAAAAGACAAAGAGACCAGTCAGTACCGCACCTCTTAACTCCAGAGAAAGGAGAATAATCCATCTGGCATTAAAGGAGGACAATCAGTTAAATACGGTGAGCAGGGGGGAAGGGCCATTGAAAAAGGTCATGATAATTCCAAAGAAATAGAGGGAATGGGATCTTCCCTAAGGGATACTATCGCTGCCATCTCTACCCCCATAGGAAAAGGGGGGATTGGAATTATAAGAATAAGTGGGGATGAGGCATGGAAGATAGCAGAGAGGATCTTCCTGCCTAAGCAGCCCTTCACTGATTTCCATTCCCATCATCTCTACTTAGGTAATGTGGTAGATCCAGAAAGTGGAAGTATAATTGATGAAGTCCTCATAAGCTATATGAAGGCCCCCCATTCCTATACTAAAGAAGATGTAGTGGAGATCAATTCACACAGCGGTCATTTTGTGCTTTCAAAGATCTTGGAACTCATATTAAGGCAGGGGGCTCGGATTGCAGAGCCTGGCGAATTCACCTATCGTGCATTTATGAATGGAAGGATTGATCTAACACAGGCAGAGGCCATATTGGATCTTATAAATGCCAAGTCAGAAAAGGGGCTTCATCTTGCATCTAAGCACCTTAAGGGAGAATTTGGAAGATCTGTATCTTCCATAAAGGAAGCTCTTTTGAATATACTTGCCCATATAGAAGCGGGAATAGACTTTCCAGAGGATGAGCCAGAGGTGATGCCAAGGGAAGAGATAATAGATGTTATTGAGGAAAAGATACTGAAGGAGATAGAGAAACTTATAGGTTCCTATATGAGCAGAAGGATATGGCTTGAAGGGGTGGATACTGTTATTGTGGGAGCGGTAAATGTAGGGAAATCCAGTCTACTAAATATCTTAAGCCAAGAACAGAAGGCAATAGTAACACCTCTGCCCGGGACCACAAGAGATATAATAGAGACCACCATATATATCAATGGAATTCCTCTAAGTATAAAAGACACCGCAGGCTTTAGAAAAGCTAAGGATCAGGTAGAGGAGATAGGACTTAGGCTTGCCCAAAAAAAGATGGAAGAGGCCCAACTTCTTTTAATTGTGTTGGATCAGAGTAGAGACATTGATGAATATGACATCCAGCTTCTAAATAGGGCTCCAGGGGGAAAGAGTATTATTGTGATAAATAAGGTGGATCTCCCGAAGGTGATGGATTGTGGAAAGATCTCCAATTTTTTAAAGTCCCATCCCTATGTAAAGATATCCGCACTTAAAGGAACAGGGATAGAAGAGCTTAAGAATGTAATATCAGAGCTGATCCTTAGAGGTGAGGATGAGGAATCTTCGGACTTTGCATTAAATCTTAGGCAAAAAAATCTGCTCTTAGAGGCAAAAGAGGCATTAGAAGCAGCCATAGATACTCTTAGGACAGATCAGGTTCCAGAGATAGTTGCAATGGAAATAAATGAAGCCTTAGACAGAATTTCCAGGATAACAGGTGAAGTGTTGGATGAAGATCTCTATGAAACGATCTTTTCCAACTTCTGTATAGGGAAATAGCTATTTTTTGAAGTAGTCTCTTACCTGTTTAATCGCACAATATTTTCCGCACATAGTGCATACATCCTGCTGCTTTGGGGGAGACATCTCCCTTATCTTTCTTGCCTTTACAGGATCTATGGCAAGTTGAAGCTGAGCGTCCCAATCAAGCCTCTTTCTGGCCTCTGACATCTTTCTGTCCCTCTCTATTGCCTTTGCATTACCCCTTGCAATGTCTGCTGCATGTGCAGCTATCTTGGTGATAATAACCCCTTCTCTTACATCATCTACAGTGGGAAGGGAAAGGTGTTCTGCCGGAGTTACATAACAGAGAAAATCCGCACCTGCCTCAGCCGCCACAGCCCCTCCTATGGCACAGGCCACATGGTCATACCCTGCTGCAATGTCAGTTACCAATGGACCCAAGACATAGAAAGGTGCATTATGGCAGAGGCTCTTCTGAATTTTCACATTCTCCCTTATCTGATTTAGGGGCACATGTCCTGGACCTTCAATCATGACCTGAACACCTGCCTTCCATGCCCTCTTGGTCAGATCTCCTAAGGTGATCAGCTCATGGATCTGTGCCCTGTCAGTTGCATCTGCAATTGATCCAGGACGCAGCCCATCCCCAAGGCTCAAAGTGACATCATACTTCTTTGCTATGGAAAGTATCTCGTCAAAGTGCTCATATAAGGGATTTTCCTTTTTATGATATAACATCCAGGTTGTGAGAAAGGCCCCTCCTCTGCTTACGATATCGGTTATTCTGCCTTGGGATCTTAATAGGGTCAGGGCATCTAAGGTGACCCCACAGTGGACAGTGATAAAATCCACCCCATCCTTTGCATGCCTTTCTATCACCTCAAATATCTTATCCTCACTCAGGTGTATCAACCCCCCCTTTTCATTTATGGTCTCAATCACTGCCTGATAGATGGGGACAGTTCCCAGTGGAACAGGGCAATTTTCCAAGATCTTCCGCCTGATATAGTCCAGGTCACCTCCAGTGGATAGATCCATTACAGTATCAGCACCTGCATCCAGTGCGGCCTTTAACTTTTTAAGCTCCTCATCCAGATCAATCCTGTCTGAAGAGGTGCCTATATTGGCATTTACCTTTACGCTCAATCCCTGTCCAATTCCACATGGGACCATATCAGTGTGGTTCTTATTTGATGGAATTACCACCTTACCCTCTGATATCCTTTCCCTTAAAGATTCTAAGGATATACCCTCCTTTTCTGATATGATCTGCATCTGAGGAGTTGTATCTCCAGATCTTGCAACCAAAAGCTGTGTCATGATCATCTATCTCCACTGTAGTTAATTAAAAAACAGAGGGTCTTAGAAACCCTCTTAAAAAATCTAATTATTTTAATATAGATTGTAAATAGTTTCTTTATCTTTTATGGAAGCACCACACTCCCATATCCCCTATGTATAGAGGATACTGTAAGATCCCCTGATAACTTTACCGCTTCCTCTTTTTTATAACCCATTGCAATATGGGTGGCAAGGGCAGTGGAAAATACACAGCCGGTTCCGTGTGTAGCAACTGAAGCTATCTTTCCATGTTCAAATCTATGGATCTTTTCTCCATCAAAGAAGATATCCAAACAGAGATCTCCTCTGAGATGTCCGCCGGTTATTACCACATCAGGCCCCATATCTTTGATAATTTTAGCTGCCATTTCCATATCTTCAACACCCTCTATCTTGGTCTCTGAAATGATCTCTGCCTCATAGATATTGGGAGTTACAATAGATACCATTGATAAAAGCTCCTCCTTTATAATCTGTATTACCCCCTCTTCCATAAGGGATACACCTGTTGATGAGATTATCACAGGATCTAAGACCACATTTTTAAGATTATATCTCCTCAAAATATTCTTAAGTGCCTTGGCATTTTCCACACTATAAATCATGCCTATCTTAACAGAATCCGGCCGAAATTCCTCTAAGACAGCCTCGATCTGAGTCTCTAAGACTCTGGCAGGTATCTTATAGATATCATATATAGCCTTAGAATTTTGGGAGGTGATGGCAGTAATTGCTGTTATTGGATAGGCACCCAAGCGGTGAGCCGTCTTAATATCGGCCTGCACCCCTGCCCCCCCACAGCTATCAGAACCTGCGATGATAAGTATCACCTTTAACTGTTGACTCATAAATACTATTTCCTTTAAATAGATCCTATCATGAAATTTACCTTTAAGCGATCCCTATTTTTAAATCCCTATACACTTATCCTGTTCTGCATAGCGATAATGGTAATTCTCTTTATCTATGGTATCCCCATATTTGAACTGATGGAACTCAAAAGTTATGATCTCCGCTTCCGCTCAAGAGGTATTAAGAGCCCATCTGGTTATGTCTTAATGGCGGTCATTGATGAAAAGAGTCTTGATAGAGAAGGCAGATGGCCATGGCCGAGGTCCAAGATTGCCCGTCTTGTTGATATCCTGAGCCGTGAAGGGGCCAGAGTGGTAGGATTTGATATAGGATTCTTTGAACCCGATGAAAACACTAATTTAAAATTTCTAAATTTTATGGAAAATAAATTAAAAAAGTTAAATATTAATAATCCATCAATAGTGCAGTTTATTGAGGAACTTAAAGAGACATCTGACCACGATCTTATCCTTGCCCGTTCTATAAAAGAGTCCAATTCAAAGGTGGTGCTGGGATATTTCTTTCATATGGACAGGAAATCGCTTCCATTTAAAGTAGGCAAAGAGGAGATAGAGGAGCAACTGGATAGGATCTCCCATTCCCGCTATCCTTTAGTAATATATGAAGATCCTGAAATGAAGATTAACCCCTTTTTCACCGCATTTATTCCAGAGGGCAATATCCCAAAGATAAATGATGCCGCACCTTCTTCTGGCTATTTTAATATGTTTCCAGATAGCGATGGCATAGTAAGAAAGATGCCTCTGGTGATTAGATGTGGAGAGGGCCTCTATATGCCCCTATCTTTGAGGTGCCTTTGGGAATTTGTGGATAGACCCCCCACTATTGTAAAGGTTGCCAGATATGGCATGGAGGGGATAAAGTTTGGACCCATATTCATACCCACAGATGAAAATGGGCAGATCCTGATTAACTACTTGGGTCCTCAAAAGACCTTCCCCCATATCTCCATAACAGATATCCTACATGGAAACTATCCTGAAGGGCTGTTTAGGGATAAGATTGTGCTTGTTGGTGCCACTGCAACCGGTATCTATGATCTTAGAAACACACCCCTTGATCCCGTATTTCCTGGTCTTGAAATCCATGCAACCATTGTGGATAACATCCTGACCGGAAATCTACTAAATAAGCCCCGATGGACGTTCATATATGATCTACTGGCAATAGTGATATTAGGGCTTATCACGGGTTTAATAGTCTCTAAGGTAAGCCCTGTTAAGGGGATATTCTTTTCCTTCATCCTCTTTTTAATACATATATTGGTTGCCAGATATCTGTTTGTTAAATATGGCCTGTGGGTAAATATGGTCTATCCCTTGCTTACCATTGTGCTCATATTTATTACCCTATCCATCTATCATTATCTGGTAGAAGAGCGTAGCAAAAAGTTTCTAAGGGCCACCTTTTCTACATATCTTGCTCCTGAAGTGATTGAAGAGATGATAAAAAAGGAAAGCATGCCAGAGTTGGGAGGAGAAGCCAGGATAATTACCGCCTATTTTACTGATATAGAAAGCTTTTCCACATTTTCTGAACAACTAACTGCCCATCATCTTGTAGAGCTCTTAAATGAATATCTTACCAAGATGACTGATATACTGATTTCAGAGGGAGGCACACTGGATAAATATGAAGGTGATGCCATAGTTGCTTTCTTAGGAGCTCCAATGGAGCTCCCTGACCATCCCCTGAGGGCATGCAAAGTGGCACTTAAGATGCAAGAGGCCTTAGGAGAGCTCAGGGAAAAATGGAAAAAGGAAAAGATCCTGCCCGGAGAACCGATCAGAAATGTAAAATCCCTTCCTCCAGATATCTGGGCACCTGAAGATAGATGGCCTAAGATCGTGCACAGTATGAGGATGAGGATTGGGATAAATACCGGAGAGATTGTGGTTGGCAATATGGGTAGCACCCTCAGGATGAACTACACCATGATGGGGGATGCGGTGAATCTGGCCGCTCGCCTTGAGGCAGCAGGAAAGCAGTATGGGATATATACGTGTGTAAGTGAATTTACCCTGCTTTCTGAAATCCCTACAGATGGGGCAGTTAAAAAGGTGATAGATGAGTTTGAGGTGAGATTTATTGACCGAATAACAGTTGTGGGAAAGACTGAACCTGTTCGGATCTATGAACTTATATCAAAGAGAGGAGAACTTACTGAGAGTGAAAAGAGATTATTGGAGCTATTCTCTGAGGCCCAACGTCATTATCTCAACATGGACTGGGATAGGGCATTGGAATACTTTTATCAATCAAAGGAATATGAGAGATTTAAAGATGCAAAGACCACCCCATCCGATGTCTTTATAGAAAGATGTATGCAATTTAAAGAGGAACCGCCTGTACTTCCAGGAGAGAGATGGGATGGGGTATATAGGCTTACAAAAAAATAGGCTATCTTACCTTTGAACCAGGGCTTACCTCTCTATCTGGTGAAAGAAGACATATTCCTTCTCTATCTTCAGCTGCAAGGATCATCCCTTCTGATTTTACACCCATAATCTCTGCCTCTTGCAGGTTATACACTACCACCACCTGTCTTCCTAAGAGCTCAGATGGACTATAGTGCCTTGCAAGCCCTGCTACCATCGTCCTTACCTCACCCACATCCACCTTCAACTTTAAAAGCCTATTTGAGCCTTCAATATTGTCTGCCTCTATGATCTTACCAATTCTAAGGTCAATCTTTGAAAATTCCTTTATACCGATCTTCTTCAACCCCTCAGCCTTTTTGACCTTGTCTTTTTTAAATCTTACCCTTTCAAAGAGATGCAATGGCTCTGACAGCACCGGATTCCTTTCCATATCTTTCCACCTCTTCAACATCTCCAAACGCAAGTGTTTCCCTTTAGCCACTATCCCCACTGCCTCCTGCATCCTTTCAGCACTCATGGGCATAAAGGGCCATATCAGCCCTGAAATCACCCTGAGACCACCGATTAGAAAATACATAACGGTATTTAGTCTTGGATCATCTTCTTTAAATAGATTCCAAGGTGCCTCCTCATCTATATATTTGTTTAAAGAGCCTATGAGCTTCCATATGGAAATTAAGGCCCTATGAAAGATAAACTCCTTCATATCTCTTTCATATTCTGAAATTAAAGACTCCATCTGTTCATTCAATTCCCTTTCCTTGGCGGTTATCTCAGAAGGGGCCTTGGGGTCTTTTCCACTTAGATATTTATGTGCCATCGTGAGCACCCTACTTAAAAGATTTCCCAGATCATTTGCCAGATCCGCATTCAATCTTTCAACCAGTGCCTTTTCGCTGAATTCCGAGTCCCTTCCAAAGACCATCTCCCGCATCAGGAAATATCTAAAAGGGTCAATTCCATAGATACTTATAAGATCAAGGGGGCGAACCACATTTCCAAGGCTCTTTGACATCTTTCCTTCCTGCACATTCCAGTATCCATGCACATGGAGCTGTTTATAGATGGGAATATCTGCTGCCTTAAGCATGCAGGGCCAGTATATGGCATGGGGCTTTAATATATCCTTTGCAATGAGGTGGTGGGAATGGGGCCAAAACTCTCTAAACAGCTCCCCATCAGGATATCCCAATGCAGATATATAATTTATCAAGGCATCAAACCATACATAGGTAACATAATCTTCATCAAAAGGAAGGGGTATTCCCCAGGATAGCCTCTTCTTTGGTCTTGAGATGCAAAGATCCTCCAAGGGCTCCTTTAAAAAGGAAAGTACCTCATTTCTGTATCTTTCAGGAGTGATAAATTCGGGATTCTTCTCAATATGATCCACAAGCCAGTCCTGATATCTGCTCATCTTAAAGAAATAGTTTGATTCATGCACAAGCTCTGGCCTCTCCTTATGATCCGGGCATTTCCCATCCACAAGCTCCCGCTCCGTATAGAATCTTTCACATCCAAAACAATATAGTCCCTCATATTCGCTAAAATATATATCCCCCTTATCATATACGTGCTTAAGTATCATCTTTACCGTCTCTTTATGCTTTGGGTATGTGGTTCTGATAAAATGGTCATACTCGATATACAGCTTTGGCCACAGCTCTTTAAAAAGACCGCTCATTTTCTCCACATATTCTTCAACATCATATCCCCTCTCCATAGCGGCCTTTACCATCTTCTGACCATGCTCATCTGTGCCTGTAAGCATAAAGGTCTTATATCCTGAAAGTATATAAAATCTCTTAATCACATCTGCCACAATAGTGGTATAGGCATGCCCCAAGTGAGGCTCTGCATTTACGTAATATATGGGCGTGGTAATATAAAATACTCTATCCATAATTAGCCCCCGCTCCTTTCATTTTCTTCCTCTATTATCTCATTCCAAGGGATCTCCTTTTCCCTTCCAGAATCCAAGGATACGGTAATAGTCTCCCTAAATATATTATGCCTTATCACCTTGGCCTGTCCATATATGGTATTAATCTTTTCTCCAAGCTTAGGAAGATCTCTCTTTTTGATCTCATAATATTCGTTTTCAAATGTAAGACAACACATAAGTCTTCCACACACTCCAGAGATCTTAGTAGGATTTAGGGGGAGATTCTGTTCCTTTGCCATCTTGATGGATACGGGTTCAAACTGTTTAAGGAACGCCTTACAACATACCTCTCTACCACAGGTTCCAATGCCTCCTACTATCTTTGCCTTATTTCTTACTCCAATCTGTCTCATCTCTATTCTGCATCTGAAGTGGTGAGCCAGCTCTCTGACCAATTCCCTGAAATCCACCCTTGTCTCTGAAGTAAAATATATCATGAGTTTGTCTTCATCAATTAAGGCCTCCACATCCACTAAGTTCATTGGAAGACCCTTCTCTTCCACCTTAATGGCACAGAGTCTCCTTGCCTCCCTCTCGATCCTGGGCTTCTGCCTCAGCCTCTTTTTCTCCTCCTCATTTAAAGGACGGCAAGACCTCTGCCTCTTTACTTCATCAAGAGATGCCCTCTTTACATGGGAAATTATATGGGCAGGTCTCTTAATCCCATCGCCTGAATCAAAGAGTACCACATCACCTTCCTTGATTTTGGCATCTTCAGGGATAATTTTTACTGACCATACAATCTTTCTGTCTTCAGTGATAATATCTACCACTCTTTCCATGGCTATATCTTTCCTATCAATTCCCTTATTCCAAAGATAGCTCTTTCCATTGATATCTCCATATTCCTACGCTGATCCATATCCCTTTGAAACTGATCAAGCAATCTTATCATAGAAATAATATCATCCACTGAAACGGTATCTGAAAACCTGTTAAGGGTATGAAAAAGATCGGAATTTATCAACATATTATCTTCACATCCAAGCCTATATAACATCATATCCCTCAGAAAACATCTCCATATTGTGATCATATCATTTAATTCCAGATCATCCCCTTTCCTGCTCTTCTTAGAAAGATCTTCTATCAACCTGAATATCTCCCTAAGAGAGCATTCTTTTAGATCAAACAATATCCTTAAAAACCTCTCCCTCTTCTTAGAGATTCCTCTTTCTATAAGATCAAGGGCATCTCTTATACTCCCCTGAGAAATGCGAGAAATAAAGGTTGCATCAGATTCTGATACTCCTTTCCCTATCAGATAACTCTTAATTGAATCTTCGGATATATCACTCAGATATACACACTGTGCTCTGGAAACAATAGTTGGAAGCAACATCTCCTTTTGCTGACATATAAGTATAAATAGGTTGTATGGGGAAGGTTCTTCTAAGGTCTTTAAGAATGCATTGGATGCCTCTTCTGTAAGGGACTCTGCCTCTTCCACTATCACTGTGCGAAATCTCCCCTCTAAAGGTGGATATGATAGAGTGGATGAAAGCTCCCTTATCTGTTGAATCCTAAGACTCTTTTCCACAGGTCCCATATGTATCACATCAGGGAAAACCCCCTCTTCTATCTTCATGCAGTTAGAACACCTACCACACACATCTCCCATGCCTTCCTTACAATTTAGCGCCTTTGAAAACCACAAGGCCACTTCCTTTCTTCCCACACCTCTCTTTCCCACAAAGAGATAGAAATGGGATAACCTCCCTTTTTTCATAGCAGCCTTTAAAAATCCAAGGGCCTTTTTCTGAAATGCCGTAAATTCCATATCTGTCTTTTTTATCCCTATTGAGACCTTTGCATGACCCCTTTTTACACTGGGGGTTAAACCCCCCTCCAGGTCGGATGACCCTCTGGGTCGGAGACCAGACCCCCAAAAATTAACTTAAAATAACCCATAATTACAGCTTTTTTATGAGAGCTTTGAAAAATTCAAAGCTCTCTAATCAAGAAGATCTGAAAAATCCTCTCTATCTATCTGAGATTCAGAAAGATATCTCTTGGCATAGTCTAAGTAAATCTTTTCCTTTAAAAATAGGTCAAATAGATCTCTATCAATGTAATTATCCTGTACCATATTGTGAAGTATCTTTAAAGAGGTAGATAACTTCATTGCCTCCTTATAAGGTCTGTCCTTGGCAGAGAGAGCCTCAAATACATCTGCAAGGGCAATAATTCGGGATTGAAGGGGAAGTTGGTCTGCCTTAAGTCCATTGGGATAGCCAGAGCCATCTAACCTTTCATGATGGGTTGAGGCATAAAATGGCACGCCCTTTATCTTTTTAGGAAAAGGCAACTGAGATAGCATCTTATAGGTTACAACCACATGATTATTTATTATCTCCCTCTCTTTATCTGTAAGCGTTCCCCTTCTCACTGAAAGCCTTTCCAATTCTTCATCGCTTATAAGGGGCTGTATATTGCCCCCGATCTCTATCTTCCGCTTTGCAATATCTCTCAGCCTATTTAGCTCCTCATCCTTTAAGAAATCTCTACCCCTATTGACTTTCTTAAGAAACTCAAATTCCTCATCCATCTCCCCCTCTATCCTTCTAAGCTCCTCTTCATCTTTGGGATCGGATGAAGATCTGAATCCCATCTCATATTGTCTCTTTACTAACTCATATCTGAGCTTTAGTAACTCTATCTTATCCCAGATTCCTTCAAGCTTTGTCCTTTTGTCCACCACATACTCAGGGGTTACAATCTTTCCCACATCATGAAGCCATGCACTCAGATACAACTCTTTTAGCTGATCTTCACTAAACTCTACCTCTTTAAAGGGCCCCTCTTTTGCCTCATTTATCTTTTCTGCAATCATCTGTGTAAGTGCTGAAACCCTGCCTATATGGCCGGCAGTATAAGGGGATTTTTCATCAATTGCTGAAGCAATGGTCTTAATGAAGGCATAGAATAGATCTTCCAGCTCTTTTATGAGCTGTCTGTTGGTTAGGGCAACTGCAGCCTGGGAGGCAAGGGCCTGCCCCATCCTTTCAGATTCATCTGAAAATGGGATCACTTCACCAGTATCTGGATCCATTGCATTTATTAGCTGTATGACCCCTATAATATCATCTTCATGATTCCTGAGGGGGATGACTAACATGGATTTAGACCTATAACCTGTCTTCTTATCAAATTCCTTAGTCCCTCTAAAATCAAACTGCTCTGTATTATAGACATCTTCAATATTTACACTCTCACCCTTTATGGCAACATATGCACTCACATTGGAAAAATTAGGACTTCCGTCAGCATGCCTTAGTTTCACAGGCTCCCATGTAATCTTTCCACTCTTTCCCCCCATCCTCACATTAAGGGTGTCATTCTGAACAATACTGAAATTTAATACCATATTCTCTTCATCCAAAAGATATAGGGTGCCTCCATCTGAATTGGTCATATTTCTGGCCTCTTGGACTATCATCTCAAGCAGTCTGTCTATATCCTTTTCCTTAGATAGGGCAAGACAGATATCTGAAAATGCAGATACCCTTTGAACAAGATTATCTACATAGTCTCTTAGATATTCCGGTATCCCCTCCTTACCTTGACTCTCTAATCCCATATTCTCCTCTACGTCTCTTTTAAATCTTCATCCTCTTCTCTGTTAAATCTCTTAAGCTCCCTCTTAAGCCTCTCAATCTCCTTCTTAAGCCATGGTATCACCTCATCTCTCATCTTCTTATCCATCTTCTGCTCCATCTCTTTAAGCTCTTTAAGCAGATCTTGGAGCTCTTCTTTAAGATCTCTAAATTGATCCTCAAATCTTATACTCTTTGGAAAAGAAGATATATCTTTGGAATAACAATTGCTTATGTTAAAGGAGACAAAAAGTGATATTAAAATTAAATAGATTAAAAATCTCTTAATTTTACACATATTCACATTAACTTATAAATCTTTTGAGACCTTTGCATAACCCCTTTACGCTGGGGGTTACACCCCCAGACCCCCCAAAAATTAACTTAAAATAACCCATAATTACAGCTTTTTTATGAGAGCTTTGAAAAATTCAAAGCTCTCATAAATCTTTTAATATCCTCTGGCCTAAAATCAAGATAATTAAAGATCTTCTCTTCTACCTTTCTACATAACATAAAATTCTTCTCAATCCTATCACATATCGCAGGATCATCCTTACCGTATTTGTCAAGGATATAGCTTAGCCTTTCATCCAGGCTCACCACCTCCTCTCCATTTACCCTCTTATCTGCATAATAGACTATCTGCACCTCATCTATATCATCATAAGGGTCAAATCTATTAAGGACAATGTGATATCTGACTATCTGAGAGATCTTATCCAGGCCATGCTCTTTGCAGATCCGAGCACCTTCCTCTGCATGATCCTTTTCAGTTCCAATACATCGGTGTTTTGCAATATCATGAAGCAGTGCCCCGGCGCTGACAAGCGGAAATGAAAGCCCAAAGTTGAGATTTTTTAATATAAATGTGGCAATCCTTTCTACCACAATTGAATGCCTCATGATATGCAAAGGCATATCATGATATTTCATCAACCAGATGCACTCTTCAAATGATGGTATCATGGCAATTAAGATACATTTCTTGAAACTGAGGTTCAATAATTATTAATGATCTTTTTTGCTGTCATTGCTTGGAAGCTTTATCTTTCCAATAAACATAAGTGATCCCAGATCAGATAAAAGTGATCCCACTGTCTCTATTGCCTTTCTGAATCTGGTATTCCTGATATATCTCCACCTCTTATCAATGGAAAAGTGCTCAGGGAGAGATAGGTTATGAAAGATGGGCAGTTTTCCTCTTTTAATATCAGAGGAGTGGACCCGAATCCAGCCATCTCCAAAAGGAATAACATCCATTACATACTGAATAAAGACCTGCCCCATATCAAATACCCTTCCTATTACCCTGGATGCCCCCCTTCCCAAGGAACCAATTGTGGAATCTGGAACCACCTCTAAGAGATTCCAGATTCCCAGCACAAGATCCTTTGTAATATGAACAATACTATTGCATACTCCCTGAAACAGATCATAAAATAGTGCTTTTTTAAGCTTTCTAAAAGGATAGACAATCCTATCCCATATCCCCTTGATCTTTTTAGAGGAGAATATACCAAAGCTTATTCCATCACCCAGATCCTTAAAAAAATCCCTGATAGATGCAAAAAGCCCCCTTCTCCTTGATCTGTGTATATTCCCATCCCTGCCCTTCCAGTAAAATTCTGCACCTTGAATAAGATCCTTAAGTAAATTTTTAAAATTGAGATACGCATCAGCCAAATCCTTCCAGATTCTTTTACCAAATGTCTTCTGATCCGTATCTTCCATCTCTACCCTATCTGAGTTAAAGTAATAATCATCTCCTCCTGGTGCACTCAATAGCTGATCTTCCATATAGACCTTTAGACCATAAAGAGGAAGATTGATATTCCCTATATGGGAAATTTCTTCCTCTCTTCTGATATACAAATCATAATAACCTATCAGGGTGGGAACCCTTTTGACAGTATAATCTTTTGATGTATCTGAGCCTATGGTAGAGTTCAGAATATCTGTAAAAGAATCCTTCTTTACTCTCACTGAGACTCTACCTTCAACCTGGGACTTGATATGAGGATTTAATTCATATATCTTCATGATAAAACAATTTAAAGCAAATTAAGTGCCAAAATGAGATTTCTCTCTGCCTTTATTTCATTCATAATCTTTTTCACATATATAACCCCCTGTTTAGGAACGTCTTTCCACTATTTAAGGGAAAAGATGGTAAGGGAACAGCTTGAGTTCCCTTTAGATGGAAGAACTCCTATCCGTGATAGACGCGTTCTTTGGGCAATGAAGACTGTTCCACGTCACCTCTTTGTGCGAAAAGAGGATATGTTACGTGCCTATGAAGATCATCCTCTTCCCATAGGATGGGGACAGACCATATCCCAGCCCTATATAGTGGCCCTTATGACAGAGATGCTAAAGCTTGCTCCCCATCACAGAGTGCTTGAAATCGGGACAGGCTCAGGCTATCAGGCAGCAGTACTTTCTTTGCTTTGCAAAGAGGTGTATAGTATAGAGATAATTGAATCCCTTGCTAAAGAGGCAATCAAAAGGCTTCAAAGATTGGGGTATAAAAATATCAGAGTAAAGATAGGTGATGGATATTATGGCTGGCCAGAATATGCCCCTTTTGATAGGATCATTTTAACCTGTGCCTTTCCCAAGGTGCCTCCTCCACTTATAAAACAGTTAAAAAGAGGAGGGTTACTCTGCATGCCCTTAGGGCCAAGATATGGTATCCAGTATCTTACAATTTTATTTAAGATGAAGGATGGAAGTTGCAGGATTAAAAAGGAAACTCCTGTAAGATTTGTCCCCATGATAAGGAAAAAGAATTTATCTGAATAATTTTACAGCCTTATTAATATTAGCTTGACATTAAAAGTTTAAGAAAAATAATTTAAAAATTTTAGATTTGAGAGCTTTGAAAAATTCAAAGCTCTCAGAAAAGAGTTGTAATTATGGGTTATTTTAAGTAAATCTTTGGGGGTCTGGTCTCCGACCCAGAGGGTCATCCGACCTGGAGGGGGGTGTAACCCCCAGTGTAAAAGGGGGTTATGCAAAGCTCTCAGATCTATAAAATACGGAAGGAAGATGTTTGAGAGGCTAAGTGATAGGTTAAATCGCACATTTAAGAAATTAAAAGGCCAAGGGAAACTCACTGAAAAGAATATCCAGGATGCTCTGAAGGAGGTTCGGATTGCCCTTCTTGAGGCAGATGTCCACTATAGGATTGTAAAGAGATTTATAGGAAAGATAAAAGAGAGGGCAATTGGGGAAGAGGTCTTAGATAGTCTAACCCCTACTCAACAGGTCATAAAGATAGTAAATGAAGAGCTTATAAGATTAATGGGTGGGGAAAGGGAGGATCTGAGATTATTGGGAAGACCCCCCTTTAAGATAATGCTTGTGGGACTTCAGGGATCAGGAAAGACTACCACAGCAGGTAAATTAGCACTCTTTTTGAGAAAGAGGGGAAGGAATCCCATGCTTGTTCCAGCGGATATCTATAGACCTGCAGCAATTGACCAATTAAAGAAGCTTGCTGATAACATCTCCATGCCCATATATCTTCCTGAAGATGGTATGAAACCTGAAGATATATGTGAAAAGGCGATTTCCATGACCTCCCATTTTGGCTCAGATACGGTCATAATAGACACTGCAGGTAGATTACATATTGATCAGGAGCTGATGGAGGAGCTGGTCAGGATTAAACAGAGAATTGATCCTACAGAGATACTGCTTATTGCGGATGCAATGACAGGGCAAGATGCGGTAAATGTGGCAAGGGAATTCAATGAAAGGCTAAATATCACAGGGGTCATTCTTACCAAAATGGATGGAGATGCAAGGGGTGGGGCCGCCCTTTCCATAAGGGAGGTAACCCAAACCCCAATCAAATTTATAGGCACAGGTGAAAAGTTAAGTGCATTAGAGCCATTTCATCCAGATAGAATGGCATCCAGAATACTTGGCATGGGTGATGTGCTATCCCTGATTGAGAAGGCTCAGGAAGAATTTGATGAAAAGATGGCAATAAGATTTCAAGAAAAGTTAAAGAGAAGGGAGTTTGATCTGGAAGATTTCAGGGACCAGATACGGCAGATGAAGAAGCTGGGGTCTTTACAGCAGATACTCAGTCTGATTCCTGGACTTGGCCGATTGAAGCAATTGAAGCATATGGAAATTGATGATAGAGAGCTTATAAAGATAGAGGCCATTATAAATTCCATGACAAAGGAGGAGAGAAGAAACTATAAGATCATAAATGCCAGTAGAAAAAAGAGGATCGCAAAGGGAAGTGGCACAAGTGTTCAGGATGTCAACAGATTGTTAAAGAATTTTGCAAAGACAAAGAGAATGATGGAGGAATTTACAAGAAAAGGGTTGCCAAGTATCTTCAATTAATTAATACTAATTAAGGAGGTAGAGAAAAGAGGGAATGGCTGTAAGAATAAGATTAACTCGCATGGGCGCTAAAAAGAGACCGTTTTATAGGATAATAGCAGCGAATTCAGAGTCTCCAAGAGACGGAAAATTTTTAGAGATCTTAGGATATTATGACCCTAAAAAAGATCCTCCTGAAATTAAGGTAGATGCACAAAAGGTAAAATATTGGCTTGAAAAAGGCGCAAAACTTACAGAAGCAGCAGGGGCAATACTAAAAAGAGAGGGTATAATTTAGATCAGTTAATTTTAGATGTGGTGTTGAAGTGAATAAAAATAGGTAGGAGGAGGAATATGGAGATGAAAGATTTAGTGGCTTATATGGCAAAGGCTTTAGTGGATCATCCGGAACAGGTAAAGGTCACTGAAATTCAAGGGGAGCAGACATCAGTAATTGAGCTCAAAGTGGCCAAAGAGGATCTGGGAAAGATCATTGGAAAGCAGGGAAGGACCGCACGGGCTATGAGGACTATTCTGAGTGCAGCCTCTACCAAGATCAATAAGAGGTGTGTCTTAGAGATTATTGAATAGTCCTAAACAGCCATCCCCTGAGCGGCTGGTCTTAATAGCTAAGATAACCCGTCCCCATGGTCTGGATGGGTGTGTAAGGATTCAGTCGTTTGCCTGTTCAGAGGATTCCTTTTTATCCTCAGGAAGTGTCTATATAAGACCAGAGGGAAAGGATTATTATTTTGAATACAGGGTCTTAGATATCAGACCCCATAAAAATGTCTATCTTCTTAGACTTGAAGGGGTAGGTTCTCGCACTCAGGCTGAATCGCTCAGAGGTGCTTCCATCTTTGTGGATAAGAGGAATCTTAAAAAGGAAGAAGGGGAATATTTCTGGTTTGAGATCCTGGGTATGAAGGTCTATCTTCAGGATGGAAAGTATATAGGAACAGTAAAGAATATAATGGAAACGGGCAGCAACGATGTATTTGTTATAAGAAGAGGGGAAAAGGAGATCCTTATTCCTGCAATTGAAGATGTAATAAGGAATATAGATCTAAAAGAGGGGAAGATAATTGTAGAACTCTTAGAGGGAATGGGCGAGATATATGAGATTTGATATATTAACCCTATTTCCAGAAATCTTTTCAGGCCTTATCAGTAGTGGTGTATTGGGAAGGGCTGTTAAAAAAGGGATCTTGGAGATCAATCTTATAAATATCAGGGATTTTGGCTGTGGGCCTCATAAGATAGTAGATGATAGGCCCTTTGGTGGTGGAGCAGGGATGGTGATGAAGGTATCGCCCATATATAAGGCACTTAAATCCATAGAGCTGCTTAGTGGTAGATCAGTTGTTATAATGCTAAGCCCTCAGGGAGAGCTGTTTGATCAGGATATGGCAAGAGAATTGCTTTCATTTAAGCAGATTGTTTTAATATGTGGTAGATATGAAGGAGTGGATGAAAGGGTGAGATTATATTATGTGGACAGGGAGATATCCATAGGTGACTATATACTGAGTGGGGGTGAATTGGCCGCAATGGTGATAATAGATGTGATTGGAAGGCTGATTCCTGGGGTATTACACAGCAAAGATTCTCTGAGTGAAGAGACATTTAGCAATGGCCTTTTAAAATATCCCCAATATACACGTCCCAGAGAATTTGATGGTAAAAAGGTGCCTGAAGTGCTTCTATCGGGAGATCATGAAAGGATAAAGAGATGGAGGAGGAAGGAGTCCTTAAAGAGGACACTGCTTAGAAGACCTGAATTACTTAAAAAGGCTCTATTAAGTGATCAAGATAAAAAGGTATTAGAAGAGTTAAAAAGGGAGCTAAATATATCGTGACAAGGGCTTTGAATTTTTCAAAGCTCTCATAAAAAAGCTGTAAATGGAATCTGTCATTGCGAGGGTCTTAAAAGACCCGAAGCAATCTATAAAAGGTATGAGATTGCTTCGCTTCGCTCGCAATGACAGGGGTCTGGTCTCCGACCTGGAGGGTCATCCGACCCGGAAGGTCTCCGACCCGGAGGGGGGTGTAACCCCCAGTGTAAAAAAGTTATGCAAAAGTCTCGCGTGACAAATCTATTTATAGCCCTTCTTCACTATCCTGTATACAATAAGAATTATATAGAGACCGCATCTGCCATTACAACACTGGATATACATGATATTGCACGGGTTGCAAGGACCTACGGAGTAAGAAGATATTTCATTGTCACACCCCTAAGGGATCAAAGGGAGTTGGCATATAAGGTCATCAAACACTGGACAGATGGATATGGATCGGTGTATAATCCTTTAAGAAAAGAGGCACTAAAGCTGGTATCCATTAAATCATCCCTTGACGAGGTCATTGAAGATATAGAGAGGGTGGAGGGCAAAAGGCCCATTTTAATTGCAACGGATGCCAGAAGATATAATGATAAAAAGATGATTAGTTATGAAGGATTGAGGAAACTCATAATGCAGGAGAGATTAATTCTTATCCTATTTGGAACCGCATGGGGTCTAACAGAGGAATTTATAAACAAGATGGATATGTTATTGGAGCCAATTGAAGGTTATACAGATTACAATCACCTATCTGTTAGATCAGCGGCTGCTATTATATTAGATAGGCTATTGGGAAAAAATTGAGGAGGATTGGATCATGGATATCATAAGAAAGATTGAAAAAGAGCAGATGAGGCTTGATATTCCGGATTTCAAGGCAGGAGATACAGTAAGGGTGCATGTTAGGATTAAAGAAGGAGACAAGGAAAGGATTCAGGTATTTGAAGGCCTGGTTATAAGGAAACGGAGAGGAGGCACTGGAGCCACATTTACGGTAAGGCGTGTCTCTTATGGAATAGGTGTTGAGAGGATATTTCCCCTTCATTCCCCAGTTATTGAAAAGATAGAGGTGGTGAGCCGAGGAAAGGTAAGAAGGGCTCGTCTCTATTATATCAGAAATCTAAGGGGAAAGGCTGCCAGAATTAAGGAAAAGAGATAGTCTAACGGAATAGATGACCTCTGATAATCTTCTCTTTGAAAAGGAGGCCTTAAATAAGGGTTATAGGCATATTGCCGGGGTGGATGAGGCGGGAAGGGGGCCCCTTGCAGGCCCTGTGGTTGCTGCAGCTGTCATACTTCCTGAGCTGAAGGAATATCCACGGATAAGGGATTCTAAAAAGATCTCCTCTTCTGAGAGGGAGAGGCTCTTTTCTCTTATTGTCAATGAGGCCATAGCAATAGGAGTTGGTGTGGTTTCAAAGGAATTTATTGAAAGGGAAAATATCCTAATTGCAAGCTTAGAGGCAATGAGAAGGGCTATATATTCTTTAGAAATTGTGCCCGATTTCATACTGGTTGATGGAATATATCCCATTCCCATATCCATTGAGCAGAGATGTATTAAAAAAGGAGATCAAAAGAGCCAATCCATCTCTGCTGCTTCAATTATTGCAAAGGTTTACAGAGACAGGATCATGGATGCCTATGATGCAGAGTTTCCTCAATATGGATTTTCTAAAAACAAAGGGTATCCCACCAGAATGCATATTGAGGCACTCAAGATATACGGAGCCTCCCCTATACATAGGAAAACATTTAAGAGGGTCTGGTCTCAGAAATGACAATAAATAAAAGGCAACTAGGGAAAAGGGGGGAAGAGATTGCCCTAAGGCAGATAAGACGATTGGGGCTTAAGTGCATTGAGAAAAATTTTAGATGCCCTCTGGGAGAGATAGATATTATTGCAAGAGATAAGGACTGCATAGTCTTTTTAGAAGTCAGAACCAGAAGGGGAGTTGGGACAGGAATAATTAAAGAGTCTATAGATAAAAGAAAGAGGAGAAAGCTCTCTTCCTTGGCGCTCTATTATATGAAGAAAGAGAATCTCAGAGATCTAAGTGCGAGATTTGATGTAATGGTGATCTCCATAGGAGATAAGGGGTTTGATATGGAATACATTAAGGATGCCTTTAATATCTCCTATTGAAAAAAGCTTTTATTATGGGAAGCTCAGGAAAGGTATATATGGTTGCAACTCCCATTGGAAATCTAAAAGATATTACTCTGAGGGCACTTGACACACTGAATGAAGTGGATCTCATTGTCGCAGAAAGCATGAGCTATTCTAAGCGCCTTTTAAATCATTATGGGATAAGAAAGCCATTGCTAAGCCTTAATCAACATAACGAAAAAAAGAGGGTGTCAAAAATCGTCAAATTATTAAATGAGGGAAAATCAGTAGCCTATATAAGTAACGCCGGATCACCCGGGATATCTGATCCGGGAGCCTACTTGGTATCAAAGGCATATGAAAATGGGATACAGGTTGTGCCAATTCCAGGTCCTTCTGCAATAACCGCTGCATTGTCTGTATGTGGGATACCATCCAATTCGTTCATATTCTTGGGATTTCTACCAAGAAGGGGGGGAAAAAGGAAAAGATTGCTTGAAAATATAAGAGGAGAGGATAGGCCTGTTGTCTTATTTGAATCTCCTAATAGGATCTTAAAACTATTAGAGGAGATAAGGGAGATTTTGGGAAAGGAAACACAACTGGTTATCTTAAGGGAGATGACCAAGGCATTTGAAGAGATAAGAAGGGGAGATGTGGATAAGATCTTGGACTATCTCTCTAAAAAGGATATAAAAGGAGAGATAACTATCGTATTGTCTTTGCCTTAATGGTATGAAGATAGAGAAAGAATTTAAGATTATTAACGAATTGGGGATCCATGCAAGGGTGGCAGTTAAGATTGTGGAGATTGCAAACTCATATACATCCTCATTACTTATGAGGAAAGGGGATAGGGAGGTAGATGCAAAGAATATCCTATCCATACTCTCTTTGGGATGCCAAAAAGGGGATCTGGTCACATTTAAGGCGAATGGAGACGATGCAAAGCAGTTGATGGAGAGATTGAACCTATTTTTCAATGAAGAGATCCACAGAATTGAGGAGGACATAAAGAAGGGATGGAAAGACTAAAAGGAATCCCTGCTTCCCAGGGAATAGTTATCGGAAAGGCTCATGTGATAGATAGGTCAAGTATTCACTTCTTCTATCACTATCTTATAAAAGAGGAGCAGGTAAAGAGGGAGATTGAACGATTTAAAGAGGCAATTGATAAGACCAGAGAGCAGATAGAGAGATTAAAAGAGAACCTTCCAGAAAACCTGAAAAGCTATTCCTATATCTTAGATAGCCATCTTCTTATCTTAAAAGATAAGATGTTCATAGATGCTGCAGTGGAGACTATAGAAAAGGATAAGATAAATGCAGAATGGGCCTTGAGCAGAGCAGTAAAGAATATTGAAAAGGTCTTTGATGAGATAAAAGACGAATACATAAAGGAACGCTACTTAGATGTTAAGGCAGTTGCAGATAGGATTATGAGGAATCTAAGCGGATATACAGAGGATGATCTTTCCAATATCACTCAGAGAGTAATTATTGTGGCCCATGATCTATCACCTGTGGATACAAGTGAGATGGATATCGGTAAGGTAATGGGATTTATTACAGATGTGGGAGGTAAGACCTCCCATACCTCCATCATGGCCCAGGCATTAAATATTCCGGCAGTGGTGGGCCTTAAGGTTGCTACCATAAGAATAAATGATGGGGATCTTATTATCGTAGATGGATATAGCGGTGAGGTGATCATCTCCCCAGATGATAGCACCATACTGGCCTATCAGGAAAAGGAACTGAACTATAAGATTTATGAATCACGGGTATTAAAAGAGAGCAAAAAACCTGCCTTTACATTGGATGGTCACAGAATAAATGTCATGGCTAATATAGAATTCTTAGAGGAGGTGGTAACAGCAAAGGACTATGGGGCAGAGGGAATTGGACTCTATAGAACAGAGTTCCATTATCTAAGGAGTAAGGGGCTTCCAAATGAAGAGGAGCTATTTGAGGATTACAGAGAGGTGGCACAGTTAATCTATCCCTCCTCAGTGGTTATAAGAACCTTAGATCTTGGAGGAGATAAATTTGCATCCCATATCTCTTTTACTGAAGAGATTAATCCTGCGCTGGGACTAAGAGCCATAAGACTATGTCTACAACAACCTCATATATTCAAGACCCAGCTAAGGGCGATTCTAAGAGCCAGTGCCTATGGCAATATAAAGCTCATGTTCCCAATGATATCAGGAGTAAAGGAGATAATGGGAGCAAGAGAGATACTTCAAGAGACATCTCAAGAGCTGGAAAGGGAAGGCATAGAATACGACAAAAGCCTTAAAGTGGGAATTATGATAGAAATCCCTTCTGCTGTGATGATAGCAGATATCCTTGCAAGATATGTGGATTTCTTTAGTATAGGAACCAATGACCTTATTCAATATGCACTTGCTATTGATAGGATAAATGAACAGATATCCTTTATGTATCAGCCATATCATCCTTCTCTTATAAGGATGCTCTTTGAGGTGGTGCAGGCCGCCTCAAGACAGGGTATAGAGATATCCCTTTGCGGTGAGATGGCAGGTGATCCTCTGTGCATACCTCTGCTTTTGGGATTGGGAATTACAGATCTAAGTATGAACCCAGCCAATATTCCAATAGTGAAGAGTCTTATAAGGGCAATGTCCATGGAAGATGCAAGGCGGGATCTGGAAAACATAATGGATATGGAAACTGCTGAAGAGGTTAAAGACTATCTATATGATAAGATGAGTCCCCTACTACCCAAACCTGTTTTGGAGAGACTGAATGGATAATGAAAAGGTCATATGTTATAATAAAAAAGTAGCGCACGACTATGATCTCCATGAGATCTATCAGGCAGGCATTGTCTTAAAAGGGCCTGAAGTAAAGAGTCTTAGGCTTGGAAAAGTCTCTCTGGTAGATAGTTACGCTAAGGTTAAAAAAGGTGAAGTCTTTTTATACAATATGCACATAGGCCCATATCCCTATACCCATCATACACATCTTGACCCCCGCAGACCCAGAAAGCTTCTGCTACATAAAAAAGAGATCAAGAGACTGATTGGCAAGACCGAAGAGAGGGGGTTTACACTCATACCGGTGAGGCTCTACTTTAAGAATGGATGGGTAAAGGTGGATATCGCACTTGCCAAAGGAAAGAGGAAGGTGGACAAGAGAAGGGAGATAAAGGAGAGGGAATTAAAAAGGGAGATGGAATATTATAGAAAGAAGGGTTATTATTGACATAACTTATTTGAGAAATTAAAATAAGATATAGATCTTTGAGGGGGCGTAACGGGTTCGACGGGGACAATTGAGGTTTAAGCTGCATGCCGAGTGCCATCTCCTCGTAATGAGATGGGTTTAACACAGATGCCGATGATTATGCATATGCTGTAGCCGCATAAAGAAGACGGCTACCGTCCTTCAGATCTTTCCTGCGGGTCTGAAAGGGCGTCGTTTAGCAGGATAGTCAACCTGAAATACCTGTGGTTCAGGTTGATGAAGGCTCTTCACAGGTTAGCGTTCGGAATATCCTGCCCGATGGATCGTCCGAGCGCGAAAAATTTTAAAATCGGGCTAAGCATGTAGATGCTTAGGCTGAAGGTTCCCGGACGAGGGTTCGACTCCCTCCGCCTCCACCATAAAGATGCAATAATTTCAACCTCTCTTCTATTTTCCAAAACTGATATCACAAAGAACCACTTTTTAGCACCGTTTTAAATTTATCTGTATATCTTTTCTCTTTTATAGTATAAAAATTAGATTATCTTAATGGTATACTTTAATGTATGGAAGATAAGACACTGATGAGAAGAGCTATTGAACTTATTAATAATTGTTATACAATGACACTTGCAGTTTCAAACAAGAGGAAAGCATGGGCAACACCTGTCTATTATCTTTTTCACAAAGGGAATTTTTTCTTTTTCTCATCACCTAAATCCAGACATATTGTTGATGGAATGGGTTGTTATGAAGTAGGAGCTTCCATATATCAAGACTCGCATTCCTGGCAAGAGATTAGAGGGATTCAAATGGCAGGAAAAATCGAAATGATTAAGAATCCTTTATTAATAAATGAGGTATTTAAAAAATATCTAAAAAAATTTCCAACCACAAAGGAACTTATTCCTCTTTCTGTAAAAGATATTACTGCCTTTTTAAAAAATTTTAGGGTCAAACTTTATTGTTTTATACCTATCATCATATATTACTTAGACAATGAGGTATACTTTGGATTCAGAAAAGAGATTAATCTTAATGAATTTTCATCCTTAAAATAATAGCATGAGAAAGATCGAAAAACATATGCTAAAAGGGATATTTATTACCTATAACATGTCATAAAACAACACAAATTAAAAAGGCCAACCTAAAAGAAGGTTGGCCTTTTTATAAAGATTCTTTTGAGAAATTCTATTTAATAGGTTTTTCTTCCAGCTGTTTTTTAAGGACCTTTTTGTCAATCTTACCAGAGTCACCCACAGTGGGAAGCTGATCCACCACTTCCAATCTCTCTGGAAGCTTATACATGGCAAGCTTTTTAGACTTTAAAAAATCTACCATCTCATCAAAGGTGAAAGTCTCACCAGGTTTTGGAACCACAAAGGCACACGCTCTCTCTCCCATCTCTTTATCGGGATACCCCACGATGGCCACACTTGCCACTTTGGGATGTTCATTTAAAAGACCTTCAATTTCTGCAGGATAGATATTCTGCCCTCCCCTTATTATCATATCCTTGGCTCTTCCCATAATCAGAAGGCATCCCTGCTCCCATCTGACGATATCCCCAGTGGTTGCCCATCCCTCTGGATCAAAGACCGTGCTGGTTAGCTCCTCATCTCTGTAATATCCGGCAGGACTATGAGGTCCTCTAAACCAAAGTTGACCTGGTTCCCCCTCTGGAACCTCCTTTCCGTCTTCATCTAAAAGTCTGACTCTGTTACCTGGAAGCGGCCTTCCTACAGTTCTTCTTCTAAGCTCTGGAGGATCTTCCACCCTGCAACCTGATATGGATCCCACATCCTGGGTTCCAAGGTCACTGGTAATCACAGCACCAAATGCGGCTTCTGCCTCCTGTGCCAATTGGGGAGATAGATATCCACCCGCAGATCTAATAAATCTAAGTGAACTCATATCATATTTATCAACCCCTGCATCCAGCATTCTTACAAGATGAGTTGGCACTACTCCGATTGCAGTGGCCTTTTCCTTTTCAATAAGCTCCAATGCCCCTTCAGGACTGAACTCTTCGAGCATCACTGTCTTTGCTCCTACCACAGGAGCTGCAAAATAGGTAAGGGTTCCCGCTGCCCCTCCTGCATGGGGTGCGATGGCCATGGTGATATCATCCTTGGTTAGGCTCCATATATCCACCCTTGCCTTTGAGGTGCAGAGCCTGGGGGCTATAGGCCATTCCACCAGCTTTGGTAGTCCCGTGGTCCCTGTGGTAGTGGTGAGGATTGCCACATTCCAAAGGGGGTCCAGCCTTCTTTTTTGTAATTCTTCAAGATCTATGTCCTTTTCTGCCCTTTCCTTTGCCATGGTGGTAAGGGAATAGGTATCAGATGGGGCACCTTCTGGAACTGTATCATCAAACAGGAATATGTATTTCAAAGACTTAAATCTCTCTTTTAGCCCCCTATACATCTCAAGATAGTTGAATTTTCTGTATATACTTGGAATTACAACAGCAGTTGCCTCTGTTCTTTCGACCATATATTCCAGTTCTCTTTCCCTTAGATATGGATATACCGTAAGGGAGATGAGGCCTGCTCTTTCTGCTGCTATTCTGGATAAAAACCCATAAACGCTATTAGGAGATTGGATTATTATTCTTGAAAATTTAGGTATTCCCATCTCAACCCAGAGCATAGCGATTGCATCTGCAAGCCTCTTCGCCTCGGCCCAGGTGACCCTGTATCGGGAGTCCACCAGCGCCTCTCTATCTCCCAGCTCTTTTGCATTTCTTTCATAGAAATCAAAAAAGGTCTCCTGGGTCCAATATCCATCCTTTAAAAATTCATTTACCATCTTCTCTGTATATCTTATGGGCTTCATATAGTGCCTCCCAATGTAATTTTTTTGTTAATCAAGGCCAAGCTCCTTCCACCTGCCCTCGATCCTCTTTACAATTTCAGGGTCAAGTTCTATAGGAATTGGTTTCTCCTTCCATTCATAGGGGATAGTTGCATCAATAAGGAGTCTTCCAGTGATTTCCCTTGCCTCAATGGGTAGAGATGGGTCAAGGGGGGTAGATCTTCCTCTTCTAATGATCTCACATCTATTAGGTTGAGCCCTGAATGCCAAAGCATATAGGACCCTTGGAATATCCCAAGGATCAATATCATCATCAACCACAATTACTGTCTTAAGTCCATAAGCGCCCATCTCTGTGGATATGGCAGCGGTGAGCACCTGATTAGCATGTCCAGGATACATGGTTTTAACAGATATGATGGCAATAAATCTACCGGCTCCTTCAGGAGGGCAATATACGGCCTTAATCCCTGGAATCTTCATGGCAGTTAGCTGCTGCCAAAGGGTTGCGCCATAGGTAAGTGCCATGGTCATGTGGGTGTCAGTTACGGCCCTTCCCACGGTTGTTGCCTGAAATATGGGATTATTTCTGAAAGTAACACACTTTACCTCAATATAGTTTCGTGGGGTGGTGCCAATTCCTGAATAATAGCCTGTATATTCACCAAAAGGGCCTTCTGGCATCGTCTTTTCAGGATCCACTATTCCTTCAACCACAATCTCAGCCGTGGCAGGGACAGGTAGATCACAAGTTTCACATTTTACTACCTCAATGGGCTTCCCCCTTATGGAGCCAGCAAGATCATACTCACATTCAAAGGCAGATACTCTGGCCGCGCCCATCAAAAAGAGCAGAGGATCCCCACCAATTACTACTGCCACAGGCATGGGTTTTCCCAATGCCTGATATTTCTTAAGCATGATATCTGCATGTTTTCCTTTAATAAATTGAGTTCCAAGTGTATTTTTATTTAGCAACTGCAATCTATATGTCCCTAAGTTGACCCAATCGCTATCAGGATCTTTTGTCACCACAAAATGGGCAGTTCCAAAATATCTTCCCCCGTCTTTGGGATAGAATTTAGGGACAGGGAACTTGAACAGATCCACTTCATCCCCTTCCATCTTGTTCTCCTTACATGGCCCATTATCTACCCAAGCAGGCGGGATCTTCTGCTCATTCTTTTCCACCCACAGTCTCATAAGATCCACAAGGTTAGAGTCCAATGGAATTCCCATAATAAAAGAGAGTCGCTCAGTGGTAGTATAGACACTAGTTAAAACCGGAGAATTATAGCCCTTAACATTCTCAAACAGCAGTGCTGGCCCACCTCTCTCTTCATTGAGTTTGGCAATATGGGAGAGCTCCAGATCCCAGTCTACTTCTGCCTTAATCCTTTTAAGAAGCCCCCTGCTTTCTGCCTGCTCTATAAACTCCCTCAGGTCCTTCATATATGCCCTCCTTTCTTCAAAAATGATTATACTTTTTGAAATAAAATTTTATTGAATTGTCAAAATAAAAAATGTTAATAGCAATTTACAAAAAGTTAATAGGCAAAAGATCATGATTCTTAATATGAATCAATTAAGGGCATTTTATCTTGCGGCAAAGCTAAGAAGTATTGCAAAGGCAGCGCAGGAGCTTATGGTAACACCTCCGGCGGTAAGCAAACAGATCAGACAGCTTGAAGAATCCTTGGGGCTTAAATTACTTTACAGAGATGGGAATTCCATAAAGCTAACGGAGATAGGGAATTCCATATTTAAGAGGAGCAAAGATATATTTGGAAAGATAGAGGAGATGGAAAGCTACTTTGAGGACCTAACCACTGCAAAGACAGGAGAGCTTAGGATAGGTTGCACACAGACACCTGCAAAGTATATAATGCCAGCGCTGATAGCCAGATTTAAGGATAACTATCCAGGGATTAAGATAGTGCTGGATCAGGGGACCAGCTCAGAGATGATCCATAATATCTTAAATAATATCAATGAGCTCGCGCTTATGCGTTATAGGCCCAATGAAAAGAGGCTAAAGGTAAAGGTGATAAGGGAGGAGGAATTGATTCTGATTGCTGCAAGACACAGCAGGCACATAAATACAAAAGAGATATCCATATCAGAGCTTTCCTACATACCCCTTATTGTCCCCAAGGAAGGTTCAGGGATCAGGGATGCTATCTTTGAATATCTTTCAAAGTTCAAGATAAGACCCAATGTGGGTATGGAATCAGGAAGTGTGGATCTGATAAAGGAGATGGTTCGTCAGGATAAGGGGGTGAGTTTCCTGGAAAGATATGTGGTGGAAGAAGAGCTTAAAAGAGGATTTCTTAAGGCAGTGGGGATACTCGAAGGTTCTCCTAAGATTGAACTTGGAGTCGGATACCTTCAAAGGAGACACCTCTCTCCGCCTGCATGGGCCTTTTTAAGGATGCTTGAAAACCTTAAAAATTCCATCTCCTTAAATTTAGATGAAAAACAGAGGAAGGGATAATTTATGAAGAATTCAGATAGATTTATAGTGATAATAGGAACATTTGATAGCAAAGGCAGAGAACACCAATTTTTAAAAGAGGCCGTGGAAAAGAGAGGATTTAAAACCTACAGCATAAATGTGGGAACAGGTGCACCTTCTACCTTTCCATGTGATAGGGATCTATTTGAAGAACTGTTTAGGAAAAGACCACAAGATCGGGATCTTGCAATAAAAAAGAGTATGGAGAAGGCCATAGAGATCCTAAAAGACCTCCAAAAAGAGCAGAGAATTGCCGGGATTATATCCGCTGGAGGAGGAACTGGAACCCATATTTCCACAACCATTATGAGTTCCTTACCTGTAGGAGTTCCCAAAGTTATGGTATCCACAGTGGCATCTAAAAATATGAAAGAGATAGTGGGCACAAAGGACATAACCATGATACACAGTGTGACTGACATACTGGGTATAAACAGTATTCTGGGAAGGATCTTGGATATGGCAGCAGGCGCAGTCTGTGGAATGGCTGAGCCCAAATGGAATCCCAGATCAGATAAAAAAAGGATTGCGCTTACCATGTTTGGATTTATAGATAGTGGTGCTCATAAGATAAAGGATTGTCTGGAAGATATGGAATATGAGGTGGTGGCGTTTCATGCAAATGGAACAGGTGGAATGGCCATGGAAGCACTAGCAAGGGATGGGTTTTTTGATGCCATCTTAGATCTTGCTACCCATGAGCTTGCTGATGAGCTATTGAAAGGTTATTGTAGTGGCATAGGGCCAGAGAGATTAGATCCTCCCTCAGAAAATCCTATACCAAGGCTTGTGGTTCCAGGGGGGTTAGATTGTGCTGTGCTTGAATTTACAAGGAAAAATATCCCTTCCATATACAGAGATAGAAAGATATTTTTCTATGATTTTAGATCTGGAATCAGATTAAATGAAGATGAGACAAGGGCTGTGGCACAATGGCTTTCAGAAAAATTGAACAAGGCTCCCAATCACACTAAGATTCTTATTCCATTAAAAGGATGGTCAGAGGCGGATCGTGAAGGAGGCCCATTATATGATCCCAAGATGAGGGATATATTCATCAGCACGCTTAAAGAGAGGCTAAATCCAGTAATTGAGATAATTGAGGTTGAATTTCATATAAATGATGATGGATTTGCTCGCCTTGCATCTGATATTATGATCCATATGATGGAAGGGAAGAGATGATAAATCTGAATCAGCTTAGAGCATTTTATTGGAGCGCAAGGCATCTAAGCTTTACTAAGGCTGCAAAAGAACTATATGTATCTCAGCCTGCCATTACCACACAGATCAGGCTCTTTGAGAAAGATCTGCAACTACAGCTTTTTAGAAGAAAGAGAGGAGGGAAGCTAATTCTTACAAGGGAAGGTGCGAGGCTATTTGAGTATGCGAAAAAGATATTTGAATATGAAGAGAGGCTGGAAGAGGTGATTGAAGATATAAGAAAATTAAAAGATAGAATTCTTCATATTGGAAGCGGAAGGAGCTATGCCCATTATTTTGTTCCTTCCCTTATAGAATATTTCCATAAGGACCATCCTGAAATAAAGATAAAGGTTGAGGAAGGGAATTCACAAGATCTCATAAATGGCCTCATTGAGATGAAAAATGAGGTGGCAATAGTATCTAAGGTGCTCGAACTTCCTGATATTAGATATGAGCTATTTAGTATGAAGGAGATCATTCCCATTGTTCATATTTCACATCCCCTATTGAAGAAGAGATTCGTTAGCTTTCATGAGCTGGCACAAGAACCTATAATAATGAAAGAATCAGGGTCTGGGACAAGATGGGTTGTGGAGGACCTTTTTAAGAGATATGGCTATGTGCCAAAGATAATAATGGAGGCAAGTGATGTGGAGATCATTAAGAGCATGGTGGAGCAGGGAAATGGGATTTCCTTTTTATTGTATGAGGCAGTAAAGAAAGATATCCAAAATAAGAGGATTGCAAGACTTCCCCTTAAAGGGCAAAAGATATATCTGGATATAACCATTGCCTACCTCAAGGATCAGATTACCTTTCCTACCAAAGCGTTTCTTGACTGTATTAAAAGGATAAAAGAGGTCTCTGATTTCCATGTTTAATAATAGAAGACATTACCATAAAAAGTTATAAAAAATTCTTATTTCTTAAGACAATTTATTTTCCTTGAATAATCCTTGATTGAAGCTCTAAAGTGTAAAATATATCTACATCCTTAAAGGAGGATTATTATGGAAAGGGAATATAAAGATGCAGAGGTAAAGAGATCCATGTGTTTCTGGTGCAAGCCCAGATGTATTTTGGATGTGTATGTTAAGGATGGAAGGCTGCTTGGTGTAAGCAAATCCCCTATAAAAGGATGTCCCAGATGGAAGATAGCAAAGGAGATATTTTATAGTCCTACCAGAACCACCTTTCCTATGAAGAGAGTTGGAGAGAGAGGAGAAAATAGATGGAAACAGATATCCTGGGATCAGGCCTTAGATGAGATAGCGGAGAGGCTTTCATCCATAAGGGATAGATATGGTGCAGAGGCTGTGGCACATCAGCACGGAACCAGCAGATCTTATGAAGAACTCCGAACTCGCTTTTTCAACCTCTTTGGAAGTCCAAATCACTTCGGCCAGGCACACATCTGTCATGGAAATTCCGCAGTGGTGGCATGTATGGTGTTGGGATGGTGGCCATATTGGATGAATGTGGAAAAGCTGGAGAAGGCAAATTGTATCTTCTTTGTAGGTCGAAATCCTATTCCGAGTCATCAGACAATAAGGGATGGCGTAGAGCAGGCCAGGAAGAGGGGGGCGACAGTTATTGTGGCAGATCCCAGACCATCTGATATAGTGAAGCATGCAGACATCTGGTTGAGATTGAGACCAGGTACAGATGCTGCACTTCTGCTTTCAATGATGAATGTAATTGTGAACGAGGATCTTTATGATAAAGAGTTTGTAAATAATTGGACATATGGTTTTGATAAGTTAAGCGATAGGCTAAAGGAATATCCCCCAAGTAGAGGTGCTGAGATAACTGGTTTAAAAGAAGAAGATATTATAAAGGCAGCCAGGATTTATGCAACAAAAAGACCCTCATGTATGATGGAAGGAATGGGTGTTGCACATCAGCCCAATTCTCTAAATGCGCTACTCTGTCGCTATCTTATGCCTGCTTTAGTTGGCATGATAGATGTGGAAGGGGGAGAGGAGCTAATGGGCCCAGCTCCCATAATTACAGAACATGAGATTGAGCTTCCCGATATCCTTCCTGCTGAGCAGGCACAAAAAATGATAGGAAGTCAATATAGGCTATATTCCCATGAGGGATATGAGCTGATCCAGAAAAATGTGGAAAGGGTATGGGGTAAAAGATGTGATCTTCAGGTGTATATGAGATGTGCATCTGCCCCCCTTATCTTTCATGCGATGGCATATGGGGAGCCCTACCCTATAAAGGGTCTGATATGTGTCGCATGTAATCCCATGCTTACCATGCCAAATATAAAACTGGTATATAAGGCATTAAAAAATTTAGAGCTTTTAGTGGTAGTGGATAAGGTCTGGACTCCCACTGCTCAGCTTGCAGACTATGTGCTACCAGCAGCAGACTGGTTAGAGAGGGATTTTATATTTAATTACCATAATACCACTCCATTGATTATTGCAGGAGAGGCGGCCCTTCCAAAGACCATCACAGGGGAGTATGACAGAAGGGATGATTTTGACTTCTGGAGAGGATTGGGAATAAGGCTTGGACAAAAGGAATATTGGCCTTGGGAAAGTGTTCGGGAATATTATGATTATAGACTAAGGCCCATAGGACTGAGTTTTAAAGAGCTGGTTCAAATGGGCAAGTGGTTTCCTGAAAAGAGAGAATTTAAAAAATACATAAATAAAGGTTTTGGAACACCTACGGGCAAGGTGGAATTCTATTCTACAATACTAGAAAAACTGGGGTATGATCCACTTCCCAAGTTTGAGGAACCACCTGAAAGTCCCATAAGCAGTCCAGAACTTGCGAAGGAATATCCTCTTATTCTTATTACAGGTGGTAGATTTTTACCCTATTTCCATTCAGAATTCAGGAATATCCAGACCTTCAGAAAGGCCTATCCCTATCCCCAGGTGGAGATACATCCTGAAACTGCTAAAAACTATGGAATAGAAGAGGGAGACTGGGTCTGGATTGAGACACCACGAGGTAGGATAGTTCAGAGATGCAGATTGGTGGACGAGATAGACCCAAAAGTTGTCCATGCCCAGCATGGCTGGTGGTATCCTGAACTTCCTCCAGAGGAGCCTTGGCTTCATGGAGTCTGGATATCCAATGTGAATGTGCTGACTGAAAAGGATCCAGATAAGGGTATAGATAAGGCATTAGGATCTTGGCCACTCAGGACCATGCTATGCAGGATATATAAGGCCCGGGTATCAGATATTCCATTATTTTATTAAGGGATGGAAACGGCAGGGAGGTTATTATCTAAATAGGATATAAGTTCACGAATGCCATAGCCAGGTCTGAGTCCCTGGGCCATCTGTTTTAGCATTTCTAAGAATCTGGTTGCAGCAATAGAGAGGGGTTGGGTCTTTAGATAGGCAATGGATATATCTAAAAACAGCCTTTTACCCTCTAGGGGTCTGCTCTTTAAGACCCCTTTTTTTAACTCCTTATAAACTGCATCTTTCACCACAAAGGATATCCCATTTCCTTGCTTTACAAGCTGTTTTATAAACTCAGTGTTACTGGTTTCCATAAGTATATTAGGGGTTATCCCTTTTTCGCTAAAGAGCCTGTCCACAATCTTTCTGGTTCCTGAACCTTCCTCCTTCATAATCAGGGGATAATCCATAAGCTCTTCAATCGATACCTCCTTTTCCTTTGTAAGAGGATGTCCTGGAGGAAGTATAAGGATCAACTCTTCATGGGCAAAAGGGATGACCTCGATATCAGGATAGTTTTCAACCATTGCAATTATCCCAATCTCATTTTTTAAATCAAGGAGACTGAGAAGGATATCTTTTGAGCTTCCTTCATTTAGAAAGATCTTTATCCCTGGATATCTACATCTAAAGTTCTGAACAATGTATGGCATAAAAAACCTGGCATATGTTTTGGTGGTTCCTATTCTTAGAAGCCCTCTTTTTAACTTTTGAAGCTCTTCAATGGTATTTTCAATCTCTCTTTCAAATTCAAATACCTTTTTTGCAAGGTCAAAGAGAACCCTTCCTTCATCAGTAAGATGAATCCTTCTGCCCCTCTTTTTAAATAGCTTAAAACCACAGAATTTTTCAAATATCTTCAATTGGGCTGTAACAGCAGGCTGGGTAATAAAGAGATTTTTAGCGGCCTTGGTGCAGCTCATATACCTTGCGGTTTCATAAAAGATCCTGAGATGATTAAAGTTGATCATCCTAAATTACTCAATTCTTAACAATTTTAATTATCTATAAGATAAATAAAATAAATAATTTTCCATAATCTCAATTTATAAATAGCATAAATAAAATGCAATTGACAAGATCTTTTATGCATCTTTATGTTTCTTAAAAAATATCTTAAAAGGTCCTAATAAATCCTGTTCAAATGTTGGTCAAACCATTAACCCATCAAAAGAAAGGAGGAAGAGATGAAAGAAAGAGGCAAATTCCCTGACCCCCACGAATTTAAAACTCCCCCAGAGCTGGATGGATGGGAGGAGATGTATCCTTCCCATTACCTCTTTTCAAAGGACAGGGAGGAGTGGGAAAAGAGACAATTCTGGTATCAGGATAAGATCCATGATCCTGAGCCCTTGCCTCCTTTAGATCTCATATTTCAAGAGGCATGGCAGATATCCCTTTCTCAGTATACCACAAGGGTATTCTGTATCCCTCCGGCACAGGGAATAGCACAGCGTATGGTAGGATGTTACATGTATATCTGTGCTATAAACCCTCCACCAGAAGAGGTAATCGGTAAAAAGGCTCAGCTATTTGAAAAGAGGGTATTTCATGTCTTTAAGAACTATGATGAGCTGTGGGACAAGTGGTTAGAGAAGTTCAAGAAATTGGGAGAGGAGATGGACAGCCTCCCTGTTCCCAAAGAGTTGCCTGAATTTGTTCCAGAAGATCAGGTCCTTCCTGCTCCCACTGGCTGCTATGTATCCTACGACCTTATGGAGGCATTTGATAAACTGGTAAATATGATGTTTAAGGGATGGCAATATCACTTTGAAATGCTCAATCTCTCCTATCTTGCATACCTTATGTTTGCAGATGTGGCCAGAAGGCTCTTCCCTGGAATTAGTGAAAGTGCCATAGGAAAGATGGTGGCAGGTGCCTATGTTGCCATGTTTAAACCAGAAGAAGAGCTATGCAGGCTCTCCCGTCTTGCCACATCCCTTAAAGGTGTCGCTGATATATTGAAATCAGACATGAAAGTGGAAGAGAAGATCTCTCAGCTTCAGCAGAGTGATGATGGAAAACAGTGGCTTGAGGAATATGAAAAGGCAAAGGATCCATGGTTCTATGTTTCCAATGGAAGCGGATGGTTTCATTATGAAGGAAGCTGGATCACACATCCTGAAATCCCCTTTGGCTATATCAAGAGCTACATAGAGAGATTGGGAAAAGGTGAAAAGATAGAAAGATCACTGGAAGATATAGAAAAGGAAAGGGAAAGGGTGCTGGAGGAGTATAGAAAACTCATAAAGAATGAGGAAGATAGAAAATCTTTTGATGACTCATACAATATCATAAGGACCATATATCGATTTGCAGAGGATCATCTGTTCTGGGTTGAGCACTGGTTCCACACCATCTGGTTTAAGAAGGTCAGGGAATTTGGCCAGCTACTTGTAAAATATGACATGTTAAATGAGGTGGACGATATCTTTATGTTCAACAGGTATGAGATCCCACAGCTACTCACTGAGCTTTCCACTGCCTGGGCACTTGGAGTGGATGTTCCTGTAAGAGCAAGCTACTATAAAGGAAAGGCGGAAAAGAGAAGGAGGATCCTGGAAGCTGCCAGGCAATGGAATCCACCGCCTGCCCTGGGTGTTCCACCTGAAGAGGTGGCAGAACCTTTCACTGTGATGCTATGGGGAATCACGACAGAGAAAGTAAAGGAATGGCTAAAAGGTGTGGAAGTTCCTGAAGGTGAAGAGGTAAGTGAACTTAAGGGATTTGCGTCCTCCTCTGGTGTTACAGAAGGAAAGGCAAGGGTGCTCAAGTCCTTAGCAGATCTGGACAAACTTCAGGCAGGAGAGATTATGGTATGTCCTACCACTAACCCATCCTGGGCACCGGTATTTACAAAGATAAAGGCAGCTGTGACAGACATAGGGGGGCTTACAAGCCATGCTGCTATTGTGTGTCGTGAATATGGGCTTCCAGCTGTTACAGGCTGTGGGATTGCCACATCTGTTATAAAGACAGGAGATATCATAAAAGTAAATGGTGATGAAGGAGTGGTAACTATTTTGAAGAGAGCCGAGTAGGAGGTAAAAGGTGTAATGGAATATGTAAAGGACTTTAAGGAACTTCGCAGGGATTCAATTCTTGAAGCAGGGGGGAAAAATGCATCTCTTGGAGAGATGATAGGAGCGGGTATCAGGGTCCCCCCTGGTTTTGCTGTTACCACAAAGGCATATCTGGATTTTTTGGAGAAGGGCGGAATCAGGGATGAAATATTTTCCATATTATCACAGATTTCCCCTGAAGATGTGGAAGATCTCAACAATAAAAGCCTGAAGATAAGGGATCATATAAGATCCATAGATATTCCACAGGAAATAAAGAGTGCTATAGAAAAAAGATATGTAGATCTCTGCGATGTATGTGGTGTGGAGGATCTTCCGGTGGCAGTGCGTTCCAGTGCCACTGCAGAGGATCTTCCCACTGCAAGCTTTGCAGGGCAGCAGGAGACATATCTCTGGATCAGGGGGGTAGAAGAGGTGGCATCTAAGGTGAGGGACTGCTGGGCCAGCCTCTTTACTCCCCGTGCTATAAGTTACAGGATAAAGAACAGGTTTTCCCATGAAAAGGTCTTAATCAGCGTGGGTGTTCAAAAGATGGTAAATTCAAGGACCGCTGGCGTAATGTTTACTCTTAACCCTATAGATGGGGATCTATCCAAGGTGGTGATTGAAGGTAGCTGGGGATTGGGTGAAAGTGTGGTCTCTGGTTCAGTTACTCCTGATAAATTCGTGGTGGACAAGGTGGTGCTTGAGATAACAGAGAGAACCATATCCAGAAAACATATACAGTGTGTATATGATCCTTTGGAGGGAAAAGTGGTGGAGAAGGATATGGAAGAGGATATGCAAAATATGTGCTGTCTTCAGGACGAAGAGATCAAGGAGCTGGTTAAGATGGCAAAGAGGATTGAAGATCACTATGGCACTCCCATGGACATAGAATGGGCAATAGACAATGATCTGGAATTCCCAGAGAATATCTTTATTGTCCAGGCAAGGCCGGAAACAGTGTGGAGTCAGAAGAAAAAGGGCCCCGTGATCGGTAAAAAGAGCGGATTTGAACTTCTTATGGAGCAGGCAATGAAGAGGATAAAACTGTCTTGATATAGGAGGAAATTTTCTAAGATGCCTTCAATATTGCTTATTTCCACTTTAAATACAAAAGGAGAGGAGACTGCATATCTAAGAGATAGATTAAAGGCCCTGGGATCTGAGATCATAACAATGGATCTATCCATGCAGGAAGGAAGCCTCTGGAAGGCAGAGATACCACCAAGGAATGTGGCAGAGGCAGGAGGAGGGAAGTGGGAGGAGATCCTCTCTTCTACTGATAGGGCAAAGAGCACTGAGGTGATGATCAGGGGAGCAATTAAGAAGGCAAAGGAGTTATGGGAAAGGGGAGAAATCCAGGGTGTTATAGGAATCGGGGGCTCCACTGGATCATTGATGGCAACAGAGGTTATGAGGGCGCTTCCTTTTGGAGTTCCAAAATTGATGATCTCCTCCACTGCGGCTCTTCCTGGGCTTTCCACAAGATACATAGGAACTGGCGATATAATGCTCTTTCATTCAGTTATTGAGATATCTGGTCTGAGTGATCTCTTAAAAAATGTGCTTGATCGTGCAGCCCTTTCAATGCATGAGATGGCAAGGGGCCAGATGTCATCCATAAGAACAGATACAGATAGAAAGAGAATTGCCATGACTATGCTTGGGCCATGTGAGGGCTGTGCGCACAGGGTGAGAGAAGCACTTGAAAGAGAAGGTCTTCAGGTAATAGGATTTTCAGCGGCAGGAATTGGGGATAGGGCTATGGATGAGATGATTCTTCAGGGCCTGTTTCATGGTGTGGTGGATCTTGCACCAGGCGGAATAGGTGAGCATATGTTTGGGGGAATGAGAGACGCAGGGCCTCAGAGGATTGAGGCTGCATGTTCAGTGGGTATCCCTCAAGTTATTACGCTCTGCAGTGTTAATCATCTGACCATTAGAAAGAGTAAATATAAACCTTCTGATTATCAACGTCCCATGTATCATCTGGATAGATACAGAACCTGGCTCAGGACCACAGAAGAGGAATTATACAATATTGGAAAGGAATTTGGCAAAAAACTCAATAGGGCGAAAGCAGAAGTGGTTATCCTTTTTCCCCAAAAAGGATGGTCATCTGTGGATAGACCAGGAAATCCAACCTATAATCCAGAACAGGATAGGATCTTCTTAAAAGGTCTTGAGGAAAACCTGACAAATAATAATATTGAGATAATAGAGGTGGATGCTAATCTGGAAGATAAGGAATTTTCAGATGCGCTTATCTCAGCCGCAAAGAGACTCTTTTTAAATAGAAAGGAGTGAGGGATTTATGGAAAAGGCTGATATCTTAAAAGGAAAAAGGGTTCTTGTTGTTGATGATGAAAAAGACGTACTTAATACTGTAAAGGATATCCTTTACATGTGTGAACTTGACCTTGCATCAAGCTTTGAAGAGGCAAAAGAGCGGCTTGAATCAAGACACTATGATTTAGTGGTATTGGATATCATGGGGGTAGATGGATACAGACTACTTGAGATATCAAAAAGAAAGAATATTCCTGCAGCCATGTTCACTGCCCATGCATTTAGTGCGGATAACCTTAAAAGATCAATTAATGAAGGCGCTTGTGCCTATATACCTAAGGAGGAGATGAGTTCCCTTCCAGATTTTCTATCAGATATCTTTAAGGCAATAGAGGAAAGAAAAGATCCATGGGAATCATGGAGAGAGAGGCTTCCCTCCTCCTATTTTGAGACAAGATGGGGTGCCGCCTGGAAGGATCAGGACAGAGACTTTTGGGAGAGATTCTGGTCAAGCAGAAAGAAGTAATAGTTACTGCGAATGATGAAAAAAAGAATAGTAATTGGGATATCGGGTGCAAGTGGTGTAATTTATGGAATAAGGCTACTTGAAATTCTAAAAAAGATGGGCTCTTGGGAAACCCATCTTGTAATTACAGAGGCGGCAAAGAAAAATATAGAAATTGAAACAGATTATAGGTTAGAAGATGTGGAAGAGATGGCATCCTTTTCATACGCCCAGGATGACATGACAGCCCCCATATCCAGTGGTTCCTTTTTAACCGAAGGAATGGTGGTAATACCCTGTGCCATAAAGAGTCTATCTGGAATCGCAAACTCCTTTAATACCAATCTGCTGGTGCGTGCAGCAGATGTGACTTTAAAAGAGAAAAGAAGACTGATTCTGGTGGTAAGAGAGACCCCTCTTCATATGGGACATTTAGAGCTTATGAAGAAGGCCGCTTTAATGGGAGCCATAATCCTGCCTCCCATTCCTTCCTTTTATCATCAACCTAAAAGCATACAGGACATAATAGATCATATTATTGGGAAGATTTTGGATCATTTTAAAATAGAGCATCAACTCTATAAGAGATGGTCTGGTGTTAAACAGAATAGGTTATCTTCTTAGATATCTTATAAGAGGCCTTTTTTATCTCTCTTTTTAACAGCTCCATCTTATTATCATCAAGTGTTCTTTTAAAACCCACAACCCATAAGGCAAAAGGAACACCTCTAATGATCTTTATAGGAGATGCCACTGCTCTAACCCCTATGAGATATTCTTCATAATCTGTGGCATAGTCCTTTTTGCGGACCTCTTTTAAGATCTGGATATAATGATCAGGATCAGTTATAGAATTGTCAGTAAATCTGGGTAGCCCCTTTCTATTAATAATATCTCTTGCTCTATTTTCATCCATCATGGAAAGGAAGACCTTCCCCACTGCGCCTGCAAATAGGGGAATACTTGTTCCTTTTGGTGAGATTATCCTTATATCCTGATCTGACTCCACCACATCCACAATGGTGACCCTTTCCCCATTTAAGAAACCCAAAAATACCGTTTCCTGAACCTTTTCCATTAGCTCTTCCATAATGGGTCGTGCCATATCTCTGATATCCATAAAGGCAAGGGTGGATCTGCTGAGTTCCATTAAGGCCATGCCCAGATAGAACTTCCTCTTTATGGGATCCTTATATAGAGCCCCCACTTCCTCCAAGGCATGGGTTATTCCATAAACTGTCCCCTTACTCATATTCAGTTCCCTTGCAATTTCACTTATACCTCTTCCATTCCTGCTTGTTCCAATATATCTCAATATCTCAAATGCCTTTCTTACTGAAGGGGCTCTATATCTTTTAGCCATCGTTCTTTATGCTGAACAATAATTTAATCTGTATTTATTATTAATTTACAAATATTGCAATATTTTTCTTGACAAAAGAAATATCAACTTTTATAGGTCAGTTCATAATAATGAACTAATATGGATCGAGATATATTAAGAACAGAGATTCAACGACTCATTGAGGAAAACAGGCTCAATTACTGTCTTGAATGTGGCAAATGTTCAGCAATATGCCCGATGAATCAGTTCTACGAAGGACTTGAATACAGATATTCACCCAGAGGGGTCATAGAAAAAGTGCTTTTTAACCCTGAAAGTGTATATGATAATGAGGATATCTGGTTCTGTCTGGCATGCAACAGATGCACAGAGAAGTGCCCCTGTGGTATAGATTTTCATTCATTTATGACTTCCCTTAGAACCCTTCTCATTTCAAATGGATTTGATAAATATGGACACTTCTGTTATAGATGTAAAAGCTATATTATGCCAAAGACAGAATATGAAATCTTGATCCAAGGAGATAAAGGCCGAATCTTAACGCCCTTATTACAGCTATGTGATAGATGCAAAAAAGAGGAGTTTATAGAAAGTCTCTATATCTATAGCTCATGGCCAAAGAAAAATAAAAGAGAGGTGAAGGGATATGAAAAAGAAAAAGGTTAAAGAAACCCTTTCATCATCACAAGAATTGAGTAAATCCAGGACCTTTGGAAAGGTCAGGTGTCACAATCCAAGCTGTATGGACAGGATTGAGCCTCCTCCTGGTGCAGATAGGGTAAAATGTCCCCGATGTGGAATGGAATATAGGCTTGTATGGGTTAATCCACAACTTCCCCGCATTAGGGGTCCTGTCTGGGAGGTAAATAGGAGGCTTGCAGAGGAGCGTATAAAACAGCTTCAGTCAGAGGGGCAGCTATAATTAGGAGGTTTAAAGGAGGAAATGCTATGGCACTAAATAGAAAGATAGCATATATCGATTTGAGTAAAGGAAGTGTGGAGATAAGATCCATCCCATTGGGAGTGAGAAGGAAGTTTCTGGGGGGAAGAGGCCTTGATGCATATCTACTCTATAATCATACAGAAAAGGGATGCGATCCATTGGGACCAGATAATGTTCTCATAGTGAGTGCAGGATTACTTGCAGGGACATGTGCATCTGCAACCGCTCGCAGCCATTTTATGGCCAAATCTCCATTGACCGGACTTATTGGAAGTGCAAATATGGGTGGATTTTTTGCACCAGAGCTTGCATGGGCAGGATTTCATCATTTAGTGATAAAGGGAAAGGCAAAGAAACCGGTATTTTTATGGATTCATAACGGAGAGATTGAGATAAGGGATGCCGAGTTCCTCTGGGGAAAGACCACGACTGAGACCCAATGGGCCATTAGGGATGCACTTGGAGATGAAGAGATCAAGAGTGCAGTGATTGGACCTGCTGGAGAAAATCTGGTCCGTTTTGCTAATGTCATGACGGGCTTTAAAAACGCTGCAGGCAGAACTGGTATGGGATGTGTGATGGGTTCAAAGAATCTTAAGGCCATTGCAGTAAGAGGCACAATGGATATAAAGATTGCCCATCCCATGGATGCCTTAGGATACAATAAGAAGTTTATTGAACAGATCACTAAGGCAAAGGTAAGTCAGACCCAGGGAAAACTTGGAACTCCTTTTATTTGGGGTGCAACTAATTGCTGGGGAGGAGTAAGAAACAGGAACTTTCAATATAATCAATTGGAATATGCTGATGAGGTAGAACCAGAGGCCATTGATGAAGCGGCCACTAAGACAATTGGCCCCTATCATATGACAGGCTGTTTTGCGTGTCAGGTGCACTGTCGTGGCCAATATCGTATTCCGAGCGGCCCTTATAAAGGTGTCTATGATGAAGGACCTGAATATACCTCCATAGGTGCATTTTGTTCAGAGCCAGATTGTAGAAGTATTGAGACATTGCTTACAGGAAATCATTTAGTAAATCAATATGGTGTGGATAATCTCGAAATCGGAAGCCTTATCTCCTGGGCAATGGAGCTCTATGAAAAGGGAATTATTACGGATAAAGAGACTGAGGGGCTGGATCTTCGCTTTGGAAATGATGAGGCTCTGTTGGAGATGGTCCACAGGATATGTAATCGTAAGGGATGGTTGGGCAATGTCCTTGCAGATGGAGGTATTCCAGCAGCCAAAAAGATAGGAAAAGATTCCATCAAATACCTTGTCCATGTAAAAGGAATGCAGAATCTGCACTCAGATGAAAGACCCACTCCTGCACTTGCCTTAGGAATTGCAACTGCAACAAGAGGTTCGGATCATTTAAGGAGCAGACCTGCAATAGACCTCTATCATCTTCCTGAACCGGTGCTCAGAAAGATCTATAGTAACCCCATCCCCTATGAAGGACCGCTCAGCTCTGAGCATACCTCTTATGAAGGGAAGGCATGGATGGTGTTTTGGCAGGAAAACTGCTATATGGCAGTAGATTGCTTAGGTATATGTAAATATCATACGGTATTCTTAGGTGCAACCCTTCCCAATTTTGAAGAGTGGACAAAGGTGATCTATTATAATACTGGTCTTGAATTTACTCCTCAAGAACTCTGGGAGATTGCTGAAAGATGTTATAATATTGAACGGCTCTTTAATCTCAGGGAAGGTCAGCGAAATGATGATCCTGCAAAGTGTGATTGGCTTGTGGATAGATATTTTGATGAACCATGTCTAAGGGGAGCCCCTGATGTAATTGGTGCCAAGATTGATAGAGATAAATTTAAGAAGATGCTGGATGAATATTACCAGCATCATGGATGGGATGAAAACGGTGTGCCTACTGAAGAGACCCTTAAGAGATTGGGAATAGATAATGAACCCTCTCATCTTCTTTAAGGAGGAAAAGAAATGGAAAAGGTGCTATTGATAGACTATGAAAAGTGTACAGGTTGCAGACTGTGTGAGCTTGTCTGCTCTGTGGTTCATGATGGAGTATCCAATCCAGAGAGGAGCAGAATAAGGATTATAAAGAAGGAAGAGGAAGGCCTGTATATCCCGGTAACCTGCAGGCAGTGTGAAGATGCCCCCTGTATGAATGTATGTCCTGTAAAGGCCATATCCAGAGACGAAGACTATGACTTTGTAAAGATTGACTATGACCTCTGTATTGGTTGTAGAAGCTGTGTAATGGTGTGTCCTTTTGGGGGTATGAACTATAATCCCATAGAGAGAAAGGTATTTAAGTGTGATCTTTGTGGTGGGGATCCCCAGTGTGTAAGATTCTGTGAGGTAAAGGCGATTGATTTTGTAGATGCTGATAGAGTTAGCCTGCTCAAAAAACGAAAGACTGCAGATAAGGTGCTTATCTCAAGGAAGGAAATCATTCCCTCCTCTCAAGAGATGTATATATAAAAAATCCCCCTCCTTAACTAAAAGGGATGAAGAGCTTCCATTTCTTCATCCCTTTTAGATTATAATTGAAGGAGAAGATACCTATGGGAAGTGTAAAAGATATGGTAAGGGTAAAAGGCAAGATAGGGAGATTTATCTTCTCTGATAGATACTCGGTCTTTGATTGGGGACAGATGCCAGATCTTATTGAAGACAAAGGGAAGTCTCTCTGTCTAAGTGCAGCATATTTCTTTGAAAGGCTGGAAGAGAGAGGATTTAAGACACATTATATGGGGATTGTTGAAGATGGAAAGCCAAAGAGACTAAATGAGCTAAAAGCTCCACAGAGTATCATGCAATTTAGGCTATTTGATGTGATAAAGCCGCTTAGGAATGATTCAGGATATGACTATTCTGTATTTAAGGATCTAAAAGGCGGTTTTCTTATCCCCTTGGAGATCATATACAGAAATGCCCTACCCCCTGGATCATCTGTATTTAAGAGGCTGAGAGAGGGAAAGCTTACTCCTCAAGATCTGGGTCTTACTGAGATGCCCAAAGAGGGGCAGATTCTGGAAAGTCCCATACTGGATGTATCCACCAAGCTGGAGGAGACCGATAGATACCTGAGTTGGGAGGAGGCAAAGTCCATAAGTGGTCTTACTGATAAGGAGATGGATCAGATAAGGGAACTCACATTAAGCGCAAATTCCCTTATAAGTGAGTCTGTCTCCAGGATAGGACTCTTTAATGAAGATGGCAAATTTGAATTTGCGATGGATCAAGATAGATCCCTTGTATTTGTGGATGCCTTAGGAACCTTAGATGAATGTAGATTTACATTTAAGGGAATACCTGTTAGCAAAGAGATTGCAAGGATATATTATAGAAAGACCAATTGGTTTCAGGATGTGGAAAATGCTAAGAAAAGAGATATGATAAGATGGAAGAAATTGGTAAATTCTTCTCCCCCTCCCCTTCCAAGGGAACTTTACAATACCCTATGTGATATATATAGGGGATTTGTAAATGAATTAACCCAGAGAGAGTGGTTTAAGGTGCCTCCATTAAAAGACAGCCTTAAAATAATAAAGGATTTTTTTACATCCCTATAACATTTTGCCTTACTTCGTTTGTAAGATACCCTCCAATTCATCAATTAAAGGGACCTGATAAGAATGGATCTTTTCTCTTGCCATATCAAGTGTAAACCAATCAGCCCTATCTATCTCTGGAAATCTCTTGATCTTTCCTGACCTTGGAGGCCATTCCATCTCAAAGGTATTGCTCTTAATGGCGTTAGGATCCACATCTCCTTCAAATGCCCAGGCATAGACTATCTTGCCTCCTTTTTGTCTTATAGGTGATAGGGGAACAGGGTCTTTAAGCAACATATCCAGACCTGTCTCTTCCTTAAACTCCCTTATGGCAGCATTCAAAGGATCTTCACCCTCTTCAATCAGTCCCTTAGGGATGGACCATGCTCCTCTATCTTTGTTTTTCCAAAAAGGCCCTCCAGGGTGCACCAATAAGACCTCTATTCCCTTGCCCTCTCTCTTTCTATAAAGCATAATACCTGCACTCTTTTTAGCCATATAAGCCCTCCTAAGGGATCTTGTAAAAATATAATACTTGACAACGATAATAAAACGATAATAAAAAGAACACAAAATACTATAGGAGAGAGTTTCGAATTTTTCAGAGGGGTATAACCTCCAGTGTAAAAAGGGGTTATGTAAAGCTCTCTATAGGAGTATTTGAAGAGGGTTAATTAAATTAAGAGATTAGAATTTTTTATTAGTTAAATTTTAAAATCTAAACTTACGGGAGGGTGATATGAAGAATCGTTACTTTTTATTGGGAATGGGTCTTGTGGTGATCTTTTCATTTATCACATTAGCATTGGCTCAGGGAAATCCTCAGCTTACTCCTCCTGGTATGCCCCAGAAGATGAAAGCGGCCATTGAAAAGAGCCTGAAGGTAGAAAAGCAGGCGGAAAAGACAAAAAAGATAATAAAACCTGGGGCAAAACAGGGTTATTTGGGGATTCCTGGAGCCCCAAAGCCTAATCCCATCGTTGGGCTTCTATGGGCTATATGGGTAGGATGGATATTTTCTACAGTGGGTGCATTTGGTGGAATAATGGCAGGAGTTGGACACATCACCATATTTGGTCTGGGAGACTATGCCAAGTCATTTGGTAAGGGGCACCCCGTAAATAAATTGTTAACAGATTCCATCAGGGTATCTAATCAATGGCTTGTGGGTCTAAGCGGTCTAATATCTTCCATAAATTATTACAGAATGGGAAGACTTGTGGCTCCTTTAGGTCTCTGCTTAGCTGTTGGTGGTATTGGTGGTTCCTGGCTTGTGCCTGTGATTACCGCAGGGAAGATATCCCTTAAGACCTATATAGGATGGTTTGGAATTGCAGTTTTTGCTATAGGCGCATATCTGATTTATCAATTAACCCCCGCATGGGCAGCCAAGAAAAAGGAGAGTCAGGCAGCTGCACAGGCATATGAAAAGGCCGTGAAAGAGAAGGCAGATACTAGGGAAAAGGGGGTTAGAATTATAAAAGGCTCCTGGAGTTTAATGATAATTGCAATTTGCTGTGTCGTTGCCTCTACCCTCTGGATTAATCTTATAGGTGCTGCAAAATGGGTGGCCTTTATCCTGCTACTAATTGGATGGGCTCTGACATTCTTCATGGGTAAGATAAGATTTACATTTTATGGGCAAGAGTGGGAATTCAGTCCCTGGGTTCCTATGCTTGGTGGAATCTTTATTGCCGCAATAGCTTCTTTCCTTGGAATTGGCGGTGGTTTCCTTTATGTGCCTTTCCTTACCTCTGTTACTGCAATTCCCATGTTTTTAGTGGCAGGGACCTCTGCCCTTGTGGTGCTGATTGGAATGATCATCTCTATTTTTACCTATATGGTGGGTAAAGGAGTGATTGTCTCCTGGGGTCTTATTGGTGCAGAGCTTATCGGAATCTTTATAGGCTCCATGATAGGGCCAAGGACTTCCAAATATATCCCTGATAAGGTCCTCAGGATCATATTTATTGTCCTTGCCTTCTATGTCGGATTGCGTTACACCACAAAGGGATTCTTGGGACGTAGTATTGTTCCTCCATTTTAATAGACTCTGAGAGCTTTGAGTTTTTCAAAGCTCTCAGAAAAAAGGTAATTATGGGTTATTTAAAATTAATTCTGGGGGTCTGGGGGTGTAACCCCCAGTGTAAAAAGGGGTTATGCAAAGCTCTCACTCTAATAGAGGCTCAGACCCAACTCCCTTGAGTGCAATATCTGGGGAGTTGGGTCTTAAAAGGTTTTAAATTAATATATGTGGGTCTTTTTAGGTATTATTGATAAGATACTTATTGAGCCTTATAGGTGGCTACACGATCCCATCTTGGGATGGTTGTTTGGAACCTTTATACTGTGTATCTGGGCTGTTATCCTGGGAGAGCTTACTCTAAATCTCGCCTTTTGGATAAATAAGAGATATGTGAAGGAGAATCTGACAAAGACAGATTACTATTTCCAGCAGTCCCTTAAGGCAAAGGAGGCAGGGGATGAAGATGCCTACAAAAAGATAAATCGTCTTGCAAATGAAGAATTCGGAAAGTCCTTCTTTCTTCTTATGGCAATGGGAATGGGCTTCATTTGGCCTGCATTTTTTGCAGCAGCATGGTTAAATATCAGGTTTGGAGATATTACATTTCTCATCCTGCCTCATTGGATGGGAGGATATCAGATTAACTTTATTGGACCGTTTATTATCCTCTATATTATAGCACGATTTGTGGTTTCAAAATTAAGATATCTGCTGAAGAGGCTAATTTAGCCTTGAAAGAAAGGATTCCAATATAGAGATCTACATCTGGTGCAGACCTCACATCTAATACCTTGGCCACTTAATTCCCACGCACTTACAAACAGGATGCGTAGGGAATTTTTTTAAATATATAATTTTTATTTGACTTAGGATTTCTAATCTGCTTTTCAATTTCAAAAAATAGACCCAAGGAGGCAATATGAATGAAGAGATAAAAAATGATGAAGAAAAGCAGGAAGAGGCAAAAAAAGAGTTAAAATTGGAAAGGCCTTTGGAGAAGATGACAGCCCCAGAGCTCAGAGAGATTGCAAAGGAGATACCTGGAGTAACCGGTGTCCATGCCATGAAAAAGGAAGAGCTTATAAAGATAATCAAAGAGGCAAAAGGGATAAAAGATGAAAAGGCAACGAAGGGAGAGATTGAAAAGGCAACGATTAAAGAATTAAAGCAAAAGATTAAGGTGTTAAAGGCCCAAAAAGAAGAGGCAAGAAGCAATAGAGACAGAAAAAAGGTGGAGATACTGAGGCGTAGAATAAATAGGCTAAAAAAGAGGACAAGAAAGCTTGCAAAAGGCATGTAATGTGAAGCTGGCCTCCCTTGTAGTGGGTGGAGGAAGAGGTGAAAGGATGGGGGCAGATGTGCCCAAGCAGTTTTTAAGATTGAAAGAGAGATCCATTCTGTATGAAACCCTATGCAGACTGGAAAGATCTGATAAGATAGATGCCTTATATCTTATTGTTCCTAAGGAAAGAGTCTTACAGGTTAAAGAGGAATTAAAGAGGTTTAAAAAGTTAAAAGGGATATCCCAAGGGGGTATAAAAAGGCAGGACTCTGTGCGAATCGGCTTAGAGATGATAGACCCCGTTTATGAATATGTGCTTATACACGATGCTGTAAGACCCTTTATAGACACTCAACTTATAGACAGATTGGTGAATGCAGCGGCAGAATATGGGGCTGCGTGTGCAGGTATTCCCATAAAGGAGAGTATAGGAGTAATTGACACAGAAGGATACCTTAAAGAGTGGCCTGATCGTAGATACATCTGGATTATACAGACCCCCCAGATCTTTAGACTAAAGGAGATACTTGAAGCCCACCAAAAGGCGCAAAAGGAGAAATGGGGCACATTCCATGATGATACATCCCTTGCTCATATGGCCGGAATACGGGTAAAGATGGTCTTGGGAGATGAAAAGAATATAAAGATCACCACCCCTTTTGATCTTGAGCTTGCAAGATCTTTATACAATATATCTTCTGGCAAAACACTATGAAAGCAAAGCTACTTAGACTTGGAACACGGGGTAGCAGACTGGCATTGGCACAAAGTCAGTGGGTAAAAGAGGCAATTGAAAAGAGATATGATAATATCAGGGTTGAGATAGTTAAGATAAAGACAAAGGGTGATAAGATCTTAGATGCACCCCTTAGCAAGATAGGTGGTAAGGGGCTGTTTGTAAAGGAGATAGAAGAGGCCCTTTTAAATAGAGAGATCGATATTGCAGTTCATAGCGCAAAGGATATCCCCATTAAGATTCCTGACCCTTTAGATATAATTGTATATACCAGAAGGGAAGATCCAAGGGATGTCTTCATATCCCATAGGTTTAATAAGATTGAAGAGATGCAAAATGGGTCAACTGTAGGAACAAGCAGTCTAAGAAGAAGGGTTCAGATATTAAATAAGATGCCAGGCATAACGGTTGCTCCTCTGAGGGGAAATGTGGATACCAGATTAAAAAGACTGAAAGAGGGCTCCTTTGATGCCATCCTAATTGCAAAGGCAGGGCTTATTAGACTGGGGCTTGAACATCTTATCACCCAGACCCTTTCCATTGACTTTATGATCCCTGCAATTGGTCAGGGGATCTTAGGTGTTGAGGCAAGGAGGGATGACAGAAGTATAAAAGAGATGGTAACATTTCTGGATGATCCTAAAAGCAGGACCTGTGTAAGTGCGGAAAGGAGTTTTCTTAAAGAATTTGGAGGGAGCTGTCAGATCCCCATAGCCGCACATTGCAATATAAGAGACAAAGGGCTCTATATGAGATGCATGATTGCATCCATAGATGGTAGAGAGATGATTCGGAAAGAGGGAATAGGACTAATTGAAGATCCCGAAAGTCTTGGAAAGAGGCTTGCAGAAGAGATGCGGAGAAGCGGAGCATCAGATATCCTAAATGGAATTGCGGAGGCCTATGAAGATACACTCTAAGGGAAAGGTCATTCTTGTAGGAGCTGGACCGGGAGATCCAGGACTTATAACATTGAAAGCATTTAATGCCATAAGGCAGGCAGATGTTATCATATATGATAATCTATCAAATAGGAATCTCCTCAGTGGCGCAAAGGAAGGTGCAGAGATCATATATGCTGGCAAAGAGGCAGGCAGGCATACCATGAGACAGGATGAAATAAATACTCTTATGATAGATAAGGCCAATGCCGGGTTGATGGTGGTAAGGCTTAAAGGGGGAGATCCCTTTATATTTGGAAGAGGAGGGGAGGAAGCAGAGGAATTGAGTAAGGCTGGAATTGAATTTGAAATTATCCCTGGAATCAGCTCTGCCATAGCTGTTCCTGCATATGCAGGAATCCCTCTTACCCACAGAGAATATGCATCCACTGTTACCTTTATAACCGGTCATGAAGATCCCCAAAAAGAGCATAGCATGATATCCTGGAAAGCATTGGTAAAGAGTGGTGGAACACTTGTATTCCTTATGGGAGTGGGAAGATTAAAAGAGATCTGCCAGAGACTTATGGAAGAAGGGATGTCCCCAGATACACCTGCTGCTGTAATTGAAAAGGGAACACTGCCAGAGCAGAGATGCATAGCTGGTTCACTTAAAGATATATCCAAAAAGGCAGAGAGCTCTCACATAATGCCTCCTGCAATAATCGTTATAGGAGATGTGGTTCAATTGAGGGATAAGATAAGGTGGTTTGAAGATAGACCACTCTTTGGAAAGACCATAGTTGTTACAAGGCCAAAGGATCAGATAGAGGAATTGGCCACTCCCTTAGAAGAGCTTGGTGCAAGATGTATAAGATTTCCATTAATAGAGATAAGGCCCATTGATAGATGGGAGGGATTGGATAGGATCATAAGAAGAATTGATAGATATAACTGGATAATATTTACAAGTGTAAATGGAGTTAAGATCTTCTTTGATAGGCTATATTATAATGGTTTTGATATCCGTGAACTTTCAGACGCAAAAATTGCAGCGATTGGCCCTGCAACAGCAAAGGGATTAAGAGATGTGGGAATCATTGCAGATCTTATCCCATCTGAACACACCGCAGAAGGTCTTCTTAAAGAGATGGAAAGTCTGGATCTCAGAGGACTGAGAGTGCTTCTTCCCAGAGCAAAAGAGGCAAGGGAGATACTTCCCCTTGAACTTGTAAACATGGGGGCCATTGTAGATGAAATTCCCCTCTATGACACAGTAATGCCCCATATTAATGAAGAAGAATTCCAGCAGATTCTAACTTCTGAAAAGATAGATATGATAATATTTACAAGCTCCTCTGCGGTTAAAAACTTCTTTTATCTTATTGGTGATAATAGGGATTTAATAAAAGGGATCCATTTTGCATGTATCGGCCCCATATGTGCAGAGAGTGTCTATAGCCTTGGTATCAAGGTGGATCTTATACCTGATAGATACTCAATTCCTTCACTTATAGAGAGCATTATTAAGTTTTTTAAGGAGAGGTAGAAGATGGCACAATCCAGACCCCTTGATGGGATAAAGGTATTGGAGATGCAGGGGCTTGCCCCATCTCCATTTTGTGGGATGATACTTGCAGACTTTGGTGCAGAAGTGGTGGTGGTAGAAAGGGTAACAAAGGATATGGTCCAGATCCCAGACAGAATGAAAAAGAACCCATTTTATAGGGGAAAGCGGATAATCAGGATTGATCTAAAGGATAGAAAAGGAAAAGAGATACTTAGAAAGATGATAAAGCACTCAGATGTGCTCATAGAGCCATATAGACCTGGGGTTATGGAGAGGATGGGATTTGGCCCGGATGAGGTATTTAAGATAAATGAAAAGATAGTGTATGCAAGGCTTACAGGCTGGGGGCAAGATGGCCCCTATAGCCGGAGGGCAGGACATGATATAAACTATATTGCTCTATCAGGTGCACTTTCCCTCTTTAAGAGAAAAGGGGAGAAGCCCCTTCCTCCCTGTAATCTGCTCGGTGACTTTGCAGGGGGTGGAATGCTCTGTGCTTTGGGAATCATGATGGCACTTTTTGAAAGGACAAGATCTGGAAAGGGTCAGATAGTGGATAGTGCCATGCTGGATGGAGCAGCATATCTTTCTTCCATGTTTTTTGGACTATTCTATAATGGACTTATGAGCAGGGATATAGGCACAAACAGGCTTGATGGAGGTGCCCCATATTATCAGGTATATGAGAGCAAAGATGGGAAATACGTGGCAGTAGGTGCAATTGAAAGTAAATTTTATTCAGAACTTTTAAAGGGACTTGATCTCAGATCCCAGGACCTCCCCTTACAGGAAGATACCTCCTCATGGGAAGAGATGAAGCAGAGGTTTCAGGAGATATTCAGAAAGAGGAGCCGTGATGAGTGGGAAGAGGTATTTAAGGGAAGAGATGCATGTGTATCCCCTATCTTAGATATCTGGGAAGTAAAGGATCATCCGCAAAACAGGGAAAGGAAATTGGTCTATGAGGAAGAGGGTATCATACAGCCCTCTCCTGCTCCGAGGCTATCCAGAACACCGGCAAATCCTGGAAAGATCCCCAACATGGATCATACCCACACAAAAGAGATCTTAGCCTCTTTGGGATATGGCAAGGAACAGATAGAGAAGCTCTTTAAAGATGGGGTAGTAGAGTAAAGCTCAACAAAGCATATGAAGATCCTTCTCATATATCCCTTCTTTATTGATCCAAGAATTGATGATGAAGATATAAGGCCAATGCCAATGGGCCTTTACTGGATAGGTGCGGTGCTAAAAGAGGCAGGATATAAGGTAGAGATCCTGAACCTATACGATTTCTCCCAGAGAAAAGATGAAATAAGAGATATATTAAGATCCTTTAAGCCTCAAGCTATAGGATTTTCTGTGCTTCATGGAAACAGATGGGGGGCAGTGGAGATAGCAAGGATCACAAAGGAGCTCTTTCCTGACACCAAAGTGATATTTGGAGGGGTGGGTGCCACCTTTTTATGGAGACATCTTCTAAGACACTTCCCTGAAATAGACTTTATTGTATTAAGGGAAGGCGAAAAGAGCTTCCCTCAGTTATTAGATGTCATAAAAGAAGACTCAGAAGACTATAAGAGTGTGCCAGGTATTGCATATAGATCTGGTAACAAGTTATATAGAACTAAGGAGTCAGGTTTCATAGATGATCTTGACTCCCTTCCCATCCCATCAAAATATTTCACATATCAACATGTATCCATTTCAAGGGGATGCCCCTGGAACTGCAATTTTTGTGGCTCTCCCCAATTCTGGAACAGAAGAGTGAGATTCAGATCCCCTGAACATTTCCTTGAAGAGATTGAAATTCTTTACAAAAAGGGGATCAGAATGTTCTATTTTTCAGATGATACCTTTACACTAAATAAGTCAAAGGTTCTTGAGATATGCGATCTGATCCTTAAAAAGGGATTAAAGATAAATTGGAATGCCATATCCAGGGTGGATCAGGTAGATGAAGAAATGCTCTATTGGATGAGAAAGGCAGGATGCATCCAGATAAGCTATGGGGTGGAAAGCGGCTCTGAAAAGATACGAAAAGCGCTCAACAAACCCATCAAATCAGAGGATATCATTAAGGCATTTGAAATTACCAAAAGGTATGGAATACTTCCAAGGCTCTATCTCATTTATGGATCACCTGGAGAGGATGAAGATACCATTGATGAAAGTATTAAGCTTATGCACACTATAAAACCCCTTGCTCTCATTACCTATATCTTGGATCTATTTCCGGGTACAAGATTCTGGAATGAGATAAAAAAAAGACAGAGTATTTCAGATGATATATGGCTCAATAAGATTGAAGGAATCATGTATTTCCAGCTGGACAGTTTAATCTCTCAGGAGATGGTGCTTAGTTGGGGGAATAGGCTGAGAAAGGAATTTTACAGCCATCTTCCCCAATATGTCAGAGCCATTAGATTTGAACACATAGAAGATATGAAGGTAGAGTATTCAGATTTTCTCTCCAGGCTGGGCATGACATTTTCACATGGACTGTATTCTAAAAATCCAGATATTCCTGAAAAAGAGAAGCTTTCAGAATGGCTATTTAAGCAATCTTTAAGATATCTTAACGACAGAAGGGCATATTTAGGGCTTTCCATGCTGAAACAGAAACAGGGTAATATAAAAGAGGCTGAAAAGATTCTAAAAAAAGCACTTTCCATTTATCCAGAAGATAAAGACCTAAGCCTTTGCCTTGCCATAAATTTTATGAATCAGAGTGATTTTAAGGAGGCATTAAAGATTCTTGAGCGACTTCCGCCTTCTGAAGGCATTCAACCATATATTGATGAATGTAAAAAGAGGATCAATCATTAAAAGGAGTTGGATATGGGGAAAGGTATAGTTGAAAAGATTCTTGAAAACCACCTGATTGAAAGCACTAAGGAAGAGATCGCAATCAGGATTGATCAGACCTTGCTTCAGGATGCAACAGGCACAATGGCAATGCTTGAATTTGAATCTTTTGAAATACCCAAGGTAAAGACAGAACTTTCTGTCCAGTATGTGGATCACAATCTTCTTCAGATGGATAACCGCAACCGTGATGACCACGAATATCTACGCACCGCATCTTCAAGATATGGCATATTTTTTAGTGCACCTGGAAACGGTATATGCCACCAGGTGCATCTTGAAAGATTCGCTGTTCCAGCAAAAACCCTGCTCGGCTCTGATAGCCACACACCTGCGGCAGGAGGTATAGGTATGCTTGCAATGGGAGCAGGGGGGATGGATGTGGCAATGGCAATGGCTGGCATTCCCTATTATCTTCCACGCCCAAAGATAGTTAAAGTAGAGCTAAAAGGGAGACTATCCCCTATGGTAAGTGCAAAGGATGTGGTGCTGGAGCTGCTGAGAAGATTTGGAGTTAAAGGATTCCTGCGAAAAATTCTGGAATATTGCGGAGAGGGAATAAAGACACTATCAGTTCCTGAAAGAGCCACTATATGTAATATGGGAACAGAGCTGGGTGCTACAAGTTCAATCTTTCCATCTGATGAGATCACACTCAAGTTCTTAAATGCACAGGGTAGAAAAGGAGATTGGAAAGAGCTATTACCTGATATGGATGCCGAATATGATGAATCTCTTGAACTGGACCTAAGCGAGCTTGAACCCTTAATAGCATGTCCTTCTTCCCCTGGGAATGTGGTTCCAGTCAGGGAGATTGAAGGATTGAGGGTATCGCAGGTGATAGTGGGTAGCTGCGGGAATTCCTCATTTGTAGATCTTATGAAGGTAAGAGCTATCTTAAAAGAGAGAAAGATCAAGGAGTGGGTATCCTTTCACATAAATCCAGGAAGCAGACAGATACTTGAAGAGATAATAGAAAACAGGGCCCTATCCGATCTTATAAAGGCAGGTGCAAGGATACATGAACCAGGATGTCATGGATGCATAGGAATGGGGCAGGCACCAGGTATGGATGAGGTAAGTCTCAGGACATTTCCCAGGAATTTTCCTGGAAGATCTGGCACACCCAATGACAAAGTATATCTATGCTCTCCAGAGACAGCAACTGCCTCTGCCTTAAAGGGTGAGATTACAGATCCAAGAGCCCTCTTAAAAGAGATGGAATTCCCACAGATCTTAGAGCCTGATAGATATATTGTGGATACCTCCTTTATATACCCACCTTCTGACAGGGCTTCTGAGGTCAATGTCATAAAAAGGGGCAATATAAAGAGTATTCCTCCTATGCAAAGACTGGAAGATAATCTGGTTGTCCGTGTGGGTATCAAACTTGGAGATAATATATCTACAGATGAGATAATCCCGGGGGGCTCCAAGGTATTACCCTTGCGGTCAGATATCCATGCAATAAGCAGATATGTATTTAGCCAGATAGACCCTGAATTTGTAAACAGATGTGAGAAGATGAAGAATGTGGCAGTAGTGGGTGGGGAAAACTATGGTCAAGGCTCAAGCAGGGAACATGCCGCCCTTGCACCACGCTATCTGGGTGTCAGGGTTAAGTTGGCAAAAGGGTTTGCCCGTATCCATAAGGCAAACCTCTGCAATTTTGGTATTATCCCCCTTGTATTTGAAGACCCTTCTGACTACGAGCTTCTTGAACCTGGAATGAAATTGATATTTCCAGATATTAAAGGACTTATAGAGAGTGGAAAAGAGAAGATACCTGTTAAATTGGAAGATGGAAGATTAATATATGCCCTGCTAAATGTATCTGAAAGGCAGAGGAGATATCTGATCCATGGAAGTGCCTTAAATTATGTAAGATATACAGATCATTAATCTCTTTATGATTATGAGGGGAGGATAAAGATCCTCCCCCTTCTGTACTACTTTTTGAAATTGGGCCTTCGCTTTTCAAGAAATGCACTTATTCCCTCTTTTGCGGCCTCAGTGCATGCAATCTCTCCAAATCCCCTGTAACCTATCTCAAGTGCATCTTCCAAGGTATCTGCCTTAGCACCCTCTTCTATGGTCTTGGCTGCAATACTCACCGCCTCTTTGCTCAATGGCTGCTTTCCTGCCATAGGCTCATCGGGAATCTGGACAGGTGGGATATCAACCTTTCCATCTGGAATCCTGGGGATATTATCCCTAATCTTTTTGATCTGATCCATTGCCTTGGAGATAAGGTCCTGAAAATCACCTGCCAGTGCATCCACCATTCCGATATTTAGTGCCTCATCCATGCTAAGCGGTCTTGCAAGGCAGATCATCTGGTGAAATATCTCTGCTCCCTTTGGCCATCTACGGTATGGAACAATGCAACCTCCTATACCAGGAAGTATTCCCAAGGTTATCTCTGGAAACTGGAATGTGGCACCTTTCAATGCCACAATGGAATGGCATCTTATAGCTATCTCCAGTCCTCCTCCTAAGGCAAGGCCATTTATTGCAGCCACTACTGGCTTTTTCATCTTGTCCATATACATCTGAACCTTGGCACAGCTTCTGGAGTATTCAATGGATGCCTCCTTATTGCCCAGCATCTCAGGGAATTTTCCAATATCTGCACCTGCACTAAATGCCCTGGTTCCATAACCAGTTATGATAAATCCGGAGGTCTGTGGGTCGTCTTCAAATCTCTGAAGCACATCCAATATCTCCATGTTGAGCTCATCATTAAGTGCATTTAATGCCTGAGGCCTTCGTATGGTAATTATCTTAACCCCATCCATCTCATCTACCAATATATAGCGGTAGAAGTCCTGATAATAGGAAAAGGGCTCCTTAGGAGTAGGGAATCCCGGTCTATCTGAAAGAAATCTATCCATCACTCTCTTTACCTCATCCTCTCCAAGCTCTTTCATTATATCCATGGGCCCCTTTTTAAAACCCAATGCTATCTGGCATCCAAAGTTAAGATCCGCCTTTGTGCCTATGCCTCTGTCAATAATATCAAAGCTCTGAGAAAAAAGGATTCCCAGAAGTCTATCCCTTATCTTCCTTCTGTTTGCCTCATCCACCTCCACCTTGGCCCCTGGTCTATGGGTCTTCCATCTCTCAACTGAGGCAAGGATCTTGGCGGGTCTGTAGTGCTCCCCCTCTTCCATCTGTAGGGTATTGGTCTCTATGATTATGGGATTTCCGTTTGCAAGATTTAGCACATAAAATGGGCCTGCTGCCACAAACTCCTCAGCCACCTTATCTATCTCAGAGCAGGTGGAATCTGGAAGAAGATATGCCGCCTCGTTGCACCAGTTATCAAACACCCTGTCCAGCATAAAACATATGGCATTGTCTGTTATAAGGGGCACTTTTCCCGTATTTACAAAAAACCAGCAGAGATAATCCACCACATCCCTGTCTACCTTATCCCATACTATCACCTCAACGGGCAGACTTCTCCACGCTGGTGCAAAGAAATGGGTAATGGTTGTCCTCTGCGGCCTTTTCATCTTATTGAAGATCCTGTCTGCAGGTATGGAACTGGTGTTGGAAGTTATTATGGTTTCGTCTGATACAATTGCCTCTATCTTTTCAAATATCTGCTGCTTTAAAGGGATGTTTTCTGTTGCTGCCTCAATTACAAGATCGCACCTTGAGATCTCATTATAATCCAGAGTATACACAATATTTTCCAACACCCTTTTTGCCTTATCCTCCTTCATCTTTCTCTTCTCTACTGCCTTCTTAGCATAACCTTCAAGTCGTGCCTTTGCCGCATTGAGCTGACTTTCAACCACATCCACAAGATAGAGCCTTATCTCAGGGAGTGCACTCTTAATATAATATCCGATATCTGGTCCAATAGTCCCTGCGCCAATAATTGCCACTTCCTTTGGCATGGGCCTGTCTATCTTTAAGAGCAATGGGTTTTGAAACTTGGGATATAATCTCTTAATGGTATCCATAATTCTGCCTCCTTCTTGAATTTTTACTCTTGAGATCTTTTAACCCTGTCTTTCCAATGATCAGGTTTTCTATGCAAATGAGCAATTGCGATAATAAGAACTTCATCTTCCAATTTTTGGTAGATAATACCATAAGGAAAACGGTGAAGTTGACATCTTCTAACATCCTTATCAAAGGGATGCCATGCATATGGAAATCTTTGTATCCGCTCTAATGTATTCAGTGCTTCCAATAAAAATTTATATCCTAACCCAGGAGACTTTAAATTATAATATTCTATTGCTTCATCAAGCTCTATCTGAGCAATTTCTAAGAATCTAATTTTCATCTAAATAGCGAGAGAGGACCTCCTTAAGTGGGACAGCCTTTATCTTCCCTTGTTGATAGGCCTTTAATCTATCTTCCACCTCTTTACGCCATAGTGCATCAATTTCTCTATCTGGTTGATCAAGACTGGAAAGCAGACGATCTACAATTTTAGCCCTTTCTATTGCAGGAAGCCCTAATGCATTTTTCAATATCTGATTACTGTCTCCTGACATAGGATACCCTCCGATCATCTTTTATCCCTAAGGGCAGAAAAGATCTTCTCTGGAGTAATTGGTAATGATGTAATTCTAACTCCAATGGCATCATATATGGCATTTGCAATTGCAGGAGCTGCTGGCACCAGTCCTGGCTCACCCACCCCTTTTGCACCAAATGGGCCTTTCTCCTCATCACTTTCAATGAATTCCACATCAATGGGAAAGTCCATATCTGCGCTTGAAAATATCTTATAGTCTAAGAGATCAGGATTAATATTTCTTCCCTGCTCCCTCTTGTAGTCCTCACTCAATGCATATCCTAAGCCCATCACCAGCCCTCCAATTACCTGCCCCCTGAGGGTCTGTCTGTTTATCACCCTTCCCACATCATGTGCTGCCACAAAGTGGAGGACCCTTACTTTACCCGTTTCCAGATCCACCTCCACCTCTGCTCCTTGAGATCCAAATATGTATGCCTCAGAGAGATTTCCCCTGGAAGTCTTCATGTCAATCATCTCATTTTCAGGGTCAAAGAAGGCCTCCACAGTAATCATCTTTCCATTACTTCTATAATGCGCTTCTCTGAGGATCTCATCCAGCCTAACCCTCAATAACCTATTTTCCGGCTCTTCTTTCAGATATATATAGTTTTCCTTTAGATCAAATTCTGAAGGATCGCAAACCCTTTCATAGTCAAGTTCAGGGATCTGAAAATCAGGATCCCTTTTCTTCTGTTTTTGAAGATTTCTATATACCCTTTTCATAAAGTGTGCAGATGCAAGCTCAAATATCTGCTCCCTTGCCTTCTGTGAAGCCATAATAACTGCCTTACATGAGGTATATGCCCCCCTGCTTGCATGGGTTCCCACATCCCAGGGGCATATATCGGTATCTCCTGTAACTATCCTGACCTTATCAGGAGTTACTCCCAATGCCTCTGCAGTCGCCACCACAAGTGCTGCTTCAAATCCCTGCCCCATCTCCACTCCTCCGGATATAACCGATACATTTCCAAAGTCATCCAGCTTGAGTATCACACCTGTGGCATCAGATCTATATACCCTTGCACCTCCTCCAGTGTGAATCAGAGATGCCATCCCCACTCCCCTTGCCTTTCCGTCTGAGATCCTCTTCTTGCCCCTCTTCTCTTTCCAGTTAAGCCTTTCTGCGACCTTTTCCATACACTCTTTCAGTCCACATGAACCTATCTTCAAACCCATAGGTGTCTCTTCACCTGGCTCATTTCTGTTTATCATCCTCAGTTCCAGAGGATCTATCCCCGCCTCTTCTGCCAGTTGATCCAAGTTGCTCTCCACAAAAAATGTGGCCTGGGGATTACCATATCCCCTCATGGCCTGGCAAAAGGTATTATTTGTATATACACATCGGGCATCAAAAAATACATTTGGGACCCTGTAAAGGGAGGTAATCGGAAGCATCATAACTGAAGGGGTGGTAGCACCCCAAGAGGTATATGCACCATTGTCAAGGACCATTCTCACCTCTCTGAAAAGCAGCCTTCCATTTTCATCACACCCCTGAACCACCGTGCCTTTAACAGGTTGTCTTGGAGAGGTCGCACTGAATTCTTCCTCTCTTGTAAATACGATCTTAACAGGCCTTCCTGTCCTATATGCAAGCAATATGGCAATATATTCATATGCATGGGTATCCAGGCCAGAGCCAAAACCTCCTCCTAAGGTAGGGACCAGAACCCTTACATTCTTTCCTCTGAGGCCCATTAACTCAAGGGCCCTTTTAAAATCATTTTGAGCAAGAAAGGGAATCTGGGTCTTGGTAATAATCCTCAGATTATTATTAAGATCAAACTCTGCAATACACCCTGCTGTTCCCATACAGACATGGTGCATGATCTGGGTCTCATAACTTCCTTCAGCTATATACTTTGCCCTCCTCTTTGCCTCATCCAGATTGCCGCTACTAAATCTCCATCTTATGGGAAGATAGTTATCCTTCTTAGGTTTCCCCCTTGGATCCAATTCATGCACTAATGGAGCACCTTCCTTCAATGCATCTTCAGGGCTAAATACCCCCGGGAGCTCCTCATATTCAACCTCTATCAATTCCACCGCCTCTTCAGCAATCTCTGGATCCAATGCAGCAACCGCTGCCACTTCATCCCTGAATTGTCTCACCTTGTCCTTTTTAAGAACAGGATTGTCCTTCAAAAACCCTATCCTTATCTCAGGTGTATTAAACCCTGTAATAACCGCCTTAACTCCAGGAAGCCTCTCTGCCTTTGAGGTATCTACCCTGACTATCCTTGCATGTGCATAATCACTAAACTTTATCTTTCCATAAAGCATTCCAGGCCTTTCCATATCATGGATATACTGTGCCCTTCCTGCCACCTTATCTATGGCATCTGGTCTGGGAATCTCTTTACCTACAAAGGAAAACTGGCTCATAGCACCTACTCCTCTTCTTTTTCTTTAATCTTTTCTGAAGCGGCCTTAATGGATTCCACAATCTGAACATATCCCGTACATCTACACAGATTCCCTGATATTCCTCTACGAATCTCCTCTTCACTGGGATCTGGATTTTCCTCTAAAAGGGCATATGCTGACATGATCATTCCAGGTGTGCAAAATCCACATTGAACCCCACCATGCTTTACAAATGCCTCCTGAATAGGATGCATCCTGTTATTCTCCCCTATAAGACCTTCGATGGTAAGCACTCTCTTTCCCTCAACTTCAAAGGCAGGATAGAGGCATGAACTGACACTTACTCCATCCACAATCACCGTGCATGCCCCACACTCCCCATGACCACACCCTATCTTTGTCCCTGTTAGCTTCAAGGTGTCTCTTAGAACATCCACAAGCATCTGGTGAGATTCCACCTCAACCCTTATATCCTGCCCATTGAGATTAAAGCTTATCTCCTTTTTCATCCCACTTACCTCCCTGAAGCTGCCTTTTTCCATGCATCTTCTATAACCCTTTTAACAAGCACTCCTGCCATATGCCTTCTATACTCTTCAGTGGCTCTCACATCAGTTATAGGGCTTACAAGCCCTTCCACTTTCTCCCCTATGGCTTCCAGTAGATCCCTATCTATCTTATTGCCCAGAAGCATCTCTTCCACCTCCCGGAGCCTTAAAGGGGTTGGAGCTACAGCACCCACTGAGATTCTACATTCTTTGCAGATATTATCTTCCACCCTCATCCACGAAGCCGCATTTACTATGGCAATGTCCATGGAAAGCCTTCCCAGTTTAAAGAAACTACTCACCCCCCTTGCCTTATCTTTTCTTATAACTAAAGAGTAAATTATCTCACCCTCCTGTAGGGCAGTAACTCCAGGACCTTTAAAGAAATCAGAGATAGATATTACCCTCTTTCCACCCTTTCCCAAAATTTCAAGCTCTGCATCCAAGACCATCAACGGAGGGGCAGAATCTGCAGAGGGTGCTGCATTTCCAATATTACCCCCTATGGTTGCCATATTTCTTATCTGGGGATTGGCAAGCTGATACACCGCATTCCAGAGGCATGGATATCTCTCTTTAATGCCACTGTGTCTTTCAAGCTCCCTAAGGGTGGTCATACTTCCAATTACGAGCTCTCCATTTTCCTTTATCCCTCCGAGTTCATCTATGTTTCTAAGGGATATGAGCGCTGATGGAGAGATCGCCCTCTTCTTTATCTTGATCAATATATCAGTTCCCCCTGCAATATACTCTGCCTCCTTACCATATCTCTCTTTTAACTCAAATGCCTCTTCAATCGCTCTGGGCCTTAGATATTCAAATCTCTTCATGGCATTCTCCTATTCCTCTCTGTGGTCAAATACCCTTTTACTCTTTCTCTCTGAACGGGGAAGGCTTCCATAGTCCACAATCTCTACATCCGCACTTACAAGGATAGCCTTCTTTATCTCCTCCTTGATCAATCCTGAAATCTCCCTGTCCCTTGAAGGATCCCCCCCTTCAATTCTTTCCACCTTAATGGTCATAAAGTCCTTTCCATCCTGCCTGTATAGGTGGATCTGATACTCACTTCCAATTCCATTAATCTGTGATAGAACATGATCCACCTGGCCAGGGTATATATTTACCGCCCTGAATATGATCATATCATCTGATCTTCCAAGTATCCTGTCATGCCGTGGAAAGATAGAGCCACATTCACATCTTCCAGGAATCAGGCGACTTAGATCCCTGGTTCTGTATCTAATAAGAGGAGCTGCCTCTTTTCTGAGGGTAGTTACTACCATCTCACCGGTCTCTCCCTCTGACACAGGCTCAAGGGTTTCTGGATCCACAATCTCAAGGATATAGTAGTCTGCCCAGTAGTGGATCCCAGTGTGATACACACAGTCAAGCCCGGTTCCAGGGCCATATAGCTCTGTCATTCCAGGAATATCAAACATATGCTCTAAGCCGAGCAACTCTTTTATTCTCCTTCTCATTGCGTCACTGGATCTTTCAGATCCAAAGATCATCTTCTTAAGTGCAATCTTATCCCTTATTCCACGTCTGTTAACCTCTTCTGCCATCAAAAGTCCCATGGATGCAGTGCAACAAAGCACCGTAGATTGAAAATCCATCAAAAATTCACACTGCATGTCCATATTTCCTGGTCCAATGGGAATGGCCATTGCACCAAATCTTTCGCATGCCATCTGAAACCCTGCTCCTGCTGTCCAAACCCCATATCCCACAGCTATCTGAACCCTGTCTTCTTCCGTGAGCTCTGCCATCTCATAGCAACGTGCAAAGAAATTCATCCAATCATCAATATCCTTCTGTGTGTAACATAGCACCTTTCTCTTTCCTGTGGTTCCAGAGGATGCATGAATTCTTACCACATCCTTAAGTGGCACAGAGAGCAGTGGATAGGGATACCCGGCCCTCAGATCATCTGCCGTGGTAAAGGGAAGCCTGCGAATGTCATCCAGACTCTTTATATCCTCAGGTCTCACTCCAGCCTTATCCAGCTTTTCCCTATAAAACTCACTTCCCCTATATGCATGCTCAACAGTCCACCTGAGCCCCTGAAGCTGTATCTCCTTAAGCTCCTCTTCGTCCTTTATATCTGGCATAAAGCTCCTCTTCATAACATATCCCCCCATAAGATCTTATTTATATGCCATCTTAGGAATTAAGAGCACGATATCTGGCACCAGGATTATGATCAGTATGGCCACAATGCATGCAATGAGAAAGAAGCTGGCACTCTTAAATATGGTAGAGAGCTCTATCTCCGGTGCCAAGGCCTTTACCACATATATGTTTACACCCACAGGAGGGGTGATTGCACCCACCGTGGTAATCATTGTCAAAATCACTGAATACCATAGAGGGTCAAATCCCAGCCTCATGCCTAAGGGGAAAAATATGGGAATGGTTAGCACTAAGAAACCCAATGCATCCATAAAACAGCCACCAATAAGGTATATAAATAGTATCCCGGACAAAATTATATAGGGATGCACAGGCAGAGATGCCACAAACTCAGCCACATGGAAGGGAAGCCTGGTTACTGCCAAAAACCTTCCAAATATAATGGCACCTGTAACCAAGAAAAATACCATGCTGGATATCTTCAATGTATCCATAATCCCTTTTAAAAAGCCATTCCATGTAAATCTACCTGTAACGATTGTGGCAATCAGGGCAAAAAAGACCCCCGCAGCACCTGCCTCTGTGGGTGTGAATATCCCCTTATAAAGTCCACCGATAATCAGCACAAATATACACACCGCCTCTATGACATTGGTAAGAGATCTTATCTTCTCTTTAAATGAAAATTTAGGCCCTGCTGGCCCAAAGGAGGGATTAATTCTACACATAAGCACAATGGTAATTACAAATAGGAACCCCATCAAAATTCCTGGAAGTATCCCTCCTAAGAACAGCTTTATTATGGACTGCTCAGTCTGAAGTCCAATAATGATCATAACCACACTGGGAGGCATAACAGTGCCAATGGTCCCACCAGTTACAATGGTCCCGCTGCTGAGTCTATTATCGTAGTTATATTTTATCATCTGAGGGAGTGCCACAGCACCCATAGTGGCAGCAGTGGCAGTGTTGGAACCACAGATTGCGGCAAAGAGCTCATCTGCACCAATTGTTGCAATTGCAAGCCCCCCTCTCCAGTGTCCAAACCATTTATATGCAGCCTCATATAGTCTTTCAGCAAGTCCTGAATAAAAGGCGATATATCCCAAAAGCACAAAGAGGGGAATCACAGTAAGACCATAGGATGAAAAGGTGCTCCAGATATCAGCTCCCACCATGGTGATTGCAGCCTTAAAAGAGGTTACATACCAAAAGCCACAAAATCCCACCAGTCCCATAGCAAAACCAACTGGCATACCCAATAAAAACAGTATCAGAAGCAGGATCAAAATTCCAAGTATCCCAACTACTGTTGCACTCACCTGGCATTCTCCTTTTGAAAGATACTTTTAAGGAGCTCCACAAAAAACACAAATGCCAATGCCCCGCAGCCAAAGGCCGTGGCATAGGAAAAGGGATAGTATATGATCCGCAGAGTCTCAGATACCTCACCGGTATCTTTTAGATTGGTTGCAAATCTTGCTATCTGATATGTGGCAAAAGAAAAGAATATGAAAAGCAATATGGAATTAATCGCATCTGTAACCCTCTTTAATCCTTTTGGAAATCTCATTACCACAATATCTACCGCAATATGCCCCTTGCTTAGCTGGGTATATCCCAATGCAAATGCAGTAACTACAGCACCAAAATATCCCATCAGTTCAAATGTTCCCCTTATGGGAAACCAAACAGTCCTCAGAAATATATTTGCACAGGTAAGCAGTATCATAAGACATAGAAATACTCCACCTATCCATACAAGCACCCTGTTTAAGAGGTTGGAGAATCTATCTAATAGCTTCAACATCTTATATCTTCCTCTTTTCTCCCCAGGCCATATGGCCTGGGGAGAATCTAATTATACAGACTATCTATATTTTGCGATTAGGGCCTTTATATCATCCACAATCTGCTTTGCAGGAAGCCCTTTTTTGCTCATCTTTTCAATCCAGCTATCCACAATGGGTTTAAGACGTGCATCCCACTTGGCCTTCTCTTCAGGACTCAGCTTAATAACAGTTACTCCCTGAGTCTTTACTGACCAATCCATTGACTCATTTACATGTCTATCCATATACTCGCCTGTCCATCTGGCCTGCTCAACCCTCATATCATCCATCACCTTCTGAACCTTCTTAGGAAGCTTATTCCAGGAGTCCCAATTCATTACCACTGCAAAGGGATAGACCACGGTGTCAGTAATGGTCACATATTTGCAAAGCTCTGCAAACTTAAAATCCTTCATCACCTCCAAGGAGGAAAATAGCCCTTTAACTACACCCTTCTGCAGTGCCTCAGGTGTAGCAGGCATAGGCATACCCACCTGATTTGCACCCCATGCCTTGAGGATCTGTGCAGCACCTCCAGATGCCCTAAGCGGCACACCCTTTATATCCGCAAGGGTTCTGATGGGGATCTTACTCATGATATTGGAAGGTGCAGTGGTAAACATGGTGAGCACCTTTACCTTCTTAAATTCCTTAGGCTGATACTTTGCATACAGATCCCAAAGCACCAAGCTTCCAACCGTGGCATTGGGGATTCCAAGGGGGAGACTCACTGCATTGGTTACCACAAATCTTCCAGGCTGATATGCCATACAGAGGCATCCAATATCAGCGGTCCCTGCAATAACTCCATCCATCATATTCTTTGCCTTAAGAAGGGTTCCACCAGGAAATGTGGCAATAGAGACCGCTCCACCTGTCCTCTTTTCCACCTCTTTCTTCCATCTTTCCATCTGCACACATGGAAATGTGGGGGCAGGAGGGAAATTTGCATACTTCAACTTAATTGGCCCGGCTGATGAAACTGGTGTGCCAAAGCCAAAAAGGGTTATTGCAAATATAAATGCCACAACTATAATTGCTATCTTACTCTTCATACCCTATACCTCCAAAAAATTAAGGGTTCTTAGATTAGATCTTCCACCTTCATAAGAGATCTAATATCACCTCCTCTCTGTCTCACCCCCCTTCCTGAGAAGATATATCTAAAATATGCCTGGCTCTTGCCATTCACCAAACACATCCCTGAAGACATTTGCCATCTCACCCACCGTGGCATAGTCTTTACAGCAATCAACCAGATATGGCATCACATTCTTTCCATTCCTTGCAGCCCTTTCAAGCTCTTTAAGGGAGTGTTTAACCGCCTTCTGATCCCTTCTTCTCTTTAACTCTTTCAATCTCTTTATCTGCTTTTCTGCCCATGCCTCATCATATTCATGGAGTTCTACCTCCATATCCACTCCCTCTGTGTATTTATTCACACCCACCTTTGTAATCTCACCTCTCTGAAGCCTCTTTTCATATTCATAGGCCTGACGAGCCACCTCCCTCTGCACATAGCCACTGGATACCGCTTCAATCATTCCGCCTATCTTTTCCACCTTTTCCATCTCCTCCAATATCTTCTCTTCCATCTCTTTGGTGAGGGTCTCAATAAAGTAGGAGCCACCCAGAGGATCCACCGTATCCCTCAGCCCTATCTCATCCATAAGGATCTGGAATGTGCGAAGGGAGATTATGGCAGCCCGCTCCGTTGGAATGGTATATGCCTCATCAAAGGAGCAGAGTGCTGTGGTCTGAGCTCCAGATAATGCCGCACACAGTGCATAATACGCACCTCTTATTATGTTGTTTTCAGGCTGCTGCTTTGTCATACCAGATCCACCACCACCAAAGATACCCCTTAAAAAGAGCGCTCGCCTGTTTTGAACCCCATATCTTTCACGTAAAAGCCTTGCCCATAGCTTTCTGGCTGCCCTAAACTTTGCAACATTCTCCCATAGATTACCATATATATTGAGATTAAAGGAGAATCTTCCCACAAACTGCTCTGCCTCATATCCCCTTGCAACCACATTATCAATATATGTAAAGGCAATCTCAAAGGCATAAGCGATCTCCTGAGCAGGGGTGCAGCCCGATTCCCTTATATGATAACCACACACTGACACTGGATTACACCTGGGTAGCTCTTTCATAGAATATTCAATCACATCGCCTATCAATCTCACAGATGGCTCCACAGGATAGATCCATGCACCTCTCCCTATCATCTCTTTCAGTATATCATTCTGTGGGGTAGCAGAGATCTCCTCCTTTTTAAATCCATATCCCTCTGCCATGGCCTGATACATAGCAAGCATAACCGAAGCGATTGCATTTATTGTAAGACCTGTGCCTATCCTGTTTAACTCTATATCCTTGAATGCAATCTGAAAGTCCTCAAGACTATCCACTGCCATTCCCACCCTTCCCACTTCTCCCTCTGCCATGGGATCATCACTGTCATAGCCCATCTGGGTTGGAAGATCAAAGGCCACATTAAGGCCTGTCTGTCCATGGGAGATCATTAGCTTAAACCTCTGATTTGTCTCCTCTGGTGTTCCAAATCCTGTGTATTGTCTCACTGTCCAGTTTCTGCTTCTATATCCTAAGGGATAGAGACTACGGGTAAAAGGAAACTCTCCGGGATCTCCCAGGTCCTTTTTATAATCAAAACCTATCCTTTCAAGATCCTCAGGAGTATAAACCGGTTTAATCTTTATGCCTGACTGAAGTATCACCTCTTTTATGGCATCTTTTTCATCTTTGATATAGGTGGCAACTCCCATCTTTAACCCCTCCCTATCTCTCTTTTACATTATTCTTTATAAAATCCACAATCTCATCAAAGGGAGTGCCTCCTGGAAACACCCCATGAACTCCCATCTCTTTTAAGGCAGGAATGTCTCTGTTGGGAATCACTCCCCCTACTACCACCAATTTCCCATTTACACCCTTCTTTTTAAGCTCTTCCATCAGCTTCCTGCATATGGGAATATGTGCACCTGACATTATAGACAACCCAATCACATCCACATCTTCCTGAATGGCCTGATTCACTATACTTGGCACAGTCTGATGGAGTCCCGTATATATGACCTCCATACCCGCCTCTTTAAGGGCAAGGGACACCACCTTTGCTCCCCTGTCATGACCATCAAGGCCTGGTTTTGCAATAAGAACCCTGACCTTCCGCTGACCCATATATATCATCCCCTTTCTTTACTTTGCTCTTTGATATTTTGAAGTATTACCTGCTGCCCCCTCAGTATGTGTTCTCTTACCAGTCTTTCAACCCTGTCAGGTTCTCTATCTTCCATTGCACAAAGCATCTCTCTGTGATCCCTATGGCTTATCTTTGCAAGCTCAACCTCTTTTAGGATCATCCTCCTGAGTCTATATATCTGATCCTTCAATTCATTTATCATCCTGATCAGTTTTGGACTTCTGCTCAGGGAATAGAGTAGATCATGAAATTGGGTATTAATCTCAAGCAGTTTCTCTGTATCTCCCTTCTTCAGATATCTCTCAAACTCCTCTACCTGTTCTCTCAATGGTTGAAGTTCATTGTCTCTGTATCTTATCGTTGCAAGCCGTGCCGCATAGCTCTCTAAGACACTTCGGATTCCGAAGGTCTCTTCTATCTGCTGCTCGCTCAGTGATGCAACCACATATCCACCTTTGGGAAGTCTGCTAAGCAGACCTTCCTTTTCAAGCCTAAGCATGGCCTCTCTAACAGGAGTCCTGCTTATACCAATGGTCTGTGCAAGATGAGTCTCTCTCAGTCTGCTTCCCTCCTTTAACATGCCACGGATAATCGCCTCTTTTATTTTCTCAAATACCTGATCACTCAGAGGCTTACGCTCTTTAAGCGGTTTAAAGGTAAAGGATACCATTATAATCCCACCCATCTTGCTATATTGGGTTGAAGCACCTCATGGGTTCCACCACCATAGAGTAGAAAACGGTTATCCCTATAATATCGCTGTGCCGTGTATTCCATAGAATAGCCATATGCACCAAAGATTCTGGTAACCTCATCCCCTGCTCTGCATGCGGCTTCAGTTGCAAAATATTTGGCCATAGATGCCTCTTTAAGGCATTCCTTCCCCTCATCAATCATGTGTGTGGCATTATAAGTTAACAGCCTGGAGGCCTCTAAGTTTACCGCCATATTTGCCACCTTTGCCTGAATAAGCTGAAACTTGGAGATAGGCCTTCCAAACTGCACCCTTTCATGTGCATATCTTACGGAATCATTCAGAGCTGCCTGCTGAAGCCCTATGGCAAGAGCAGCTGTCATTGTTCTGATTTCAGACAATATGGAAAGAAGATTATTCAGACCCTGCCCCTCTCTTCCAAGCATATATTCAGCAGGAATATGAACATCCTTAAATGAGAGCTCAGAGATGGGAGTTGTGCGGGTTCCTAAAAGATCAAACGGCTTACTTACCTTAACCCCAGGAAGATCTTTGGGCACAAAAAAGAAGTTAAGTCCTTTGAGTTTCTTTGCAGGATCTGTTTGACAGAGCACTGTAAAAAAGTTGGCCACTGGGCCATTGGTTACCCATGTCTTCATACCGTTTATCACAAATCCATCGGATGTCTTTATTGCACGGGTTGATACATTTCCGAGATCAGATCCTGCCTCTGGCTCAGTCAGAGTAAAACAGGCGACCTTCTCACCACGCATGGCAGGCAGAAAGAATTCCTTGTGCATCTCTTCGGTTCCATAGTGAAATAGGAAATTTGTCCCCATAAGACATTGCATGGCAGTAATTGCCGCAACACTCATCAATCCCCTTGCAAGCTCTTCACATATGATACAATAAAGGGTGGTATTTCCTCCGGAGCCTCCCTTATTTTTGGGATACCTTATGCCAAATACCCCCATCTTTGCCATATCCTTAAACTGTTCCCAGGGGAATTCCCCCTTTGCATCAATCTCCTGAGCCTTGGGTATTAATTCCTTATCCACATATCTTGAAATGGTATTCCTTACGAGCTCTTCTACATTTGACCTAAGCATCTAATTCCCCTCCTGAGGCCTTTCTCTCTTTTAATTGTTGAATCATCTCAGGTATCACCTCATGGAGATCCCCAACAATTCCCCAATCTGCCACCTGAAATATGGGAGCCCTTGGATCGGTATTTATGGCAACAATGTAGCGTGCATTCATAATGCCTGCCCTATGTTGGATAGCCCCGGATATACCACATGCAATATAGAGCTCTGGTCTAACCGATTGCCCTGTCTGCCCAACCTGTCTATCTGTTCCGATCCAGCCCTCTTCAACCGCCACCCTGGTTCCTGCAACCTCTGCACCAAGGAGTTGTGCCAGCTCCTCAATCTTTTTAAATCCCTCCTTATCTCCCACACCTCTTCCACCTGCAACAATACACTTTGCATCTGTAAGATCTACACCCTTTTTCTCCTCTTTTACTCTCTCAAGGATCTTGCATCCCATATCCTGCTCATTTATTAGGCTTACCTCATATCTGATCACCTCTCCTTTAGATGATCTCTCCTTTTTTAGCTCCATCACTCCAGGTCTCACAGTTGCCATCTGAGGCCTGCTATATCTGCTTACAATGGTTGCCATCACATTTCCACCAAATGCAGGCCTTGTCTGAAGAAGGAGCCTCTCTTCAGGATCAATACTGAGTTCTGTGCAATCAGCGGTAAGCCCTGCACCTATCCTTCTGGATATACGAGGAGCCAGATCTCTACCTATATGGGTGGCTCCCAGAAGAAATATATTGGGTTTATATTGGTTGATTAACCCCTCAATCACATTCGTATATGGAATGGTGCTGTAGTCTTTGAGGAGTTCATGTTCTGCAACAAAGACATTATCTGCACCGTGTTCAATAAGGATATCTATAAGATCCGATACATTATATCCCAAAAGTATTGCAGACACCTCCTCATTTAATTCCGCTGCAAGCTCCCTTGCCTTTGAAAGAAGCTCTAAGCTGACTCTGGATATAATCCCCTCTCTCTGCTCTGCAAATACCCATACCCCTTTTCTGTCGCTGAAATCAGGAATCTTTCTGGGCTCAATATCAGAGAGGATGGCCTTAAATTTACAGACCTCTATACAGCTTCCACAGGCAGTGCATGTATCCAGGATGAATGCCTTTCCATCTCTGAGTTCCACCGCCCCATAGGGGCACTTCTTTATACAGAGCTTACAACCATTACACAATTCAGTATCTACCCATACCCTTGCCATAATTATACCCCTTTTAAATCAGTCTTTTATCTCTTAATCTATGAAGAAGTGATGAAATCACTTCTTTAGGATCACCCTGCAAGATCTCTCCCTGCCTCTCTGTCTTTGGTGCAAAGGTCTTTATCACATGAGTCATGGAGCCCTCAAGCCCAACTTGCTGGATCTTTACTTCAAGATCTGCCGCATTCCATACCTTTATTGGAGCCCGTTCCTTACAGGCATCAAGCAGAAAAGCCATGTGTGGATAACGAGGAACATTTAGTTCCCCAATCACAGTGATTAGTGCTGGAAGCTGGGCTTCCACCACTTCATAGCCATCTTCAAGCCTTCTCTTTACCCTGATTCGCTCCTTATTGATCTCCTCTATATCAAACACATATGTGACCTGGGGAATACCCAAGTGATCAGCCACCTGGGGTCCAATCTGGGCAGTATCCCCATCAATTGCCTGTCTTCCGCATATAACTAAATCATATCCCTCAAGCTTTTCAATTGCCTTTCCCAATGTAAAAGAGGTAGCCCATGTATCTGCACCTGCAAATGCCCTGTCAGTAAGAAGTATCCCTTCATCTACTCCCATCCCCAGTGTCTCAGATATGGCATCTATTGCCTGAGGAGGCCCCATGGAGATGGCCGTAATCTTTCCTCCTATCCTTTCCTTTATGGTAAGTGCGGCTTCAATGGCATGCAGGTCATCAGGATTAATAATGCTCTTAACCCCTTCCCTGATGAGTGTGCCTGTCTTGGGATCGATCTTTACCTCGGTGGTATCAGGCACCTGTTTTACAAGCACCACTATCTTCATCTTATATTACCCCCTTCTCTTTTAGCTCTTTTATCTTCTCTTTACTATAACCCAACACTCCTCCATATATCTCCTCATTATGTTCACCAAATCGTGGAGGAAAGTTCAACTCTTTGTTACTCTGCTCTAAAAATTCTGTCAAATAGGGAGGAGGGGCAAGCACGATCTTCAATCCGCTTTTGGGATCTTTGCTCCACAGTAGCCTCTCTTTTACCAATGGATCTTCCAGGACCTCAGGAATTGTTTGAATCTTGCTTATGGGAACAGTTATGGATCTGAATATCTCTATGAGCTCATCACTCTTAAATCTCTTGGTAATCTCATTTAATTTCTTATTCAGATTCTTTACATCCCTTATCCTTCCCTCATTCCTTTCATACTCAGGTCTGTCCAACTCCCTAAAGGCCTCAATACTTACTATGGACTTCCACTGCCTGTCATTCCCTACCGCAAGATATACATAGCCATCCTGAGTTTCAAATACAGATACCGGACAGAAAAACTCATGGGTATTACCCCTTCTACTTATCCTCTTTCCAAAACTGCCGGTCATGGTAACGGGAACTGTTAGCCAGGAAGTTGAAGATTCAAACATGGATAGATTTATACAACTCCCCTCTCCTGTCTTTTCTCTCTTATACAGTGCCTTCATTATCATTCCATATGCATGTTCACTGCATCCCATATCAGGAAGTGGAATACCCAAAACCTGTGGTGGGCCATCAGGCTCACCAGTGAGATCCATCAGCCCGGAGCGTGCCTGAAGTATGGGATCATATGCAGCCTCATTACTCTGAGGGCCAAATCCTGTAACTCCAAGCCAAATGATATCCTCTTTAACAGATCTCAGTGTCTCATAATCTATTCCAAGCTTTTTATAATTCTTGGGAAGCTGATTGGTGGCAAATATATCCACATCGAGCCTCTTTATCAGATTATAGAGAATCTTCTTGCCCTCATCCTCTGCGAGGTTAAGGGTGAGAGCCTTTTTCCCTGCATTAATGCACAGATAATAGGAATACATCCTGTCCTCATTTAATACATTTTCCCCTACCCTTCTGTTTGGATCACCATAGACAGGATGCTCAATCCGTATTACCTCCACACCATCCTGAACCAGCCTAAAGGTGAGGTATGGAAGCACCGTGGCCTGCTCTAAGGAGAGCATGGTTATATCCTTAAATATGTTCACTATCTCCCCTCCCCCTTTAGATAATGTATACTGTATACAGAACCCCCATTTTGTATGTCAAGGAAATTTGGAAATCAAAAATATGGCTTGACAAGGGCAGATAAATTGCATAAACAGTTATTTTACATTTTTGAGGAGCTGAAGAGCTTATGAAGACCACATATATAAAACCGAATCAGGTAGAGAGAAAGTGGTATCTGGTAGATGCACAAGGTAAGGTATTGGGTAGGCTTGCAAGCAGGATTGCACATATACTCAGAGGAAAACACAAACCCATCTATGCACCCCATATGGATACAGGGGATTTTGTGGTGGTAATAAATGCAGAGAAGATAAGGCTTACTGGAAAGAAGTGGGATACAAAGGAGTATTTTAGGCACAGTGGATATATGGGTGGGTTAAAGAGGATCCCCATAAAGAGGATGCTTAAAGAAAAACCAGAGGAGATCATTAGGCTTGCGGTTAAGAGGATGATCCCCCGAACACCCCTTGGAAGAAGGCAATTTAAAAAGCTAAAGGTCTATGCAGGGCCAGATCATCCCCATAAAGCCCAGAAAGTGGAGGTATTGGAGCTATAATGGCAAAGGATCTTATTCATGCAGTGGGAAAGAGAAAGACAGCAGTGGCCAGAGTCTGGATGAAGCCAGGCACAGGGGTAATCACCATTAATAAGAGACCCATGGAGGAGTTTTTAACCAGAGAGAGTGACAGAATATTTATAAAAAAGCCCTTAGAGCTTACAGGCACTCTGGGTAAATATGATTTCTATATAAATGTAAAGGGCGGGGGGATATCTGGTCAGGCAGGAGCAATAAGACATGGGATAAGTAAGGCATTGGAGATCCTGAATCCTGAATTCAGGCTACCCCTTAAAAAGGCTGGGATGTTAACAAGAGATCCCAGGGTAAAGGAAAGGAAGAAATACGGTCAACCTGGTGCCCGAAAACGCTTCCAATACTCCAAGAGGTAATTTAAGGTCCTTTTCACCTGAGTATTACATGAATATGGGAGGCTCATTCTTCACCTCCACCTCCATGAACCTGCCTTCCATTGCTTCCAACTATGCCATACTCACCTTTCCCCTTCTTCTTAATTAGAACTGCTCAATGGCCCTCTTTATCTTATGGAACGGTGTTAATATAACTTAATTAATTCCTTTATTTAGGGGAAAGTATTTTATAATATGCTTCAAGATGAAGAGGTGTTTCATGAAGAGATTACCCATAGGGATACAGACATTTAGGAAGATAATTGAAGGTGGATATGTGTATGTGGATAAGACCAGATTTGCACTTAAGCTTATAGAGAGTGGTGGAGATTTTTATTTTCTATCCAGGCCTCGCAGATTTGGAAAGAGCCTTTTCTTAGATACTCTCTCTGAGATATTTAAGGGAAGCAAGGAGTTATTTAAGGGGCTATATATCTATGACAAATACGACTTTAAGCCCCATCCGGTTATCAGAATCAGCTTTGGAAGTGGGGATTACTCTGAGATAGAAAGTATTTACAAAGAGATTCTGAGGATCTTAGAGAGGAACATAAGGGATTTAGGTATTGATTGCAAAGACAGGGAAGACTACAAGGGTTGCTTTGAAGAGCTTATCTATAATGCCAATCAGAGATACAAAAAGAAGGTGGTAGTGCTTGTAGATGAATATGACAAACCCATACTGGATAATATCCTAAATAAGGATAAGGCCAGAGAGGCAAGGGATATATTAAAGAATTTTTACTCCGTAATTAAGGATTCAGACCCATATATAAGGTTTGTGTTTATCACAGGGGTCAGTAAGTTTTCAAAGCTAAATCTATTCAGTGGATTGAATAATCTTAAAGATATTACTATCAGCAGGGAGTATGCAGATATATGTGGATACACCCATCATGATTTAGAAACCGTGTTTTCAGAGCACTTAAGAGGTGCTGATTTAGAAAAGGTTAAGCTTTGGTATAATGGATACAACTATTTTGGAGAAAGACTCTACAATCCCTTTGATATACTGCTTTTTATCTCAGATGGTTTTGAATTCAGGAATTATTGGTGGTCTACAGGAAATCCCTCCTTTTTAATAGATAAGATAAGGGATGAAAACTACTACATACCTGAGCTTGAAGGGGCAGAGATCAGTGAGGAGCAATTAGATGCATTTGATGTGGAATACATTGATGTTCTGGCACTCTTTTGGCAGACAGGGTATCTTACATTTAAGGATAGGAGTGTGGATAACTTTGGGGTTTCCACCTATAGGCTCTGTATTCCCAATTTTGAAATAAGGCTTTCCCTGAATCATCTCTTTATTGACTATCTTACCAACCAGAGAAAGGAGAAATTAAGGTATAGAAGAAGCTTAGATAGGTGTTTAATAGGTGGGAACTTTGACTCTTTTATTGAGACCTTAGGATCCATCTTTGCATCCATTCCCTATCAGAATTATGCAAATAATATAATCTCCAAGTATGAAGGATATTATAGTTCTGTGGTATATACATATCTCTGTGCCCTGGGATATGAGGTGATCCCTGAGGATAATACAAATAGAGGGAGGATTGATCTAACAATTAAGCTTCCAGATAAGGTGGTTATAATTGAATTTAAGGTGGATTCCCAAGAATCCCCCATAGAGCAGATAGAGAAGAAGGGATACTATGAAAAATACCTCTCCCTTAATATCCCCATATATCTAATCGGGATTAAGTTTGATAGCGCTCAAAGGAACATTTCAGAGTGGAAAGTGATTAAAAAAGAAGTTGGATAGATAACTTATAGGGGAAAGCATTAAAAAGCATTCCTTATCTGTAAGCATCACCTGTTTAAGTAAGATGGGGTCAGGAATTCCTATTTTCCCTCCTTGACTATAAAGTTAATAATTTGTTTTATGGATTTCAAAATCTTACTGAGACCTATAAACCTTAATGAAAGATGAGGAGAGAGAAAAATATCCTCTTGGTGCTTGAATATGATGGAACAGAATATCTGGGCTGGCAGGTGCAGGTCCAAAGACCAACTGTGCAACAGGTGCTTCAAGATATCCTTAAAAAGATACTCAATGAAGAGGTAAAGATAGTTGGAGCAGGCAGAACAGATAGTGGAGTGCATGCAAAGGGGCAGGTATGCAACTTTAAAACCACTTCTGGCATATCAGTGGAAGCGCTCAAAAAGGCATTAAACTCACTCCTTCCAAAGGACATATTCATAAAGGAAGTAAAGGATTGCCCCCCTGATTTTCATGCAAGATATAGCGCCAAAAGCAAACTCTATGAGTATAGGATATTAAACTCAAAGGAAAGGGATGTGTTTTTGAGAAGATATGTATGGCATATTCCATATCCACTAAATCTCAGAGAGATGGCAAGATGTCTCAATATCTTAAAAGGGAGACACGATTTTTCCTCCTTTAGATCATCTGGAAGTAGCCAGAAGAATCCCGTAAGAAATATGCTAAGATCTGAACTTATCCCTTCCTCTAATGGCATAATACGCATGCTTTTTGAGGCAGACGGCTTTTTAAGGCATATGGTAAGAAATATTGTAGGGACTGTGGTGGATGTGGGAAGAGGAAGGCTTACCTATGAAGACTTCTTAGATATCTTTCACTCCAAAGACAGAAAAAAGGCAGGCATAAAGGCACCTCCCCAGGGACTATATCTGATTGAGGTAAGATATTAGCTCTTATTCCAGATTATCTATTCTTAGACCCTTCTGGGTGAGGGATTCAAATACAGTCGTGTGTATCTGTTTGAAGACCTGATCAAAATTGTTCACTGACACCCTTCCCATCTCAATAAGCTTGATAATAATCTCCTTTGTAACCCTCAAGGCCAATTCATCCTCTGACTTCATCCTCTTACCCCCTAAAAAATCTTTTGACCCCTACTGAAAAAAGGGAAGAAGGCATCTCTTTTCTCTTCAGCAGGGGCCAAGGGAGCTATGAAGATGGCCCATTAAGGCCCTCCCCATCTCCCATATATTATCTTATTATAAACTCCATGCCTGTTTCAATTATATCTTTAGACATAAGATATGCATCCTGCCCTCTGTCGTAAAATACCCTTTCAACCCTCAATACCCTATATCCCATCCTCTGAAACAGCCTCTGTGCCCTTAGATTATCCACAGAGGTATGAAGATACAGTCTTCTAATTCCCAGATCCCTTAGCTCCTCCTCTGCCTTGAGTAATAGCTCTCTTCCTATACCCATTCCCTGAAATTGGGGCCTTACAGCAATGGCAAGCACTTCAGGATAATTTGAAGCTGTTTGGCATGTATCAATGGGGCCTACCATTATGAATCCAGCCTTTTTATTTGAGTGTAAGGCCACAAATGTAACAGTGTTTCCAGATAAAAACCATCTCCTTATGGTCTTTTCATACCTTCCATATCTTTTAAAGGCCTTACCACTAAGAGAGGATATCATCCATAGATCGGTAAATCTGGCATATCTTATATCTATCTTATTTAATGGATCTCCAAAACCCACCATGGATACGCTTTACCATCTCATAGACAGGATCTGTCATGGATCTATCAGCCTTACTAATAAGCTCTTCTACAGGGCTTATCTTCTGCTCCATTAACTCCTTTAACACCTCTCTTACAGAATTCCTCAATCCCTCTAAATTATAGCCTCCTTCAAGGGTAATTACCAGTCTTCCATTACAACATCTCTCTGCTATATTCATAATCACCCTGCAGATTGCTGAAAATCCATCAGGACTGACCCTCATCCCTCCGAGGGGATCGCCCATATAGATATCAAAACCGGCAGATACCAATACAAGCTGGGGTGAAAAATCTTCTGCAATGGGTCTTAGGACATTTTCATAGAGATATACATATTCGCTATCACCATAGCCTGGAGAGAGCGGAAGGTTCACAGTGTAGTGCATTCCCTCTTTAAGCCCTATCTCATTAAATCTGCCTGTTCCTGGATAATATGGATATTGATGGGTTGAAAAGTAAAGCACACTTGGATCATCTTCAAAGCTATGCTGGGTGGCATTTCCGTGATGAAGATCCCAATCTACGATCAACACCCTTTTAATATCAAAGGCACTTTGTGCATATCTGGCACCAATTGCCACATTGTTAAAGATACAGAATCCCATTGCCCTATCTGCTTCAGCATGATGTCCAGGAGGTCTTACCAACGCAAAGGCATTATCCATATCACCATCTATAACTCCCTTAATAGCCTCACACAACCCACCTGCGGCAAGCAGTGCTGCCTCATAGCTATATGCATTGGTCTGGGTGTCAGGATCTAAGTATGTATAGGCCTTGCCTTGAGTGCTTTCTATCTTAGATATATAATGCTCTCGGTGAATATAGAGCAGCTCATCCTTTGTGGCCTCTCTGGGTGAAATTAAGACAAGATCCTTCTCTATTCCGCTCTTTGCTATCTCTTCATATATGGCCTCAAGCCTCTTGGGGCTTTCGGGATGCATGAGGCCCATCTCATGCATCATAAACCTTTCGTCCTTGACTATGCCTGTCTTTTTCATCATATTTCTCCTGAAAACCTATTGCTCTTATTGAGGAAAGATAGGGACTTGTGAAAGACTCTGTCAAGGGAAATATGAAATGATGTTTTTCTTTTTCATAGGTGGTATTCAGCCAAAGACAATAAGGCTGGATGATACCCCAAGAGTATGCCCTATATGTGGAACCACCAATGCCTATCTGAAAAGGACTGACCACTACTTAAGCCTCTTTTTTATCCCCATATTGAGGGTTAAAAAGGGAGAGCCCTTTCTTTATTGTGAATACTGCAAGATGCCTGTGGAGCAGGAACATAGCATTGATGAATTTTTACCCTCCTATAAGCTCTGCTCCCGCTGTGGTAAGAGATTTGATCCTTCGTTTAATTTCTGTCCTTTTTGTGGAAAGAGGATTTAACTAAAAGATGCTCCTGCCCAATCTATCCATATTTTTTGTCTTTTCAAATATCTCCCTATTTTATCTATTTCCGCTTAGGCTAAAGGCACTTGGTGGAACAGATCCACAGATAGGGTTTGTAATGTCTCTCTTTTCCATCTCAATGGTATTATCCAGACCTATCTGGGGAAGGATCATAAGTTCCTTTGGAGAAAGAAAGATTATAATGATCTCTATACTTATTATCTCCTTCTCATCCCTTATCTATATCTTTTCAACTTCAATAGACTGCTTTCTTATGAACCTAAGACTCTTACATGGGCTGGGATTTTCAGGCTTTATTGCAGGGATATTTTCTCTCTTAAGTAAGACCACACCTAAGAGAAAGGCTGGAGCTACCTTTTCTTTCACTGGTATTGCCATAATGACATCAATGGCAATATCTCCATCCATTGGAGAGATATTAATATTAAGATATGGATTTAGCTCACTCTTTATCTCCGCATCTATCCTCTCTCTCATACCGGCCTTTATTGTCCCTTTTATATCAAAGCAGAATCAATCTACTCTTATCCATCATTCCATTCAAAGACCATCTTATATGGTGTTTTTAAAGGAAAAGAGATTCCTGTATCTTTTGCTTTCAACCTGGATATTTTCTCACTCTCAGGCCACTGTCTTTAACTTTATATCATTGCTTTTAAAAGAGTATAAGGAGATGCCAAGCACCTTCTTTTTCCCTTCATTTTCCATATCCATCCTGTCTCTCTTTATACTTTCAAAGACCCTTGACTCTGTAGAAAAGTCAAGGCTACTTAAGATCTCTTATCCCATATACTCCCTTTCCATATTTCTGATTCCATTATCCATAAAGATGGATATATCTCTCTTATCCACCGCTATGTTTGGATATGGCATGGCCTCTCTATTTTCCATTCATAATACTCTTGCTGCCACCTATGGAGTTAAGGAACACAGGCACTATTCCATGTCCCTGTTTACAGCGGTATATGATCTTGGTTTTATTACAGGTCCAATTATGGGTGGACTTATATTAAATTATGCCAAATATGATATGTTAATGAACTATATGAGTATATTTTCAACTATAGGGGTTCTTATTGCATTTAGCAATTTTCTAAATGAAAAGGAGACTAAGGGATGAACAAAAAAGAGCTCTTGGTGCAACTGGAACAGTTAGCAGATAGATTGGGGATAGAGATCCGATATGAAAGGATAAAAAATCCTGCAAATATCACAAGAGGGGGGCTCTGTAAGTTAAAAGGAAGGTATATTATTATTATTGATAGTAAAACCTCTGTTTCAGAGAGGGTGGAACTCATATCCAATATATTAAAAAGGTTTAATCTTAAAGATATCTATATACTTCCTGCATTGAGAAGGTTACTTGAAAGAGATGAGGCCTTAAGTTCTAAATAGCCTCTTTCTGTTCTTTGCTCTCTGTCTTCTACACCTTAGGTAAAATTCCAGGTATCTTGCAATAACCCTTTTCATATCATCTATATCTGACACATCTTGCACACCCCTCACCTCATGAAAGATATCTATGGAAGAATATATCTCTTTGGATCTGTTATGTAGTTCAAGGCCTTTTATAGTAGGAAATCCCCACCTCTCCATTAAAAAGGGATGAAAAGGAGATATCATGGCATCCTCTTGTGCTATTACCACATCCCCAAGCAGGCAATGGAGTCTGAAAGAGAGATCCAATTGTGGATGGGAAAGCACACTTATGTAAGGAAGCCCCTGTCTTTTAAGGCGGATTATGGCTTCAATACACTTTGCAATCTGTATAAGAGAAATCACACCCTCCTGCACCCTGAAGCCATCTCCACAAGAGATATGAACCAGAGGAAGACCCTCTTCAATTGCAGTATCCACTGCCTTTCTAAATCTTTCCCCATATACTATACCAATGCTTCCCCTCATAAATTCATATTCATCTACCAAAAATACCACAGGTATATGAAATATCCTCCCCTTTCCCACAACAAGCGACTCATTAAATCCTCCCTCTGTTTCAAGCTCTCTAAGCTCTTCAAGATATGCACGGGATACCATATCTTCGTCCAAAAATCTTTCAGCTCTAAAATCCCCAAAAAGCTCATAAAAACTGCCTGAATCAACAATCCTCTCAATCCACTCTGATGCATTGGATATCCCTGAAAAAGAGAGCTTTCTTGATAAAAGCTCTTTGTAGCTCTTTTCATATCTATGAAAGAGAGACAGATACCCATCCTGCCCCCTTCTTTTAAAGGCCTTCTTTATGGGCCTTTCAATATATCTTTTAATCAAGGATCCACCCTTGCCTTTCATAATGCCTGCTCTTTTAACCCTTCTCTCTCTATTAGATATGAGTTTCCTTATCTTAGAGCGGGAAAGCTCTTTAAATGCCCTATTTAAAAACTGTTCAATTACAATTACCTGATCTGCCCCTTCTCCTTCAGGACTCCTAATTATTCTGTTAATAAGCCCAAGCTCTTTTAGAAATTTATCATTTGGACATTGAAGGATAAGGCCTTCAACTTCAGGACTTCCATAGATATCAGAGGGTATAACTGATATGGCTGATCTCTCAATCTTTGCCCGAATATCTGTGATATGAAACGGTAGAGATTCATAGAGCATACATCCTGAATATGCAATTGATATGGTTCTAACTGGAATTGAAAGGAGGGTCTTAAGGAGTTGAGCCATAAAAAATGGTCTGAAAAATACCAAGGAATCCAGGGGCCTACTTAAGAGATTCAGATTTAAAAAAAGGAGGATATATGTCCTGTCTCTTTCAGACTCTTTGGCCTCTTCAATAAGATCCCATATATTGGACAGCTCTATACACTGAAGACCCTTCTCATTACCCTTTAAAACTCCTATAAACAGCTTTTTACCTCTATATTCTGCCTTTGCAGCAATTAACCCCTTTGCCTTTCCCTCTTTTATCCTTAAATTATCAAAAAGTATTTCCAATACCCTCTCTGGATCCATCTCAGGCATAATCTCCTATCTCTCTTCCTCTTCTGGCTCTCCTTCTTTCTCTTCAGATGGAGGGAGACCGAATTTTTCAAGCAACCTAAGGGGGGTGGTAAAAAGCCTCTTAACCATATCAATCAACCCTTTGGCGGTCTTGGTAAGAGGTATATATTTTACATCTGGATCCTTTAAGGGCCCTTTTACTTTGAAATAATAGGTTACAAATGCCCGATCTTTTCCTGTAATTATATATCCTACAACGGGAATCTTGCTTAAGATGGAATCTGCACTCTGAAACGGTCTTATTCCCATCTCAGCATCTAAGGTATTTGCTCTAAGGTCTATACTTCCTTTTCCTACTGCATCAAATGGAGGACTTTTAAGAAAAAATTTCTCAGTATACAATACACCCCTCTCTATCTTCCCTGAAAAGATAAGGCTATCAAAAGGAAACGCAGATCCAAATGAAGGAAGTCTTCCTTTTAATATGTTTTGAAGGCTTAAAAAGTCCAATATTTTTATAAAGATATTGGATTTTTTAATCTTACCCTTCTTCAATAGGATCTTAATCTTCCCACCTAAGTTGGATAGTATCTCCTCTTTCCCCTTTCCTTTAAAAATAAGAAAGACCTCTCCACTTACGGTGCCATTAATAAAGCCCGTATTTATGGGAATAACCCTGTTTAGATCCTCTATATCCTTTTCTCTAACCCAGATCCTGATATTAAGAGGGGATGTAGGTGAAAGTAGATCCCCTTGTAGCCTAAAAGATCCTTCTTGGGGTTCCCAAATCAGTCTTTCAATATGGGTACTCTGAGGAGTGGTGGATATAAGGAGTTCAAATTTGCCACTTCCCAGATCTTCAACGGTAAGTTCATCTATTGAGATCCCCAAAAATAGCTCACTCTTTAACTCACCCTTACCCTTCCCCTTAAATATGGAAGAGAGCCTCTTTACATAAAGTCTTCTACCCCTGAGTTCAACCCTTCCTTTTAAGAGCTTTCCAAACTCAAGGCTTCCATCCAGATAAAGTGGTTCTTTTCCAGAAAGTAAGACAGCCTTTTTTATATCCATTATATAAGGGCCATCCCTTCTTTTGATACTGAATCTTATATCCTTTAATATCAGTGGTATATCTTCATATCCCATATCTATATCTGTAAGCGATATGTAAGAGTCCACCATCTTAGAGCCAGCGATCTTTATTTCACCACTTAGATAACCTCTCTTTAGATAACGCCTATTTTTGAAATGAAATATCCATCTTCTAAGATCAAGTCGGGTTATCTTTATATCCCACCACTCTCTTTGAGCTATCTTTTTAAACAGTATTTCAGAATGAGAAGCCTGATATCTCCCTCCTGCTGACCATATCCTCCCCCTTTTATCTACCTTAAGATTCAGGCTTAGCTCTGCCTCAGGAAGTGTTAGATCTGCACTACCTTTTTTAATCTTTATATCTCTTAAGCCCATTCTATAACTAAGATCATAAAACTCCCGCTCTCTTTTAAGAGAGATAAAAAAAGGCATGGACTGCTTAAAGTAAATTCCCATTCCGACCCTTTCCTTAACTATATCATTAAGCATCTCAGAATGTAGCATTCCTTTCATTCTGAGATCTCTAATCTGGGACTTTCCCCCTCTCATATCTATTGTGGCATCCAGCCTTGAGGAGGCACCTTTAAAATTGACCTTTCCGGTTATCTTAAGTCTCTTATCTTTTAAGGTAATATTTAACTCTTCCAGTCTGAATGGATAAGGGAATCTCCTATACCTTATCTCAGATCCTTTAGAACTGATCTCAAGCCTTGAAAAATCAATCCCTTCTCTGCCCGCTATAGTAAATGTAAGCCCGCTTAAGAGTCTTCCTTTTGCATTCTCAATCCCTCCTAAGATCCTCTTAAGTGAAGATGGAAGAAATGGCACATCCTTTGATACCATAAGATCTTTCCAGAAAAACTCTGAGTCCATCTTCACCCTATAAATCTTCTTCTTTTTCCAGAGTCCTTCTATGGAAAGCACAGAGTCCTTTATGACAGAATTCCCATAATTTCCATCAATAGAGGAAATTAAAAGCTCATCCCCCTTTAATCTGAGTTTTGCATCTACGTTTCTAAATGGAAGAGGCAGATCCGGATATCTTATATCCAAGCCAGTAAATTCTAAATCCATACTTAATATATCTCTATTCCCATTCCTTGAAATCCCCTTAATCTGAGAAGGAGAACCTGTAAGTGAAAACTCATTTAACCTAAGCTTTCCATCTCTTATAGAAGGTAAAAGTTTCTCTTCCACCCATCTGGGAAGATAAGGCGTAGGAATTATCCTTTTAAATTCAGAAAATGGGATAAAAGATGATATTACCTTTAATCTGATAAAGGGGGCTTTACCCTGTCTGTAAAAGAGAGATATTCTAAGTGGCTCTTTAAAGGGATAAAGGATGATATCTGGAAGATCCAGCTCCCCATCTTTAAATCTTCCTTTGATCTTAAAGAGGAGCTTATCAAAGGAATACTCCTTCTTCCTTTCCCGTCTATTAATTGAAAATAGAAGTCTTTGAAACTCAATCTCACCAGTCAACCCATATCCTCCCTTTTCAGCCACAACCACATCCAACTCCCCTCTGAGTGCACCCCTCTTAAACCTTATACCCTTTTTAAAAGGTATAAGCCCTAAATTCAGATCTTCTCCCTTTATCTTTATATGCCTCCACTTAAGCCTTCCCTTACCTAAGTCTCCTTCCCCCTGAATATCAAAACTAAGCCCATTTATCTTCCATCTGTGTGATACCAATTTGCCCTGGGAGTTCAAAAGGATCTTTTCACCATCTATCCTTATCTGGGCTGAAATTCCTTCAATTCCCAATCCCTTCTGGGCTATTTCAATATCTCCCTCAATTATGGTAACCCTTTCAGCAGGGATAAGTGGGAATGCACCACCTTCGCCCTTTTTTGCTCCCACCCTGATAAGGGGTCGATATAGAATAATATGGCTGGGTTGGAAACGTCCGTGTAGAAGCTCTTTCCCATCAAGTTCAATCCTTATCTTTTTGCATAAAAATATAACCTCTTTCCCGTCTCTTTCTCTTATCTCAAGCCCTTTTAATACTATCTCTGGGCCTCTCCATATGGAAAATCCAACAGTTTGGGAGGTGATTGCATATCCTACTCTCTTTTCAATCTTATTAAATATATAGTCCTTAAGTGGAGAGCGTGAAAACCATATATTAACTGATAAAATAAGAATTAAAAGAGAGGTGATAACCCCTAATAAGACTATTAAAACTTTCTTTTTCATAATAGATCCTTTTGACTAAGATTTTCTCTCTTTGTCAGATCATTTTGAATTCCCAATGGATAGATTCCATCATATCCTGTTAATATCTCAACTATCTCTGGCATAAATCTTCTTACCAGTCTCTGATTCTTTGAAATCAGAAATACCACAAAAAAGCCTAAAAAAAGCCCCAAGATTCCAAAGATAAGGGAAGATAGGGAATCTGAAATGGAAAGGTTCTTAGAGAAGACCTGACCCAGAATCGCACCACCAATAAAGCCAATGGCAGGTAAAAGATACAGGAAAAAGGCGCTTCCTGAAATAACCCCTGATCTGAAAGATAGGCTTACCACATCACCCTCTTTTGCACCCAGTGTATTAATTGCCAATGTAGTAACCTTGTCATCCTCAGACTTAAATGTGCAAAATCTGGATGCCTTACATCCTTCACAGGCCTCTTTCTTCTCTGTGACTACTTCGGCAATATTTCCATCCCTGAGCTTTACTACCACACCCTTTTCTAGGATCATCATCGAGACCTTTGCATAACCCCTTTTTACACTGGGGGTTACACCCCCAGACCCCCAAAAATTAACTTAAAATATCCCATAATTACGGCTTTTTTATGAGAGCTTTGAAAAATTCAAAGCTCT
>CBFDUE010000002.1:0-82317 GCA_965613025.1 uncultured bacterium
CTTAGATTTTATACTATTTTCATCAAATGTTAAAATGGGTTATCTCAAGATATAAGGCCTGTGCTATGATTTAAGGTATGCTTTTTGAAGAGTATAAATTTATTTGCACCATAAAGACCGAAGCCCATATGGACACCTTTAAGGGCTCAAACTTAAGGAGTGCATTTGGTTATGCACTCAGGCAGGTGGTCTGTATATTCAAAAAAAGGGAATGCCACACCTGCACTTTAAAACAGAGGTGTCTTTACCATACCTTCTTTGGAGATGAAATTACTCCTCACCCCTATATCTTAGTTCCACCAAGAAATTTCAAATCCTATATCCCTGAATCCTCACCCTTTGAATTTACTCTAATCCTCTTTGGAAAGGTCAACTATGAGCTTCCATACCTTATATATGCCATAAAGAGGATGGGGGAGATAGGTATAGGCAGAAAGGTAAGGGGAAAGAGAGGGAAATTTCAGATAGATGACATCTTAGTAAAAGAAAAGTCTATCTATGACAGTTCAAAAGGCATCATAGATCTACGGAAAGAGCCTCAAGATATCCATCTTGCCCCACCCCCCACTCCCTCTGATTCCCCTAAGGAGATAAAGGTAGAGCTTGTAACCCCCCTCAGGGTGAAACACAGAAACCACTTTGCAGATTCTCTGCCCTTTCATCTATTGGCCAGGGCAATGCTTCGCAGAATATCAACTTTAATGAAGAGGTTTGGAAAAGGAGAGCCCAAACTGAATTATGCAAAGCTCATTGAAAAGGCACATAAGATAAAGACAAGGCATACAGAGATATACTGGTATGACTGGAGGCGTTACTCATCAAGGCAAAGAAGTAACATGTATATGGGGGGAATGATGGGATCTATAATATATAGTGGTGATCTGCGAGAATATATCCCTCTTTTGGAATTTTCCTCAAAGGTGCATATTGGCAAACAGACCACCTTTGGACTTGGAAAGATCCATTGGGAGCCTTTATCATGAAAAGAAAGAGGCATATCCTCCTTGCTGTTACAGGATTAAACCCACAGGTCATAACCGAAACCCTCTATGCCCTGTATCTAAACTCTATCTGGGTTGATGAGATTCACATAATCACCACAAGAAGGGGAAAAGAAAAGATTCATGCTGATCTCTTAGCAGATGGCACAGGCCAATTCTATAAATTTTTAGAGGAATATGAGATTGACCCCAAGGGAATACTATTCAATAGAGACACAATCTATGTAATAAGGGACGAAAACGGGGTGGAGATTTCGGACATCTCCACTGAGGCCGATAATGAATCCCTTTTAAGGCTCTGTCTTGAAGTAACCTTTCATCTAACAAGTTCTCCATCAAACAGGATCTTCTTTTCCGTTGCAGGCGGTAGAAAGACCATGAGCTCCTGTCTTACATTTGCAGCCCAGATGTATGGAAGGCCATGTGATAGGATCTATCATGTATTGGTATCACCTGAATTTGAAAGCAATAGGGACTTTTTCTTTCCTCCAAAGATATCTCGCACCATTAGATTAATTGATGAAAAAGGCCAGCCCTATTTTAAGGAGACCCGTTATGCCCAGGTTAATCTGATACATATTCCATTTGTATCATTAAGGGATAGAATCTCAGAAAATAACCTGAAGAACCCTCAAGACCCTGCAAGCCTGATGCTCTCAGTGGTTAGAGAAGAAAAAGAGCTCCTCGTGGTAAATATCGCAGAAAAGAAGCTCATATATAAGACCATTGAACTGGATTTAATGCCTGCCTGGATGGCACTATACGCCTTTTTTATTGAAATAAAAAAGGCATGCAATAAAGAGAGGCAAAATTGCATAAATTGCACAGAGTGCTATTTAGATATCCAAAGCATCTTTAAGATGCAAGACCAGATAAAAAGAATATATAACAGTATTACCAAACCAGATACAAGGCTAAGTGATACGGGTATATTGAATCTTAATTCAGAAAACTTCAATGTGTACAAATCAAAGATAAAAAAGGCCATCTTAAGTCGTTTTGGCCCCTATGCCCTGAGAGATCTGGAGATATCCTCAATTGGGAAGAGACCCAACACACGTTATGGAATCAGATTTTCAAAGGAAAAGATTCAACTTATTTAATTTTTTCTTGACAATCTGTTCTGAGTTTTGCATTTTAAAAAATAATTTTATTTGTAGAAAGGAAAGTTTGTGAAGCACGGATTATCACATTACTGGTGGTGGAACATGGGAAGGGAGGTGATCCCACCGGGGTAATTTAACAATATGGCCAAAGAACCGTGGGATCGCCTCTCAAGGCCCCACGGTTCTTTTTTTATTATCACAAAGGCCGTGGGGTAAGAAAACCTCACGGCCTTTTTGGTTTGCTGGAGACAAGGATGAGAATAACACCTTTATTGGATGAGTTTAAGATACTGGCAACCCAGGGTAACCTCATTTCACTTCACTGTGAGTTGCTGGCCGATACCGAGACTCCTGTCTCTGCATATCTTAAACTAAGAAGGAATATCAACTCATTTTCATTTCTCCTTGAAAGTGCAGAATTTGGAAGGACCTGGGGGAGATACAGCTTTATAGGGTGGGATCCCTTTTTATTGGTCTTCATCTATCCGGAAAGGACCAAGGTGTTTAATGGCTATATCAAGGCCGATTTGAGCGGCCATGACCCAATAGAAGTTTTAAGACAACTTAGCCGTGAGATTGTCCCGGTTGGGTTGGGGGCGGAGCTTCCCTTTCAAGGTGGCCTTGTAGGTTATTTCAACTATGATTTTGTACGGAGAATAGAGAATCTTCCAGGTCTTTGTCCTTATAACGAGGGGTTCCCAGAGGGAGTTTTCATGGCTCCTCGTAGGATTGTGGTATTTGATCATCTCACACACAAAGTAATGGTCATACATCAGGTTTATCTCAGGGAAGACGAGGATCTTGAAGGCCAATATGCTTTAGCGGCTGAAAGGATTGCAAGTACAATAAGGGATCTTCAGCAATCCATGTTAGCACATGAAGATACCTGGATTAAGATATCTCCGCTTTTTCCCAATATGGAAAAGCCTCAGTTTGAACAAATCGTCCGGCGTGCAAAAAGATATATAGAGGAAGGAGAAGTGATTCAAGTAGTACTATCCCAAAGACTCTCTGGCAAGGCAAGGGGTGATAGTTTCACTCTGTATCGTAGACTCAGAAGCCTTAATCCTTCGCCATATATGTTTTATCTCGATTTCGGTAAGACCAAGCTGATCGGCTCCTCACCCGAAGTTTTGGTTCGTCTTAAGGGAGACACCCTCAAGGTTCGTCCCATTGCAGGGACCAGGCCAAGGGGAAAGTCAGAGGAAGAAGACAGACTCTTAGAGCGAGAACTTTTGGCAGATGAGAAGGAACGCGCAGAGCATGTAATGCTGGTGGACTTAGGAAGAAATGACGTGGGAAAGGTGGCAGTGCCTGGCAGTGTCAAGGTAAATAGATTTATGGAAGTGGAGCGCTACTCACATGTCATGCACCTTGTCTCAGATATTGAAGGAAGACTCAGGCCTGATAGGGACTGCTTTGATGCGTTCATAGCCACCTTTCCTGCAGGCACTGTTACAGGGGCACCTAAGGTAAGGGCAATGGAGATCATAAGTGAGCTTGAAGCCACCCCCCGCGGGCCATACGCAGGAGCGGTCGGATACTTTGCCTTTAATGGAGATATGGATTTCTGTATCACCATCAGGACGATCGTCTTGATGGGGGAGCTTTTGTGGGTTCAGGCAGGAGCTGGTATTGTATATGACTCCATTCCTGAAAGGGAATATGAAGAGACCCTTAGAAAGGCAAGAGCGCTTATTAAGGCCATGGAGGAGCCTGAATGGGAATGATCCTTGTAATCGACAATTATGACTCCTTTACGTTTAACCTTGTGCAGATGCTTGAGGCACTTGGGTGTGATGTGCAGGTATGGCGTAATGACAAAATAGGTATCAGAGATATCGAGGAGCTCTCTCCCTCAGCCATAATAATTTCGCCAGGTCCAGGCAGAGCTGAAAGAGCAGGGATAAGTTTAAAGGTGATAAGGCGCTTTGCTCAAGAGATTCCAATCCTTGGGGTGTGCCTTGGTCACCAGGCCATAACCATCGCCTTTGGCGGCAAGGTAGTAAGGGCTCCTCGTATCATGCATGGTAAGACCTCTGCTATCAGCCACGATGGGGAAGGTATCTTTGAAGGGCTGCCCGATCCATTCAAAGCAGTTCGGTATCATTCCCTTATTGTAGACAGTCATAATTTTCCTTCTGAACTTGTTATAAGCGCATGGACTGAATATGGAGAGGTTATGGGAATCAGACATATAAGGAACCCCACTTATGGTGTGCAGTTTCATCCTGAATCCATATTGACAAGGGAAGGGGAACGGATGCTGAAAAACTTTGTTGTTCAAAACAACATAAAACACACTAACCTCAGGTAGAGGAGGGAGGAGGCGATGATTACGATAAAGGAAGCAATCTCAAAAGTTGTAAACGGGCATGATCTTACCGAAGGTGAGATGAGCCATGTTATGGAGGATATCATGTCGGGACGGGCAAGCCCTGCCCAAATCGGGGCCTTTATAACGGCGCTCAGGATGAAGGGAGAGACGGTGGATGAGATTGCAGGGGCAGCTAAGGTGATGAGGGCAAAAGCCAAGAAGGTGAGAGTGAGAAATCGGCTATTGAGCATTGATCGAGATGAGATTAATGAGGAGACAATTCTGGATACATGTGGTACAGGTGGGGATGGTGCCAACACCTTCAATGTATCAACTGTCACAGCATTTGTTGCAGCAGGAGGTGGAGTGAAGGTGGCAAAGCATGGAAACCGTGCCGTATCGAGCAGGTGTGGCAGTGCAGATGTGCTGGAGCATCTTGGTGTTAAGCTGGACATAAATGTATCTGCTGTAGAGCAATGCATTCAAGAGATAGGAATAGGGTTCCTGTATGCACCCCTTTATCATGGAGCCATGAAGCATGCGTCAGGGCCACGGCGGGAGATCGGCTTAAGAACCATATTCAATCTTCTTGGCCCCCTTACCAACCCTGCAGATGTCACGGTGCAGGTCCTTGGTGTTTACTCACCTGATCTTACTGAAAAGATAGCCAGGGTTCTTGGAAGAATGGGAACAAGGGAGGCCTTTGTGGTCTGTGGTGAGGGGACCTTTGATGAGATTAGTATATGTGGTCCAACACGGATATCACACCTTAAGGGAGGAGATGTGGAGAACTTTGAAGTGGTTCCTGAGGAATTTGGGTTTACCCGGGTAGAGCCAGAGAGCATCAAGGGAGGAAATGCCCGGCAAAATGCCCAGATCATCCGAGAGATATTGGATGGAGAGCCAGGCCCCAGACGGAATATGGTGCTTCTCAATGCTGCGGCTGCTTTTGTGGCCGCAGGGATGGATAATGATCTCGTAGAAGGGATAGAAAGGGCAAAAGAGTCCATAGATTCAGGAAAGGCAAAGGAAAAGCTCAACTCATTAGTACGATTTACACAGCAGTGTGGTCACTTTGTCCGTAAAGAGCTATAGAATAGGTTATGGTATGCACAAGCGTTTGAAAGATATACTTGCCCACAAACGACTGGAAGTTCAAAAGTTAAAGCAAAGTGGGATTATGGTAACTGGCAGTAGCGATATTCCTAAAGTCTGCAATTTTAAAGAGGCCGTTTCAGCACCTGGGAAGGTAAATCTCATAGCTGAGATTAAATTTGCATCCCCATCAGCAGGCAGAATCCGCAAGGCCAAAGATCCAATTGAGCTTGCCAGGGCATATGAAAGAAATGGAGCTTCCGCTATTTCCCTTGTAACTGAAAGTTGTTTCTTTGACGGGGATATAGGCCAACTACCTCTCATTAAAAAGGCGGTGGGATTGCCCGTGCTCCGTAAAGACTTTATTATTGATGAGGTCCAGGTTACCGAGTCCCTACTTTATGGAGCGGATGCAATCTTACTTATTGCGAGGATTCTGAGTGAGGAGCAGCTGAGTTTATTGTTTGAGATGAGTAGGGATCTTGGGCTTTCTGCACTGGTAGAGGTGCATGACGAAGAGGATCTTAAACGGGCACTAAACTGTGGGGCTGAGCTAATAGGGATCAACAATCGTGATTTAGACACCTTCAAAGTAGATCTGAACACAACCATCAGGCTTGCACCATTAGTGCCTGAGCGTTGCACGGTAGTGAGCGAAAGTGGGATCAACAATACCGACGATGTAAAAAGGGTTCTGGATGCTGGCGTAAATGCCATTCTTGTGGGTACTGCGATCATGAAGTCAGAGAATGTGGCCGAAAAGGTGAAGGAACTTGTGACCGCGGGAGGTCACAACGGTGGTAAGGGTTAAGGTATGCGGCATAACAAACATTGATGATGCTATGATGGCGGTAGAGCTTGGTGCCCATGCCCTGGGTTTTATATTTGCCCAAAGTCCAAGGAATATCAACCCTGAAAAGGCCCATGAGATCATCTGCCAGCTTCCGCCCTTTGTTCAAACAGTTGGGGTATTTGTCAATGAGGATGAAAAGGTGATAAGAGAGATTGTTGAGATGTGTGGTCTTGATCTTGTGCAACTCCATGGGGATGAATCAGTTGAGGTTTGCAGCGGCCTGATGCCCAGAGTTATAAAAGTGATCAGGGTAAAAGGACGCGCGAGCCTGCTACCTATAGAGCAATACAAAGGAAAAGTAAGGGCATTCCTGCTTGATACCTGGTCAGCCGAGGCCCATGGGGGCACAGGGAAGGGTTTTGATTGGGGCCTTGCTGTTGAGGCCAAGCAATTTGGCATTCCCATAATTCTATCAGGTGGCCTTAACCCGGCCAATATCAAGGAGGCAATTGCACGGGTTAAGCCGGTTGCAGTAGATGTTAACAGCGGAGTTGAGGTCAGACCTGGTAAAAAAAGCCTGGCCTTATTAGAACAATTTTTTAATGAAATTCGAGGAAACAGGGGGTAAGAGGTGACGATATTTAAGGGGCCATATTATGGGAACTATGGTGGTGCATTCATTCCTGAAGTGCTTTATTCGACGATCAAGGAGCTTGAGGTGGCCTTCAAGGAGGCGAAACAAGACCCTGGGTTTTGGGAGGAATATAGGCAAATTTTGTCTACCTATTCCTGCAGACCCACTCCTCTTACCTTTGCTGAAAACCTGACGAGGCATTTTGGAACGGCCCGTATCTATATAAAACGTGAAGACCTCAACCACACAGGTGCCCATAAGCTGAACAACGTAATTGGCCAGGGCCTTTTGACCAAGAGGATGGGAAAGACAAGGGTTATTGCAGAGACGGGAGCAGGTCAGCATGGGGTTGCCACTGCCACAATGGCAGCAAGGTTTGGCTTTCGGTGCACGATCTACATGGGTGAAGTTGACGTTCAAAGGCAAAGGCCAAATGTCTTTTGGATGGAGAGACTGGGCGCAAAGGTTGTTGCTGTAAAAGATGGCACCAAGATCCTCAAGGATGCCATTAATGAGGCTCTCAGGGACTGGATTACAAATATGGATGACACTCACTATGTGCTTGGTACGGCCTGTGGCCCCCACCCTTTTCCGGAAATGGTCTCCTACTTTCAGTCCATCATTGGCAAAGAGGCACGAAGACAGATACTGGAAGAGATAGGCAGGCTTCCAACCAGAGTGTATGCCTGTGTTGGGGGAGGATCCAATGCCCTTGGTATATTCAGTGGGTTTATAGAAGATCCAGTAGAGCTTGTAGGGGTAGAGGCAGGGGGAAAAGGACCGGGACAGAATGCCAGCCGCCTTGCATCTGGTGAAGGTAGCCCTGGGGTAGCCCATGGTTACAAGAGTTTTTTTCTGCAAGATAATGACGGCCAGATGAAACATACCCATAGTGTTGCAGCAGGGCTTGACTATGTTGGGGTATCGCCAATACTGTGTGCTCTTAAGGACTCCGGGCGGGTTCGATTTGAGGCTGCTACAGACAGCGAGGTGATAGATGCCTTCAGCCTGGTTCTTAAGAAAGAGGGCCTTGCCCCTGCCCTTGAATCTGTCCATGCATTTGCTCAGGCATTCAAAGAGATTAATCAGTTGTCTCAAGAAGATGTGGTGCTTATTAATCTTTCTGGAAGAGCAGACAAGGATATTTTTACTGTAGCAGATGCCCTTGAGGATCCCAAGTGGCAAGAATTTATTAAAGAAAAGGCAAAATCCTATGGAACTTGAATCATATATAAGAGAAAAACAGAGTCAGAAGGAAATCTTGCTCATGACCCATATTGTTTTAGGTTATCCCTCCTTTGAGGAATCCTTCACGATAGTGGAGACAATGGTCAGTGTCGGGGCTGATCTAATGGAGCTACAGATCCCTTTTTCAGAGCCTGTTGCAGATGGCCCTACCATCTTAAAGGCCAATCAGGTGGCATTAGAAAACGGGGTGAACACTATGGCATGTCTTGAATTTGCCGGAGAGATCACCGATAGGTTCAATATTCCATTTTTAATTATGACCTATTTCAACATCGTTTTTAAGTTTGGCGTCAGTCGATTTGCAAGAGAAATGGCCAGAAGGGGACTCAAGGGAGCGATCATCGCTGACCTTCCTCCAGAAGAGGCCCAAGATTACTTGCTGGCAATGGAAAGGGAAGGCCTGGCCCCCGTCTTCCTCTTCTCTCCAACTACCCCGTTTGATCGTATGCGATATATCGCATCTATTGGCAAGGGATTTGTCTATTGTGTGGCAAGGAAAGGGGTGACAGGTTCTAAGACTGAGTTTTCGGAAGACCTTCACAACTACCTTGCCAATTGCCGAAGAGCAACTTCCCTTCCTCTTGCCGTTGGCTTTGGGGTGAAAGAGAGTGCTGATGTAAGGTTTTTGAAGAGAAAGGCTGATATAGCCGTAATTGGTTCCCAGCTTATCAGGATCTTTGAAGAAAAGGGGATTAAACAGATGGGAGAATTTCTGGAGTGTTTAATAGGTTAGGGGTTATGCAAAGGTCTCAGACTTGAAGATGAGGCATTTGGGCATTACAAAAACTGCTTAAAAATAAAGGTCTATTCTCCCGTTGAACAAAAGGAATAATCTAAAGTTTAGTAAAATAAGGCCGAAAGAGGAATCTCAACTCCTCAAGCTGATCCTCCAAAGAAAAGGGGATATCAGAGGCAAAGATATCCAGAATAATCAATGCATTAATAGCTGCATCCTTTCCTGCCATGGATCTTATCCTCTCAGCCATCCCCTTGTTTACCTTTCTTACATCTTTATAGATCTCATTTAGCCCATCAAACGAAAAATCAGGACTCCCTCCTTCTTTTTTTATGAAAAACTGCCCCAGAAGATATGTGCTTGTGGTTCTAAAGGTGGTCTCAAGCACAGTAGCCCACGGAAGATGAAACCTGACCATAGGCCTTAGCTTATCCAGAATTGGGCATCCACTGGATACCATCAATATCCCCATAATGGAACTCAATCCCTTCTGCATGGTGGTCTTTTTAAAATAGGTCCTATCAGGAGTTTCCACTTTTATATCAGCCTCTTCATAAGAAAACTTATCCCTGAAGGCCTCCACAAGCTCCTCAAGGCTCACCGCAACAGGGCAATTGGTGTTAGAGTCACTATCCAGAGGACAGTTTTCACACTGGTGAAATTCAAGCCTTGTCCAATCACTTCCTTTCAGCTCCTTTCTATGTAGATATGCAAGGGATTCAGGATCAAGCTCAATTTTAAAGACATGCTCCTTTCCACCATCAAATCTGAAAATATAATTGAAATATACAGGCTCTTTTACCTCACCCCTTTCCTTTAATCCCATTTTCCTTTCCTCCCATTAATATTCATCCCTTTTTTATATACCTTCAATCATCAATTTACAAGCCCATTACCTAAAAATGATAAAAAATCATTTACATAATGAATCAAAAATGTATCATAACGTAAATATAATGAAGTTATATAATTTAGATAGAATAAAAGATTCTGAAATACTGCAACTCCTCATTCTGCATCATCTATATGGACTAAAAGAAAGCAACCTTATTTACTTTCAAGGAGGAACTGCTATTAGATGGTGCTATAATGGAGGAAGATTTTCAGAAGATCTTGATTTTACAACAACCTTAGGCAAAGATTCCTTAATGTCTCTTGTTGAAACCATTATCCCCCAGTTAAAAAGAACAATAATGGCACATTTTGGTCCTGGACTATTTGAGTTTAAATGGAAAACAGGACTTAAAAAGACAACCAATATTGCAGATTTTCGTTTTCTTCCTGAAGGAAAAAGAAGAAAAATATATGTAAAATCAGAGTTTGAGGAGCTGAAGGAAGGGATCTTCCCTGATACAGAGAAATTTATCTTTAATTTACTTCCATCAGTGAGAACATTTATAGATAATGGACTTTTCAGAATACCCTATTCTTCCACTGTATTGATAGTTCAGACAAAAGAGGAAATATTTTCTGATAAGATAAGGGCATTACTTGAGAGAAGATATCTAAAAGGAAGGGATTTTTATGACCTTTGGTTTTTATACTCTAATGGAACAACTTGCACTGTTTCTAATCTTAAGAGGAAACTTAAAATGTATAAGTCCCAATTTATCATGAGGAGGAAAGTTGATTTCTTTATAAAGCCTGATAAAAAGGCAAAGAAAGAAATTTTGGATGCCTTAAGAAATGATCTATCAAGGTTTCTTTCCCCTGAAGAGTTTAATTTTCATCTGAACAGAGGTTTTAAGGATATATTTGAAGTATTAAAAAGGGTCTTTAGAAAAATTAAGGAATCCATTGATGAGTAAGAAGACAATTGAAGTATTAAGGCAACTTCCCATGATTTTTAAATATGCGGATGTTTCCAAATTTGTCTCTTATCCAAATGTATTTCTTACAAGGGCAATAAAGGCAGGGTATATAGAACGTATAATGAGAGGTGTATATTATAATACATTTAAAAGAGCTCCATCCTACGAAGAAATTGCGTGTGCATTGAGAGTTCCTTCATACATATCATGTGAATGGGCTTTAAATTATCATAACCTGCTCCTTCAGGTGCCAACCGTCTGCACCGTGATTACCCTTAGTTCATCAGTTGGCAAGCGAAACAGGGTTTCTTATAAAGGGATAATAATTGAATATTCCAAAATTAAAGAGGATCTCTTCTTTGGTTATGAAACCCATAAAAGTTTCAATATGGCAATTCCTGAAAAGGCTCTTTTAGATACGGTATATCTCAGAAATAGAATCCCTTTTCCAGATGAAATTGAATTAGAAAATATAAATCTGGATATACTTCATGAAATGTTACAGCCATTTCCCGAAACTGTAAAAAAGAAATTAAGTAAATTTATAAAAATTCTACTGTAAACTTCAATATCTAATTAATTTAAAAATATATCCTTAAAATAATTCCCCAAATATCGGCTTCAGATTCAGGCTGAAACAAAAAGAAATTAAATACAGGCACAGGCGAAGATTCAGAAAATTTCATATTTTCATAAAAAAGCCCCAATGATAGTCTTTCAAACCTGATCCCAGCTTCAAAAAGCATTGAAATCTTTTTCCCTGGATCAAAGGATACCTCATACCCCCATATCTCCATCCTGCTCTCATTTTCTATGGGAATCTTAAGTGCTATCTTACTAAAAAATTCCTTATCTTTAGAAAACATATATCTACCTCTAAGTCCTAATGGAGCATAAAAGACCTTCCAGTATTCTTTATATCCTAATGCATTTTGAGTGCTTTCAAGATCCCTCTTCCAGTACTTCAATCCCAGTCCTACAAATGGCTCTATAAAGAAAGAGTTAACCTTTTTTAGAATCCCCAGATCTATTTCAGGATTTATCCTCCAATAATTGGTGGTGCTGCTTACTTGCCATCCTCCCCATGTTCTTCCATCATAATCCACGCTTCCAAATAAAAACTTAAATCCAAAATTCAGGTTTAAGGAATTAGGGAAACTTTTCTTAACTTCAATTCCCAATCCAAACATTGGCCCTGATTCTTCTACCATCTTGCTCCCAAATGCATATTCACTCCATTTAAAATACTCTGAAATGAGTTTCAGATTACCTTTAACTGACCCTGCATAACTTATATTAAAAGATAGGATTACTGCATTTTCTTGACAATTTCCCATTTCTTTATAATTTATATTTCCAATGTAATTTATTTATCAAATATAAAAAGGGGTAGACTTATGGCAAATATCGAAGAAATCTTGTCCTCAATTGAATCTCTGTCTAAAGAGGACTTTGGCCGGTTACGGGAATGGTTTTATGAAAGGGATTGGGAAAGATGGGATAAGGAGATTGAGTCTGACTCAAAATCAGGAAAATTAGACTTTCTTGTTAAAGAAGCTCTTACTGAAAAGGCAGAAGGTAAATTGAAAGAACTATAAATGCATAAAACCACTACCCGCTTCTGGAAGTTATTTGAAACGCTTCCGCAGAGCGTGCAAAAAATAGCAAAGAAAAATTTTAATATACTCAAGACAGATCCCTTGCATCCTTCCCTCCAGTTTAAGAAAGTTGGTAACTTTTGGTCAGTTCGAATCGGAATTAATCATAGGGCCCTCGCAATCAAAGACGGCCAGGATTTTATTTGGGTTTGGATTGGTTCCCACACTGATTATGAACGAATGGTTAAACAGATGGGATAACAATTTTCAAATAAAATCACACATGGAAGATATCTGTCAAAAAAATTCTAAAAAATAGACACAAATTCTGCCCATGTTGTAATACTGGCTATCTGATCATAAAAGATGTTTGTATTTGGCAAACTATATATTTATCCCGGATTATGCACAAAATAGGAGATTTTTAAAGAAAAGTGCCTCCTCTATAAATATAGACATACAAAAAATTACTAAGACTACGAGAGCTTTGCATAACCTCTTTCTACACTGGGGGTTACACCCCCAGACCCCCAAAAATTAACTTAAAATAACCCATAATTACAGTTTTTTCTGAGAGCTTTGAAAAATTCAAAGCTCTCATTTTGTATTACCTAAATACCTTGATACTCCTTCTCTTTTAGCTTGGCATGTGCCGCTGCAAGTCTTGCAATAGGCACTCTGGGAGGAGAACAGGAGACATAATTTAGGCCAATGTAATGGCAGAATCGGATGGATTCAGGGTCTCCTCCGTGTTCACCACAGATACCTATCTTTATATCAGGTCTGGTCTTTTTTGCCCATTCCACAGTTATCATCATCAATCTGCCGACTCCTTTTACATCCAGCACTTCAAATGGATTGTGCTGAAGGATGCCCATCTTATTATAGAAGGGGAGAAATTTATTTTCAGCGTCCTCTCTGGAAAAGGAGAAAGTGGCCTGGGTGAGATCATTGGTTCCAAAGGACATGAATTCTGCAAGCTCAGCGATCCTCCCTGCTCTCATACAGGCTCTAACCACCTCTATCATGGTTCCAAACTTAAAGGGCACCTCTATCCCATAGCTCTTTTTAACATCCTGATAGATCTCTTCCACATATCTATGCACATATCTAAGCTCTTGAAGTGTGCACACCTGAGGAACCATAATTTCAGGTCTCACATCTATCCCTTCCTTTATACATTCAGCCGCAGCTTCAAGTATGGCCCTTATCTGCATGGAATATATCTCTGGATAGGTTATGCCCAGCCTAACTCCTCTATGACCTAACATGGGATTTATCTCGGATAATGCCCGAACCTTTTCTATAAGAGTCTCTTTTTCCTTAATAATGGGCTCTGTATCATACCTGTTTTTTATCTCCTCCATTGCATGGGTGATCATCTCCAGATTGGCCGCATATTTCTGGTATATCTCAGGATCCAATAGCTTTAATGTGTCTGGCAGTTCTTCCATTCCTTCAATGGTGCTTCTCAGTTTTCGCAGATGATTGATCTCATGGATCAACTCATCTTCTGAAGGTAAGAATTCATGAATAGGTGGATCTAAGAGTCTGATAGTTACAGGAAGCCCTTCCATTATCTTGAAGATCTCGATAAAGTCGTTTCTCTGAAAAGGTAAGAGCTTTTCCAGTGCCTCTTGCCTCTCTTCCTTTGTCTCTGCAAGTATCATCTCTTGAACTATTGGAAGTCTATCTGGCTGATTAAACATTCTTTCAGTCCTGCAAAGCCCTATCCCTTTTGCCCCATATTTCCTCGCCTTTTTGGCTGCCTCTGGGGTATCTGCATTTGCCATAACCTGAAGGGTGCTCATCTCATCAGCCCATTCCAGCAGAACCAAAAGATCTTCTACAAATTCAGGCTCAACTGTGGGAATCTCATCCAGATACACCTTGCCTGTTGTTCCATCAATTGTGATAATATCTCCTTCTCTCAGCACCACATCTCCCACAACTGCCTCTTTTGCCTGAACATCTACAGAGATAGCCTCACATCCTGATACACAGGGCTTTCCCATACTCCTGGCAACCACTGCAGCATGGGATGTCTTGCCACCACGACTTGTAAGAATCCCCTGAGATGCAAAAAAACCGTGTATATCTTCTGGTTTGGTCTCTTCTCTTAATAGGATTACCTTTTCACCCAGCTTCCCTTTTAATTCTGCTCTATCTGCATCAAAGACGATCTTTCCTGAAGCCGCACCAGGAGAGGCAGGAATCCCCTGTGCCAATGGTTCTTTATCTATCTTGGGATCCAGTCTTGGATGCAGAAGTTGAACTAACATCTCTGGCTTAACTCTAAGCACCGCCTCCTGCTCAGATATAAGCCCCTCATTTACCATATCAATGGAGCTCTTAATGAATGCATCCGCATTCATCTTGGCATCACGGGTCTGAAGGCAGTAAAGTCTCCCTTTTTCAATTGTAAATTCAAAGTCCTGCACCTCTCTATAGTGCCTTTCCAAGGTATGCCTTAGGTTTTCAAGCTCTCTATAGACCTGGGGCATCTCTTTCCTGAGCTCCTTTATGGGCTTGGGAGTCCTGATTCCTGCAACCACATCCTCACCCTGTGCATTTACCATGTACTCCCCAAACAGACGATTTTCACCTGTTGCAGGGTTTCTGGTAAAGGCAACTCCTGTGGCACTATCCTCACCCATATTTCCAAATACCATTGTGCAGATATTAACTGCAGTGCCATTGGCCATATCAGGTGTGATATTAAACTCCCTTCTATAGTCAACTGCCCTTTTGCCCATCCAGGAATCAAATACTGCTCTTACCGCAATAAATAGCTGCTGATAGGGATCTGAAGGAAATTCCTTACCTGTCTTTTCTTTTACAAGCTCAAGAAACCTTTTACACAGTTCTTTAAGCGCATCTGAAGAAAGATCAGTATCAAACCTTGCATTGTTCTCTGCCTTGATCTCTTCAAATATGCGATTAAATTCCGCTTCATCCACCCTAAGGCCTATCTCACCAAATAGCTGAATAAATCTTCTATAGGCATCATAGGCAAATCTCTCATTATCTGTTGCCTTTGCAAGCCCCTTTACAGTGTCTTCATTAAGTCCCAGATTTAATATGGTATCCATCATGCCTGGCATGGATATGGCTGCTCCTGATCTGACAGATACAAGCAGGGGATTTTTAGGATCTCCAAATCCCTTCCCTGTCTTTTCTTCAAGCCTCTTCATGGCATCCCTTATCTGGCTTTTTAGCTCCTCTGATATCTCTTTCTCTTTGCTTTCAAGATATTCAATGCATGCCTCAGTGGTGATGACAAAGCCAGGGGGAACAGGCAGACCGATCTGGGTCATCTCACACAGGTTTGCCCCCTTTCCACCTAAGAGCTTTTTATTCTTTGAATCCCCCTCTTCAAAAAAATATATGTATCTTTTCATCTTCCTTCCTCCCTATCCCTTTTTCTTGTATATTCAAAAAGATATGCAAAACCAAACAGGGTGATAAATAAGAAGAAGATCTTTGAAAATGTAGGAGGTGAAAAGAAAAATTTGGCAATTAACAAAGAAACCAAAAATGCGATTATGAGTCTCAAAAATAGGATCTTAATGGAAGGCATTTAGTCTTTATCCCTTTTCCTTTTAAATGGGATCACCTTTGGGTTCTTATCTACGGCCTCTTTCTCTGTTTCACTTTGCTCAGATTGGGCCTGCTCTTTCAGGTATTTTACCTTTTCAAGCCTGACAGGATTACCACCCATTGTAAATTCCACACCATTTATGTATTCACGTCTCAATATCCATACTATAGGCTTAGGGGGTATGGTGAGCAATAGCAGGGTGACCTGATACCAGTCCTTTTTTATATCTGGCTCAATAGATTCAATCCGTGCATATAGAGCAGGCTTATTTTCAAGATAGATTAAGACCAGATCACCTACATCTGTATCTCTGTAATCCATAAGATTACCCCTCTCATTCACTATCTCTGATGACACTACCAGGATCTGTTCTGAGTTTATCCAGCTTTTCTTCAAAGCTGGGTCCTAAGTCCACCCCCATCTTTTGAGCCATCTTTTTTGCATGAAGACCTATGTTCCTGGTATCTTTATAAAAAGAGTCATCTTTTGGCTTTGTTGGGTCATATGCCTCAAGCCTATCCTTCTCTGACATATGATACACAACTCTGGATATTATCTTCTTTATATCCGATGAACCACACCCCCTGCATCTTATCTCTTTCTCTTCCCCTCGCCTCAATATAAGATACTGAGAGATAGTCCCACATCTTTTACACTCATACTCATATATAGGCATAATTAATATGCCCCCATCCTATGAAATATCCTAAAGATTAAAATAGATTACCAGATTAGTAAAGGGAAATTAGATCAGATCTGTATATATTTATAAAGTCTCTTACTGATCTGGGATAATATCTCAGAACGGGTCAATTCCTTTGGAAATAGATTGCCTTTTCCGGATATGAGATCGTTTAAAGATGATATTGCATTTTGGAAATTGAGATGGCTTAAAGATTCTATGTTACTGATAATATTTAATTTTTGGTATCTTTTGCCAAGGAAGCTCATATATTTTAAAAGTCCTTTACCTTTTTTAGAGGGCCTTGCCTCCATTGCCCTTGAGGCAATCCAATAGGATTCTAAAAAGCTCTTAAGTATATTTCCAAACAGAGGGAGCTCTTTAATCCCCTTGAGAGTGGGATAAAATGAGTCATCTTCCAATCTTATATATCCGAGGGTTTCAAAGTATCTAAGGGTATTCAGGATCTTTGAGTTAATCTCACTTTCTAAAAATGCAAATTCGTTCCTCAAGATCTCTTTTAAAAATTGAAATTCATCAAATAGAAGGGATAGATCCCTTTTCCTTTCCTTCCCTTTGAGAATTATAAGGGACAAGAGGCTGGGCTCTAAGAAATAGTGGATAATACAGTTCTTATAATAGTCAAGTTCAAGCTTTTTATTATCTTCCACATAGAAAAAGGGCTCTTCTTCGTCTATCTCTGGATTTAAGATTTCTACCACTTTTCTATCTGCAAGCATCTTAAGTGTCTCATCCACTGCATCTTCCATATCATTTAGGCTGTCAGAAAAGGGGGCTTTTATGTGCTGTAAAAATTCATATAGCCTTCTTACACTATCCTTGAGCCATGAGGCTTGAAAACCGTTTCTATGTGTTGAAAGTATTGCTGTTGAGACTATGGAAATTGGAGTTATTACAGTAACCTGATTAATGGCATTGATTAAGATCAGGGCAAGATCTCTGGATTCATCCTTTCCATGATCTTCTCTGCCTTCCATATATTCTCTCAAGGATATGGGTCTGTTAAATCTTATATACACCTTCCCATACTTTCTTTTTAAGATGTTTCTGGCCTTAAAGATCATCCATATATCTTCTCTCTGCTTTTCAGCGCCAGTTATTTCCCTCAATAGCGATCCCTGCTCCACAATACGATCATAGATAATGGAAGCGGGAACAAATATAATATCATTACAACAACCTTCTCTGTATGCCTGAATGAGTATGGAAAGAAAGCCTGTCTTAGGGATAACCAGTTTTCCGTTTCTGCTTCTTCCGCCCTCTATAAAGAACTCTATGGGATATCCTTCGCTCAGCAATATCTTTATATATCTGTTAAAGACCTCAGAGTATAGCTTTGCACCGGTAAAGGTGCGGCGGATAAAAAATGCCCCAGATTTTCTAAATATGTGCCCAACAGGCCAAAAGGCCAAATTCCTGCCTGCAGCAATCCGGGGTGTATGCATATGATTAAGATAGAGCATATGGTTTAATATCAGATAGTCCATATGGCTCTTATGTGATGGGACATACACTAAGGTGCCCTTTCTTGCCCATTCCCTAAGGGTAGATATCTCATCTAATCTTATATCTATATCATCAAACATCCTCTTCCATAGCCTTTTTAAAAGCAGAGTAAATATCTGGACATAGGTGATACTGTAATCTGCCGCAATTTCTTGAAAATATTCCTTTGCCTTTTTTTTGAAATATCTGATCTTTCTTTTATCTCCTTTGCCCATCTTTTCTATCTTACTGGTTATTCGAGGGTCAGTGAGGACCATCTCCATGATCTGATCCCTTGATTTCATAATAGGGCCCAGTATTATCCGCTTTTGCCTATCTATCTCCTCAATTAATCTGTCCCTTAAAGATCGGGCAATTTCCTGAACTGAAGCCATTGAGGAGCATTCCTTTAGATATTCTCTCAGATTAAAGGGTGAGCCAAAATCCACAAATACCTGTCTGTGGAATCTGAAAAAAAGAATCATCTTGATAATTGCACCGGGTCTGTCTCTAAGGCCGAAGAAAATCTTTTTTAGTTCGCCCTCTTCCTTCTCTGGTGCCTGATGATATATGATAAATTGGGGAATAATTATGATGGGATGAGAAATCCGTGATTGGGCCTGAATCAAAAACTGAAGATAATCGGGTTCCTTTCCCATAAAGTGTCGTCTGAAGATCTTTGGATCTATAAGAAATAGTAGAGAGGGTATCTTGTGTTCAAGGATATAGTTATAGAGGCTTTCCTCAGATACTCTTTTTTTTCTACTAAATAATCCACTTATACTGTGCCATATATATCTTAAGGCAGGAGCTAAGGGACAGATCCATAGGGGTTTCATACCGAATGCATATCTGGGATATGGAAGGCGTTTGCTTCTAAATCCATAGTGAAACAGTAGATAATCAAGGGCACCTCTATATTTAATGGCATATACAATGGTTCCCTGTCTGTGGAGCTCTCTAAGCCTTTCCTTCCACTTAGGGTCCATATCCATCTTTTTAAACATCTTAAATAGCACATATGTAAGGAAGAGGCCTGGCTTATGATCAAATAGATATGGGGATATGGAATCCTTTTTCATATGAGGCATAACTAAAGCATATTTTATATAAGATCAATAACAAAAATCAGATTAAGATCCTATTGACAAAAGACCATCCATTTATCACAATAACAAAAAAATCTTAAAAGGAGGAGATCATGTTAACTCCTGTGATAATATCAGGGCTTACAATGGATCCTGTAACCAATAGCCCTGTGGTAATATTAAAGGAGATAAATGGGGACAGAACACTTCCTATCTGGATAGGGGTTCTGGAGGCCACTGCCATTGCAAGTGAGCTCGAAGGAATTAAGTTTTCAAGACCCATGACCCATGATCTCCTTAAAAACATATTAGGTATGGTAGATATAAAGGTCACCCGCGTAGAGGTATGTGATCTCAGAGACAATACCTATTATGCCCTGATACATCTTCTGCACAATGGCAAAGAGATAGCCATTGATGCCCGTCCCAGTGATGCCTTGGCACTGTCATTAAGGGTAAATGCCCCTATATTTGTGGCAGAAGAGGTGATAAGACAATCTGAAAATATAGAGATAGTAACTGAACCCCAGAGCAAGACCAAAAAGGGGAAGAAGAATTGGCAAGACATATTGGACGATCTTGAACCCGATGATTTTGGGAAATACAAGATGTAGAGATGATTGATCTTCACACCCATTCTTTCCTCAGTGATGGTGAGTTGATCCCTTCAGAGCTTATAAGAAGATATGAGGCCAAAGGCTACAGAGCTGTTGCCATAACTGATCATTGTGATCATTCAAATCTGGAAGAGCTCCTCTCCAAGCTAATAAGATTAAAGAAAGAGATATCATCCCATTCTTCCATATTGTTTGTACCTGGGATAGAGATAACACATGTGCATCCCAAACTAATTGGGGATCTTATAGATAGGGCCAGAAAGATGGGTGCTGAGATTGTGGTGGTGCATGGAGAAAGTATTGTAGAGCCAGTGTTGAAGGGGACAAACAGAGCAGCAATTGAAGCTGGTGCAGACATACTTGCACACCCCGGATTGATTGAGATGGAAGATGTGGTGATGGCAAAGGAAAGGGACGTGTTTTTAGAACTTTCTGCAAGAAAAGGTCATTGCCTTACAAATGGACATGTGGCAAGGCTTGCTATGGAAAAGGGCGCATCTTTACTTCTAAATTCTGATTCTCACTCTCCCTCAGATATAATGGATGAAGATCTTGCCAGGTCTATTGTAAAAGGTGCTGGATTGGATAGTAATGGCTTTAGACGATGTATGGAAAATGCCCGCCTTTTGCTAAAGAAAAAAGGCTATTCCATTTAGTTTAAAGATGAACACTAAGACCCTGTTTAACCTCTTTTCCATATCTGTTGTCCTGTTTTGGTTAATAATGATATCTCTGCTTGTAATTAATACCCACAAAAGCAATAGAGCCATATATGGAATATCTCCTACAACTGACATAAAGACTCAAGAGAGGAGGGAATGGAAGGAGATATTCTTTAAGAATAGAAAGGTGGGATATGCACTTACCATCTTAAATCCCATTAAGGATGATGGATATTTCTTTCAGGAAGAGATCTACTTAAGAATGAATATTATGGGATATCTGAATTCCATGAATGTGATAACTCAATGCAAATTAGATCAAAAATTTCAGCTCAGAGAGTTTAACTTCAGGATGAGGTCTGGATTAATGGTTTTTCACCTGAAAGGGAGGGTAGTGGCAAAGGAGCTTATTATTGAAAGAGGAGATGGAAAGATCATCCAGAGAATAAGGCTGAAAGAACTGCCCTTAGTAAGTAGTGCACTTGAATCTTTTTTTATAACTAAGAGGCTTAAGGTTGGGCAGAGTTTTTATATACCCATTTTTGACCCCACCACTTTATCTGTCAGACCTCTGAGGATAGAGGTAGCAAAGAGGGAGAAGATCCGCATAAAAAGGCTTACATTTGATTCCTACCTTTTAAGGACTAAGCTTTGGGGAAGAGATTTTAAGGTATGGATATCTGATGATGGAGAGGTCTTAAAAGAGGAAGGCTTCTTGGGACTTACCACTATAAGATCTAATGCAGCTTCGGCACTATCAGGGATTAAAGAATCTTCGGGACAGGATCTATATGATATAGTGGCAATTAAAGTGGAGCGAAAATTGACAGATATCCCATCATTGAGAACCCTTAAGTTGAGATTAAAGGGGATAGATCTATCCATCATAGATCCTGATATATGGGATGGAAGGAGACAGAAAAGGATTAAAGATGTTATCGTTATAAGTAAAGAGAGGGTATTGCATAATTTATTCTCTTATAAGTTGCCTTTTAAAGGAAAGGATATGGAAATCTATCTGAGGGCAGATATAAACATTGAATCTGATAGCCCAGTTATTAAAGAAAAGGCAAAGGAGATAATTGGCAGCACAGATAACCCCTTTTGGGCGTGTAAAAAGATTGTAAATTGGGTTTACAAGACATTAGAAAAGCGACCTATGTTTTCCTTTCCAAGTGCATTGGAGGTATTAAAGGTAAAAGCAGGGGACTGCAATGAGCATGCCGTTTTGACTGCGGCACTTCTAAGGGCAGTTGGTATTCCTGCCAAGGTGGTGATCGGCCTGGTATACAATAGAGGATGTTTTTACTATCATGCCTGGAATGAGGCCTATATGGGAGAATGGATCTCATTGGACTCTGTCATGAACCAGATACCTGCAGATGTAACACACTTAAAGTTAATTGAAGGTGGGCCTGAAAAACAGGCCAAGATCCTCTCATTTATTGGAAAGATAAAGATAGATGTTATGGATTTTACTTATGATTGAACTGGTTAATCTTTCAAAGAGCTATAGGAATATAAAGGCGGTGGATAATATTAATCTAAGGATTGAGAAGGGAACGATCTTTGGGTTCTTAGGGCCAAATGGTGCTGGAAAGACAACCACTATTAAGATGATGGCAGGAGTTATGAACCCTACAGGTGGAAAGATCATTTTGGATGGAATTGATCTAATAAATGACCCTGTTTCAGCCAAGAAAATAGTAGGATATATCCCTGATAGGCCTTTTCTGTATGAGAGACTTACTGGCTGGGAGTTTTTAAAATTAATATCTGCCCTATATGGTATGAATGGCTCTGCGGAGTTGGATAAGAAGATCTTAAGACTTCTTCATCTATTTGAGATAGCCGAGTGGAAAGACGAACTTATTGAAAGTTATTCACATGGAATGAAGCAGAGACTGGTTATGTGTTCAGCCCTAATCCATGACCCTAAGATATTGATTGTGGATGAACCCATGGTGGGGCTTGATCCAAAGGCTATGAGGCTTGTTAAAGAGATCTTTAGAAAAAAGGCACAGGAAGGAATGACCCTATTTATATCCACCCATTCATTAGAAGTAGCACAGGAGTTGTGTAATGAGGTTGCAATCATTCATAAAGGCAGGATTGTGGCTCAGGGAACCTTAGATGAGTTAAAAAAAGAGGCGCGCTTGGACGGAACCCTTGAAGACATATTTTTAAAGATCATAGAAGAGGAAATGAATGATTGATGGAAGATCTGTTAATTCTCATCAGTCCCAGAATCTTAGCCCTTAAAAATAGGGTTAATCGTATAGAGAAGAGATCCAAAATTATTTATGCGGTATTGGGAGGAATAATACTTTGGGTGGGGATATCATATGCATGTATAAAAGTGCTTTTTTATTTTAAGTCAATTGAGGTGATAGGAGATCTTCTAAATTACAGACTGCTTTCCATGATCCTCCTTACCTTTTTTTCCCTCCTTATTATAAGTAACATAATAACCTCACTTTCTAATCTCTATATATCCAGAGACCTGGAATTACTCCATTCAATGCCAGTTTCTTCAGATAAGATATATGTGGCAAAGGCATTCTATACCCTTCTTGACAGCTCCTGGATGATAGCTGTCTTTGGTATCCCTGTGCTTATTGCCTTTGGCTGGGTATATAAGACAGGGGCTCTATATTATTTTCATATGCTCCATTGTATATTTGCATTTGTGATTATCTCTGCCAATGTGGGAATAATGGTCACTATGATACTTACAAATCTTTTTCCCGCACAAAGGACAAAAGATATACTCATGTTATTGACAGTCATAATGATAGCCTCGCTTTATCTGCTATTTAGACTTCTCAGGCCAGAGAGGCTCGTGGATCCTGACTCCTTTTTTTCCATAATTCATTATATGGGAGCACTTAAAAAGACCGATTCTCCCTATCTTCCCACCTTTTGGATTACCTCTATCTTATGGTCCCTTCTAACAAATGAAAAGGGATCTCCTTTTATCTTTAATACACTGATGTTATGGAGCACTGCCTTAGCACTTACTGTGATAAACATATGGCTTTCCAGATGGATCTATTTTAAGGGATATTCAAAGGCCCATGAGGCAAAGAGAAGGATTATTACCGGCTCTTTTATAAACAACATCATAAAGAAATTGTTAAGACCTTTTATGTCACAAGATCTCGTTCTAATGATAGACAAAGAGATTAGGGCATTTTTTAGAGATAATACCCAATGGTCTCAGCTCTTATTGCTTTTAGCCTTAATTGTAGTCTATCTATATAATTTTAAGGTGCTACCTTTAGAGAAGGCATATATACGAATTGATATACTACAGAATGAGATTGCATTTTTGAACTTGGGACTATCTGGTTTTGTTGTATCAGCTATTGCAACGAGATTTATTTACCCGTCTATCAGTTCGGAAGGGGAGGCATTTTGGATAATTCGCTCTTCCCCATTTTCTATGCAGAGGTTTATCTGGTGTAAGTATCTATTCTATCTCCCATTTATGTTAATTTTAGGAGAGATACTAATTATAAGCACAAATATAATTCTAAATGTATCCAAGGCATTAATGTATAGCACTTCAGTAACCCTTTTTTTTGTTACATTTTCAATAGTAGCAATCGCCTTAAGAATGGGTGCTCAATATCCCAATTTTCGTTATGAAAATATCGCACAGATATCCACTGGTATAGGTGGGTTAACCTTTATGATAATAAGTGTGGCTTTTATCATCCTTGTAATGGCAATAGAGACAGGCCCTGTATATATTCTTTTTATGTCTGAATTTAAAGATATATCCATAAGCATATTAAAATGGATATATATAATCCTTTCATTTTCTTTTGTTCTGTTTTTAACATTTTTTATAACATATAGATCGTTAAAGATAGCGATTTTAAGGCTTGAAAGATTGGAGACCTAAAATTATGACAGATATTATGTTCGGTCATGAATATATTGGAAACATTCATATACACACAATCAGAAGTGATGGGGGGAAAGACATTGAAGAGATTGCAGGCATCGCCCAAGATATGGGGCTTGATTTTATCTGTATAACTGATCATGATTTTACCCAGACTACTCTCCCCCTAAAAAAAGAGGGATTTTACGGAGATATAGCTGTGCTGATCGGCCTTGAAATAGGTAAGGATGATCATCACTATCTTGCATTTGGTATAAAAGATCTCATACGGTATGACAATTTAAGCCCTCAAGAGATTATTGATAAGGTTTATAATCAAGGGGGTTTTGGCTTTTTAGCCCATCCCTTTGAAAAGGGGATGCCATTTTTTGAAAGATCAAAGGCATATATATGGAGAGATCTAAGAGTTAAAGGTTTTACAGGAATATGCATCTGGAATTTTATGTCAAGATGGAAAGAGAGAGTTAAATCGCCCATACACGGAATTGTGATGCTCTGTTTCAAACGTGAACTTTTAAAGGGGCCAAGTAAAAAGACCATGGAGTTTTATGATACATTATGCCTTAGCAGAAAGGTGGTGGCTATAGGAGGATCGGATGCACACGGAACTATCTTTAAATACGGGCCTTTTTCATTTACCCCCATCTCTTATGAGTTTTTGTTAAATTCCATAAATATTCATATATTTTTAAATTCTCCTCTTCCAAGAGAATTTAAAGAGGCTAAGGAGCTGATCTATGACGCCATTAAAAAGGGAAGGCTATTTATTGCCCACGATGGCCTTAGCCCTTCCAAAAATTTTAGATTTGAATTTGTATCATTAAAGGGATCAGACCTATTTATGGGAGAAGAATCCTCCTTTGAAGAGGGCCATCTGCTTATCCAACTTCCCAGTGTGGGGCAGATCAGAATTATTAGAAATGGAAGGGTTGTGAGAATAATACATGGTATAGGAGGAATTCATCGTGTAACTGAAGAAGGGATTTATAGAGTGGAGGTGTATAAACATATCCCCATCTTTGGCTGGAGGCCTTGGATATTTTCAAACCCAATCTATTTAAGATAATGTTAAACTACGACTATCTTTTCTGCCGGTTCTGAAACCACTTCACCTATGATAGTAGCATCCTGTATTCCGTTATTTTTTAGTTCCTGGATCAAAGAAAGAGAATGTCTTTCTGCAATACATATGAGCAGGCCTCCTGAGGTCTGTGGATCAAATAGAATTGGTTCAATTGATCTATCCACTTTAGATTGAATCTCTACCATTGACTGGCGAAATTCGCGATTTCTGTATGTCCCTGCTGGGATAAGCCCCATCTTGGCATATTCAACTGCCTTAGGAATTATGGGCAATTTATCAGAGTAGATCTTAAACCCCAATTTGGACTCTTCAACCATCTCACACATATGGCCTAAGAGTCCAAATCCAGTGATATCAGTGCAGGCTGTCACCGGAAATCGGAGCATCACCTCAGAGGCCTTTCTATTAAGAGTGGCCATAAGTTGAGTTACATAATCAATTACGGATTGATCTGCAAGCCCCCCTTTTATAGCAGTGTTAATTATTCCAGTTCCAAGAGGCTTTGTAAGGATCAGTTTATCTCCCAGTTTAAATCCATCCTTTCTTATTATACGCTCTGGATGTATAAAGCCAGTTACTGATAGGCCATACTTAAGCTCTTTATCTTCCACACTGTGTCCTCCCACAAGTACCACTTCAGCCTCTTTCATCTTCTCAAGTCCCCCCTGTAAAACCTCCCTTAAAACAGAGATATCCATATCTTCCCTTGGAAATGCAACAAGATTCATGGCGGTCTTGGGGACTCCTCCCATTGCATAGATATCGCTCAAGGCATTGGCAGCAGCAATCTTTCCAAACCAATATGGATCATCCACAATGGGGGTAAAAAAATCTACGGTCTGGATAATGGCAAGTTCATCATTTATCTTATATACCCCAGCATCATCTGCTCGTGCAAGACCCACGATCAGATTGGGGTCAGTAGGAAATTCCATTCCACACAAAGCTCTATCCAGATCCCCTGGAGGCAGTTTTGAAGCTCAACCTGAGCCTTTAACCGTTTCGGTCAAGCGAAGTCCTTCTTTAACTTTCATGAACTTCTTACTCCTTTTTATTATTTAAAATCTGATTCAGATCATGGATAAGTTCTTCAATGTCAATATTATATCTCTTTGAGACATTTTCAAGAGGTTCAAAAAGTGCTTCACAGCATATGCATATACCTAATCTTTTATCATATTTTTTGAATATCTTCTCTGTCTCTCTGTATCTGGACACCACATCCAGAACGGTCATATCTGGTGTGATAGAGCGACGATCATTATTAATATTATCTGTATTCATAATACTTCTTTCGGATTCTAATATCTCCTTAAGAGCAATCGGTATATATTGAATAACTTCGGTTATCTTGGTTGCAGGGGTAGGTTTTGAAAGAAAACCAGCAAGTCTATTTACTTTTGATGCAATTATTGCTGCATTTAATATCTCATAGCCTGCTGCTAATAGAGCTGATACAATACCTGTCAAGGTATCACCAGTGCCACCAATGGCCTCTAAGGCCTCTACATAAGGATAATCAATCTCTGCCTTAATTCCTTCCTCATCTGCAATATAGTCCTTTTTACCCTTTACCATAAGAATGCGTGAGGCATTTTTATGCCTATATGCACGAACTATCAGCTCAGGAACACTATTTTGTTCATGAAGGATAAATCCACGAGTATAGAATGGATGAGGAGCCTCTTCATCTGCAAGGAAGGCGAGCTCTCCTGCATCAGGTGTAAAAAGATCATAAGAGTTAGCCTGTCCACTCATTTTCGCCCCATACATAAACCCTGCATCAGCGATTAAAAGGGGTCTATGTCTCATTTCCTCAATGGAAAAGAGCACCTTGTTGTGCCAGTCAACATCTGGTTGAAGATAATGAAAAGTGATGCTATTAAATTCTCTGTGTCTTAGATTATTGCTGAGATACTCATAGAGCCTTCTGCTCCCTTCGCCGGTTCCGATATCTCCGACCAAAAACACAGTAGGTCCTGAAATATCCAAGATTTCACATGCCTTTAAAGCAGCTGCAATGAGAGCAGATGTCCCTCTGCTAACAGGCACCTCCCTTCCTTCTATCAATACCATATTCTGCTTTAATTTAACCTTCCCTTCTATAAGAGGAAATCCATTATCAGGCACAGTTCCCACTATGGCAAACATCGTCTTTTCATCTCCTCAAAGGCAAGCTGAAGTGCATAACCGCAGAGGGTGTGTCCGAGTTCCCTTGGCTCTGGCACCTCCTTTATTGATTTTCCAACAAGCCTTTGTGCAAGATAAGGCACATCAGGGCAGCCTCCCCCTGATATATTAACAATGATAAGTGTATCTTTTTCAACAGTAAGTTTCATATTGGCAGCTCGCACCATCAGGAATTTTCCATAGTCCTTGGCATGAAAAAGGTCAACCGGTTTTAGCAATGGGCTATTTTCAGGGACCACATCCATTGGAGTTATTCCTTCTTCTTCAAGAATTCTTAGTATATTTAATTCTTCAATAAGAGGAAATTCTATCACAAGATCACAACCTGAGCGTATCTCAGGAGGGGGGCCCATCACTCTGACCTTCCATCCTTTTTCTTTAAGAATATTCTCCGCCCTTATTACCTCACTTGTGTTATGAAATACAAGAATTCCCAAATCTGTCTTTAAAGATGCCTGATCCTTCTTTGTTTTACCTTTAAAAAGCTTTAAGATAGACACAAATCTTTAATCCTTTTCAATTATTATACGATATCCCTGGGCTTCAGCCTGTATATCTACCACTTTCCAACCCTGACTCTCCGCAGCACGGCTTACATTTTCCTTAGAGGTATCAGTATCAACCAGTATCTCTATCTGACCACTGTTGAGTTTCTTAATCTCATCCAGTGTCATAAGCACTGGTTGGGGGCAGCTAAGCCCTCTGGCATCTACCACATTTGCCATACTAATTTCCCTCCTTTCTAAGCCTTTTTTCTCATTGTTATGCCAATAAATAGACATATCAAAAGGCCAATTATAACGGCAGCCATTCCATGAGGACCAATCCCCTTAGGTGAGCTTGCAAGCCCAAAATTATGAGAAAATCCGGCCCCCACTATCATACCTATAACAAAGATTGCAGCATCTCCATCTCCTTCACCAGAAAGGAAGAGTTGCCTTCCTGGGCATCCTCCTGCCAATGCAAAGGCAAGTCCTGCAAGCGTCATTCCAGCAAAGTTCCATATGGTCATATTGTGTGCAACAGGCTGTTTTACAAAACCAGGGTGAAATTGCCCTAAGATTAGATTTGTAATAAATGCTACTGTAACAAAGGCAACCACTCCTGAAAAAAGGTGTGTCTGTCTAAACAGTATCAGATCCCTGAACGCACCCATTGTGCAAAAACGGCTTCTCTGTGCAATAAATCCTATTATAAGACCAAAGATTAAAGATACCAATAAAGGTGCATGCATTGCCCCAGGACCTTTTACACTATAAAATAAAATCCCACTCTTTGTTTCACCATCAACTGGAGGAAAGATGAAACGAAGAGCGAGAAATCCAAGCATTATTAATGGAAATAGCCATCCTACAGAGGTATATGTAGGTTGAGTGCGTCCCAGATTATATCCTGCCTTAAAAAATAGTGTCCCAATCCATATGCCAAAGACAAGTCCTAATAGGCCGAATATGGCATTACCATCACCGCCAGCAAGTCTTAGCAGTGCTCTCCAGGGGCACCCCAAGAAGACCAGGGCACCGATCATGGCAAAGACCCCAAGGATAAACCTCACTATAGGAGCAGACCCTACTCTTGGTCTAAATTCCTTAAAGACATATGCTGCAATTAGAGAGCCAAGCACAAATCCGATAATTTCAGGTCTCATATACTGAACAACACCTGCACGATGAAGCCCGATGGCTCCTGCAATATCCCTTTCAAAACATGCAACACAGATTCCCATATTTGGAGGATTTCCAAGTTTCTGCAATAGTGGTGCCAGTATCCCAATAATAGCTCCAACCCCAATTATTCCCCATTTAGTTGCAAAGATGTTACCTATCCGTTTCATAAGAACCTCCCAACCCATTAAATATTTAAACTTTATCTGCCAATTGCATAGAGATTACAATATCCAGCATGAGACCTTTGCATAACCCCCTTTTACACTGGGGGTTATACCCCCAGATCCCCAAAGATTTACTGAAAATAACCCATAATTACAGCATTTTTCTGAGAGCTTTGAAAAATTCAAAGCTCTCCAGCATATTAGTCGTTTCTCCTACCTGCTTTGCTTTTTATCTAAAAGATTAATATGGTTTGAACTTATTATCTCTAAAACCGATTTGTCAAATAGGAAATTTCTATAGTTTTTTGGATCTCTATAGGCAATTTCTTTAAAAATGAAGATTAGGGATTTACATGGCTGGGATCCTATTAATCATTTTTACAAAAATGATCATTTATGGTAATTGCGCCTCCATATCCTTTCTCTCATGGCAGTTCGGGAGGGTATTGTTTTATCTTTTCCGCACCTTTTAAGACGGCAAGCCCGCCGTATGCCAAGGCCTCCAGTTCGTCTTCGCCTGGAAACACCAGAACATTTCCAAGAAAACCCACCCGTTCCTTGATTTCTTCAACAATGGTCTCAGAGCGTGCAAGATTGCCTGTGAGAACCACTGCATCTATCTTCCCCTTCAATACAGTGGCCATAGAACCTATATCCTTGCTTACTTGGTAAGCCAAGGCCTGGAGCACCATACGGGCATTTTGCTCCCCCCTTTTGGCCCTTTGTTCCACTTCCACCATATTATGGGTCCCTAAATAAGAGGATACCCCTCCTTGAGTAAATAGCTTGCTTTGCACTTCCTTATGAGTGAATTGTCCTGAAAAACAGAGTTCCAAAACATCAAGCAGGGGCAGAGAGCCTGTCCGCTGGGGTGTAAACGGCCCTTCGCTTAGCCCGTGAGATCCATCTATGATTCTACCCTCGCGGTAGGCAACTATGGTGATTCCCCCGCCAAGGTGGGCTATCACAAAACGGGCCTTCTTATAATCTATATTGAGTCGAATGGCAGCACGTCGTGCAGCAGATTTCTGGTTCAGCACATGAAAGGCGGCCCTTCTTTCAATCCCCTTTAGTCCCGAAAACCTGGCAATATCATCCATTTCATCCGTGGAAGGGGAATCATAAATAATGGCCTCTGTTTTATGGCGCCGGGCTATTTCAAGGGCCAGCTCTGGCCCAACATTGGAAGGATGCCAGCCATACTTACAGGATCGGAGATCCTGAACCATAATTTCATTGATCAGGTATGCGCCGCTTTCCACAGGCCGGGTCAGAGCACCTCTGCTTACAACAAGGTGCAAGGGGGCCAGTTTCATTTTGTGTTGAGTCAAGACCCCTTCTAAGGTCTTACGATGCAGTTCCATCCATGCCTCATAGGTATCCATGCCCCGGAGTCTTTCTGGACTATGGTTATGGTCCTCACGAAAGATCTGTTTTTCTCCCTCAAATAGTCCCACCTTAGTGGAAGTGGAGCCAATATTTATGACAAGAATTCGATTCATCATATTCTTTTTCCCTGCAAAAGCCCCAATACAATATTATGTAGCCACGATTCTGGGGAGTCCGCAGGTGAATGTATAATTACAGGTGCCTTTGTTCCTGCCACAACACCTGCCACCTCAAACGGCCCCAGGCATCTCACAAACTGGGTGCTCAAAAGGGCAGAATCCAGATCAGGAAACAAGTAGATATCCACATCTCCAGGCACCGGGCTTTTAATACCCTTATAATAGGCAGCTTCGGCCGATTCTGCGTTGTCCATGGCCAATGGGCCTTCCACAATGACATCGCCCAGTTGGCCCCTCTCTGCCATTTTGGAAAGCGCAGCCGCATCCACAGTAGAGGGAATGGCAGGATTGACTATCTCAATAGGGCCAAGGGCAGCCACCTTTGGGTGCTCTATGCCAAGGGTCTCGGCAACACTGGCCGCATTTTGTATGATCCCCGCCTTTTCCTTCAGGCTGGGTAAGCTATGGATCAGGGTATCAGTGAACAATGTGAGTCGGCCGTCTCTGATAGAACGAAAGACGCTTACATAGCTGATCACCCTGGTTCCATTGTCTGTGGCAGTAAGATGATCCAGAAATGAGAGTAGATCTCTGTCCAATGTGCCCGTATCCAGAATTGCCTCCACCTTACCGCTTTCCAACAATTCCAAGGCCACATCTCTTGCCTCTCTTATGCCCGCATTAGGTAAAAGGAGGTCTATCTGGGGGTGCAATCCTACTAAAGGTTGTCCACAGGCAACAGGATCAATCCAGCCGTGATCACGCGCTATCAGGATTGCCTTAAATGCAGCAGAATCGCCACCTCCTGTTATGGCCACTCTTCTTCTTTTAAAGGATTTTGCAAGCTCAAGAATCGTGTTAAGACTTACATCCATACCTGCTTTTACCTCCTACCAGCAGTTGCCAGAACAAGGCCAAGGGCAAGGTTTTTGATGCGCACCTCGTAGCCGTCCGAACGTGATGGGGTAAGGATAATCATGCCCCCACCAACAGTAACACATTGCCGTATGCCGGCCATAATGTGGTCAATCGTCTTGACCAGAATGTTGCCCGCATTAATGTGAGGCACGAGAAAGATGTCAGGAAACGTTTCAGGGTTGAGACCGTCACCCTTGGCCAGTTCCAGTAGGTCTGTATAGGGCAGGAACTCACATGGCCCGAATTTACCTGCAGCCGCACCCTGTCTCAGTATGCGTGCTTCTTCCAGGGCTTGGGAAGATTCCTCTCGAAGATGCTTAGCGGCAAGTACCATCACACGGGGAGATGCATAGCCCAAGGATCGAAATACCTGTATAGCGTTGGTCAAGATTTTTTCCTTGGAAGTCAGATCAGGCGTAATGTTTAAGCCAGGATCTGTAATTGCAAAGATCTTTTTGATAGCAGGGAGGTAATGAAAGCAGATAGCGCATGGGGTCTGTTCAGGGGCCAGGCGTTTCGTAACACGGATCAGAGAGCGAAAGAGGTAGGCGGTGAGTATGTTTCCTTTTACGGCAAAGCTCACTTCATTATTTACCATCATATCAAGGCATAGATCAGCCGCTTCTTGGGGGTCAACCCTCTGGATCATCTCCATGTTACTAATGGGTATTCCACTCTGTTGAGCTAAGGAAATGATACGCTCCCTATCACCAACAAGCACCGGAGCAATGAGACCCTCTCTCATGCCATCCATCACAGCATGGAGCACATCTGTATTATAAGGAAATAGGATAGCAGCTCTTTTAGCACCGATCTCTTTTGCCCGATTCATAATCTCATCAAATGTTCTTATCATCTCCTCTCTCTCCACTTTTTTCGCAGATCTCTTCCATATATCTTTTGTATGAGATCCATCTTGTTGCCCATGTCCAGAATCTTGCCCACATCCATATGCGAGAAGAGCCAGTTGAGTTTGAGCTCGTAAAACTCCTGATGATGAGATTGTTTGCTGTGTTTCCCCCCTCTGAAAAACCTCCTGTCACAATAACCAAAATTGCTAAAGATTCAGGCCAGAAAAATCTATGCAATGTATATTCTTCATGTTTCATAGCGAGATCCATTGACGTATTTTTGATCTTTACCTAAAGCTGCGGATATCTTCATTGCAGTTTCTTTTGCCAAGGCCCCGAAGTGATCTACATCTTCGAGCTCAAAGCTCAACACCGTGGCAGCGATGCAAAGGCCTCCCACAAGCGCATTTCTAAAATCATAGATAGGTGCGGCAACCCTTCTGATTCCTTTCCTCAGTTCTTGGTCTTCAAAGGCAAAGCCCCTTTTCCGAATGGTATGGAGATCCTTTTCTAACTTTCTGAAATCGGTTATGGTGTGTTCTGTGACACGCGGAAGGCCTATTTTGCGAAGGACTTCCTTTCGCTTGTCCTGATCCATATGGGCCAGATAGATCTTGCCTGCGGCAACGGCATGCAGATAAGGGTATGCGCTGCCCACCCGGGCATACAATCTGACCTCTTCAGTCCCTTCGACCTGCTCAATCAGCACAAGCTGATCCTGATCTAAGGTGGCAAGTTCAATGTTTTTTCCGACCAGCTCCGCCAGCTCTTCCATAAAGGGGCGGGCAACAGAGCGGAGATTGATCTTAGTTTGGATACTGTTTCCCAGGTAGAGGAGCCGAATTCCAAGGCGATAGGTGCCCCTTTTCTTGGTTTTTTCCACGATGCCTCGATGGCAAAGTGTGTTGAGGATTCGAACCAGGGATTGCCGTGGAATGGAAAGGCGCCTCAGGATATCCGAGAATTGAACTTCCTTTTCCGAGGCCATCAGCTCGATGACATCAATCGCCCTCTCCACAGCCGGTGATCCCGTTTGTTTTAGAGAATCCAATGTTAAGTCCCATATATGATATTTAAAGTTCTATATTTGAGATTTAAATCATTGCTGACAAGAAGTCAAGTTATAAAATTCCTCTCATCTATTTCTCCATTACCTCACTGCTGTCACCAACTTTGACTATACCGTATGTTGTGGCCTGTTTTTCTTTACACCGGCCAAAACTCTACTTACACTTCCACACAAAAGCGAATTCTCATCGATTTTCTGTAAAATCTTCCCAACACATCCCCATCTTCGCTAAAGATCTCAGTTACAAGAGTATGTATCAGTATTCCAAAAACAGTAAGGAATAGAAGTGAGAGGATTGCAGTTGAAAAAAATAAGTATTTTAAATAGCTTTCTTTTTATCTATCATAGAGATAAAAACCTTTTTAAAAGCATTTCAAGGATAAAGGATGGTGGGATAAGATGGAAGTGTGGGAAAGGATTCATTCAAGAAGCATCCAAACACCTTCAGAGCTACCAGAGCCCTTGATACCTGATGAAGATATTAAGACAGTAATTGATAAATATCCCATGAAGATAAACCCGTATATCTTGTCACTCATTAAAGAGGAAAATGACCCAATTTACAGACAATTCATTCCAAGCCTTAAAGAGATAAATGACCACAAAGGAAAGGAGGATCCTTTAAAAGAAGAGGAGATGTCTCCTGCTCCCTGTATAATAAAGAGATATCCAGATAGAGTAGTATTTTTGGTATCTTCGCAGTGTGCAAGCTATTGCAGATTCTGTAACAGAAAGAGGATGGTAGGAAGATCTAAGATAAGATATAATGATATAATTGATTCCATATCCTATATAAGGTCAGATAGATCCATTAGGGATGTGTTGCTTTCAGGTGGTGATCCTCTCATCTTACCAGATAGAGATTTATTTAATATATTAACAAGATTAAGGGAAATCCCCCATGTTGAGATAATCAGAATCGGAACCCGCATCCCTTGCTCCCTTCCCCAGAGAATCACTCCAGAGCTTGTAAAGATGCTAAAGGGTTTTCACCCACTCTATATAAATATCCATTTTAACCATCCATCTGAAATCACTCCCCAATCCTCCAGAGCGTGTAATATGCTTGCTGATGCAGGAATACCCTTAGGGTCTCAGAGCGTCCTTTTAAGGGGGATAAATGATGATCATCATACTATAAAAAGACTGATGCAGATGCTTTTGAAGATAAGGGTCAGACCCTATTATCTCTTTCAAGCAGACAGAGTAAAAGGGACATCCCATTTCTGGACTCCCCTGGAAAAGGGAATAGAGATTATTAAATCCCTGATAGGACATACCTCTGGGCTCTGTATCCCCCATTTTGTAGTAGATCTTCCAGGAGGTGGAGGAAAGGTTCCGCTTATCCCTCAGTTTTTACTCTCTAAGGACAGAGATGGCCTTGTCTTTAAAAACTATCAAGGAAAGCCATACCATTACCCATTTCCATAGACCTCTAAGAATTGTCAGCAGATATTTCATTTTGAAATGGTCTTAGAAGCCTAATAAGGTATCAAGAATTTTATTGACATGCTAAAAAACTCCTATATTGAGCAAAAGATCAGAAGATATCTTTTTAAGATATTTTTCAAAATGAAACCAACTTTATGAGGGGTAGGGAAGCTCTTTTAAGTACCAGGTCGAGAGCTTTGAATTTTTCAAAGCTCTCATAAAAAGGCTGTAATTATGGGTTATTTTAAGTTAATTTTTGGGGGTCTGGGGGTGTAACCCCCAATGTAAAAAGAGGTAATGCAAAGGTCTCCAGGTCATAGAATATACCTACCTAAATTTTATAAGGAGTTTAGAGTCAATCTCTCTTGAATCTTACTATATCAAATAATGTTGACCTTTCAAGCCAAAAGGGCTAAATTGTTGCATTATGAAATAAAAAATCCTTGACTTTTCAATTCATTTCATATATTGTGCATAAAATCACGAAAGGATTATTTTTGATGATTTAATTAATTATTTCATATTATAAATAAATTTTGGAGGTAATTGATGGGATTGAGAACAATTCTACTTCTGAGTACATTGCTTGTCTTGATGGTCTTCTTTGCAGGAGATATGGGAGTATTGGCAGGTACGGGAGAAGGTGTTGTATCATCTTCATCAAGCTCCCATTCATGGTGGTTCTGGCCACTTGTGCTATTCATTGTAACCTTTCTTATGGGTATCTTTGCGGTTCTGGGTGGAGTAGGAGGAGGGGTGCTTTTTGTCCCTATTATTAGTGGATTTTTCCCTTTTCATCTTGACTTTGTAAGGGGTTGTGGACTGCTTGTTGCCCTGTCAGGAGCGCTTGCAGCAGGTCCTGGTCTACTAAAGGCAAACCTTGCAAGTCTTAGATTGGCCATACCTGTTGCCCTAATTGCATCCACCTGTGCAATAATAGGTGCCATGATAGGCCTTGCCCTTCCAACCAATATAGTACAGATTGCCCTGGGAGCTACCATAATTGGGATATGTATTCTTATGGTATCCACAAAGAAATCTGAATTACCAGAAGTGCCAGTGGCTGACAGGCTCTCAACCGCTTTGAGGATTTATGGTGTCTATCAGGAAGGGAGCTCCGGAGAGATTATTAACTGGAAGATACATCGCACACCCTTAGGCCTTGCCCTATTTATAATTATTGGCATTATGGCAGGGATGTTTGGACTTGGAGCCGGTTGGGCAAATGTGCCTGTGTTGAATCTGGTTATGGGAGCTCCTTTAAAGATAAGTGTGGCCACGAGCAAATTTCTTCTCTCTATTACCGATACCTCTGCAGCGTGGATCTATCTCAATCAGGGCTGTGTCATACCCATGATGGTAGTTCCTTCTCTTGTTGGGATAATGCTTGGATCCTTTGTAGGGGTCAAACTACTTGTAATTGCAAAACCTGTTATAGTAAGATGGATAGTGATAGGGATGTTGGCCTTTGCAGGGGTAAAGGCATTGCTTAAAGGATTTGGAATATAGGAGGTAAAAAGAGATGGTTGAAAAAAATAAGGATATTAAGGCAGGTCCTGAGCAGATACTATATGCCTCAATACTTGAGAAGGGGATGCTTATTGGGCTTTTCATACTCTTTATCACATTTATTATATATGTATTTGGTATTATGAAACCCTATATCCCATTGGATGAGATATCTAAATTCTGGTCAATGAATGTCCACGACTATCTTGATCATGCAAAGATAAAGGGGGGCTGGAGCTGGCTCCTTATGCTGGGATATGGGGATTTTATTAATTTTATAGGGATTGCTATATTAGCAGGTGTTACCATTATATGCTATATTGTTATCATTCCTCTGTTGGCAAGGCAGAAAGATTGGGCCTTTGTTATATTTTCAGTAATTGAGGTGCTTGTCCTATCCCTTGCAGCAAGTGGGCTGCTCAAAGTGGGGCATTAATTTAATAAAAGATGGCAAAGGAGATCTTTAAAGAAAAGACCGTTAAAGATGTGATGATACCCATAGAGAATTATGCAATAGTTAGGCCTGATGCAACACTTCAAGAGGCAATAATGGTTCTTAGACAATCATATTTTGTTGACAGGGTCAGAAAGAATGCCATTGTAAAGGTTGTGGATATAATGCTAAGGGTAAAGGGAAGCATTGATTCAGGTGCAGATCTGCTTGATGCCCTTAAATTAATTTTCAAAAATAGAATCACCAAACTGCCTGTCTATGAAAAGGATAGACTTGTAGGTGTTATCCGGGATACAGATATCTTTATAACGGTTTCAGATATCCTGACTCAAGAATAGACCGTTTAAATATATTGTGGACAATGGTTCTTCAACTTTTTCAGTTAAATATAAGGCAGAAGATTGTATTGGGTATTACCCTGTTTTTTATCGCAACGGGCATCGGGGGTCTACTATCTTACAGAAATCTAAAGGTGATGGAAAAAAAGGTCAAATTTGTGGAGATGGCAGATGATCTAAACAACATTATACTTGAGATAAGAAGGTATGAAAAGAACTTCTTTCTGTATGGCCTCTCCGAGCTGGATGCACTGACCCAGAATAAGATATATATTGACAATGCCCTTATGATACTTGAAAAGCTTTCTAAAGATTTAAGAGACCTTAAAGGAATACCAAAGGTAAAAGAGCTACAGAAGGAATTGATCTCGTACAGAGAGCTCGTGATACGTATAATGGAATTTGCAAATACAAAGGAGATAGAAGGAATTGAAAAGATTGCCGTGCCCTTGAGAGATAAAGGGAAGAGGCTTGTTGATCTGACTCAAGAGCTTGTTCAATTTGAAAGAAAGAGAATACTCCTTATAATTGAACGACTCTACAGTAATCTCTTCATCACTATGCTGCTTCTGCTTCTTTTTTTGGGATCTCTTGCCTTTTTTGTTATAAGAAAGATTATACAACCCCTCAGGTTAATAGAAGATACTACCATTCAGATAGCAAAAGGAAATTTTAAGCCTATTCCTGTTCCAAAAACCAAGGATGAAACTGAACGGGTAATTCGTGCATTTAATCATATGGTTCAAGAGCTTGAAAGGAGACAAGATCATCTGGTTCAGGCCAAAAAGCTCTCGTCTCTTGGCACCTTAACCTCTGGTATTGCCCATGAATTGAATAACCCTCTAAATAATATATCCACTTCGTGTCAGATAGTCCTGGAAGAGCTTGATGAGATGGATAAGGAATTCCTGCGAAACATGCTCCTTAACATGGAAAAGGAGATAGCAAGAGCAAGGGATATAGTTAAGGGATTGCTTGAATTTTCACGGACAAAGGAGTTTATAATTGCTCCTGCAAATCTAAAGACTCTGGTTATGAATGTATGCAAATTAGTTGAAAGCCAACTTCCAGGAGGTATTGAGATCAGGGTGGATATACCTGATGATCTTATTGTCCCTATGGACTCTCAGCGAATGCAACAGGTCTTTCTGAATCTCTTTTTAAATTCCATACAGGCGATTCCTGAGCCCCCTGGTGAGATAAGGGTAACTGCTCATAAAGACAGTTCTAAGGAGGAGGTCATAATAAAGGTAGAAGATACGGGTATTGGGATGGACAAGGAGACATTATCCCATATATTTGATCCATTCTTTACCACCAAGGAGGTGGGAGCTGGAACAGGTCTGGGACTTTCCATTGTCCATGGAATAATTGAACAGCACAATGGCACCATCTCTGTTGAAAGCAAGAAGAATGAAGGAACAAGATTTACAATAACACTTCCCCTTAGACGATAATTTGATTTAAAGAGGTCCTTTCTATGGATAGATACAAGATACTGATTATTGACGATGAGCCTATTGCCCTCCAGAATCTGGAATATATTATGAAAAAAGAGGGCTACGAGGTGGTGTGTGTGGAAAGTGGCCTTAAGGCACTAAAGCTTTTAGAGAAGAATGAGTTTGACCTGATATTGACAGATCTTAAGATGCAACCAATTGATGGACTCCAGGTGCTTGAAAGGACAAAAGAGCTCTATCCAGATACAGAGGTTATCCTTATTACTGCCTTTGCCACAGTTGATACTGCTGTTGAGGCAATGAAAAAGGGGGCATATCATTATATCTCTAAACCATTTAAACTTGATGAGGTTCGTCATACAGTAAGAAAGGCACTGGAGCAGAGAGCGCTAAAGAAGGAGGTATCCGAATTAAGGGAACGGGTAAAACACCATGAAGGGGTGCCTCTTATTGTTGGGAAAAGTCAGGCGATACAATCTCTTAAAGAGACCATCAGACAGATAGCTCCCACAGACTGCAATGTACTGATATATGGAGAGACAGGCACAGGTAAAGAGCTTGTTGCAAAGGCAATACATTATCTTAGCCCAAGGGCAGAAAAGCGATTCCTGGCATTTAACTGTGGTGCATTTACAGAGGAGCTGCTTGCAAATGAACTCTTTGGGCATGAAAAAGAGGCCTTTACAGGTGCAAAGGGGATTAAGAAAGGGCTTCTTGAAAGTGCTTCAGGAGGAACCGTCTTGCTGGATGAGATAGGAGATATGCCACAGTCAATGCAGGTAAAATTGCTTCGCGTGCTTCAGGAGAAAAAGTTAATCAGAGTCGGTGGCACCGAAGAGATTCCCATTGATATCAGAGTAATTGCAGCCACAAACAGAGATCTTAAAAAAGAGGTAAAAAGAGGAAGATTTAGAAAAGATCTGTTTTATAGATTAAATGTAATAACTCTTGAAGTCCCTCCTCTAATTGATCGTAGAGATGATATACCACTACTTGCATACCATTTTTTAAAGATATTCTCCCATAATCAGGGAAAGTCTATAGATAAGATCTCTGACCAAGTAATGGATATACTTATGTCCTATGAGTTTCCAGGAAATGTAAGAGAGCTTGAAAACATAATAGAAAGGGCGGTTACTCTATGTCGGGGAGAGGTAATAGAGACAAGACATCTTCCCCCTGATCTGCAACAGCTTACCTTCAGAGTAAAGAGACCTGTAAGAAGGGAGCTACCTACCCTTGAAGAACAAGAAAGGGATTATATCCAGTGGGTTCTTCAAAAGACAGGGGGTAATAAGACTAAGGCAGCGGAGATCTTAGGTATTGATAGGGTATCTTTATGGAGAAAATTAAAAAAATATCAACTTGAAGAGGGCTAAGAACCTTTACCTACTAATACCTTATCTATAACTTCTTCTATCTCATCAGCAGTTATAATCTCTATTCCTTCAACAATATGGGGTTCAAGATTTTCAATGTCAGGAAGGTTCTGCTTAGGGAAGACCACAGTCTCAATACCCGCCCTCTGAGCCGCAAGTATCTTCTCCTTGACTGCCGCAACAGGCAAGATTCGTCCGATAAGGCTCAATTCCCCAGTAATTGCCACACCTGTCTTAGCTTCCCTTTTAGTTAGCAGTGATATTAATGCCATTGCAATGCTAAGCCCTGCAGATGGCCCATCCTTTGGAATGGCACCTGCTGGAATATGGATATGGATATCCATGCCTTTATAGAAATCTGGTGAGATACCAAGTGCTTCAGCATGAGACCTAATATAGCTTAAGGCTATCTGAGCAGATTCTTTAATCACATCTCCAAGAGATCCTGTAAGTATCAATTGCTGATTCCCTGGCATGATCTCTGATTCCACAAATATTACGTCCCCTCCAGACTCTGTCCATACAAGTCCTACGGTTACCCCAATCCTGGCTTTTAAATTTCTAAATCCCTCTTGATACTTTCTTGGACCAAGTAGATTTTCAACCTCAGAGGCATCCACAACCCTAATTGATTGGGACTTTTCTGATTCAACCCTGATTCGTGCAAGCTTCCTACATATTTTTGAGATCTCTCTTTCAAGATTCCTAACTCCTGCCTCTCTTGTATAATTGCGGATTATCTTTTTAATGGCCTCATCACTAAAGTCGGGTGGGTCATTACTCAATGCATTAGCTAAAAGTTGCCTTGGGATCAGATGATTTTTTGCAATCTGAATCTTTTCGGCTTCTGAATAACCTGTAAATTCAATAACCTCCAGCCTGTCTCTCAATGGATCAGGCAGATCATCCACACTATTTCCTGTCACAATAAACATCACAGCCGATAGATCAAAGGGTAGATCAAGATAATAGTCTAAAAATGAACTGTTCTGTTCAGGGTCAAGTATCTCAAGCAGGACTGATACAGGATCACCTTTGAAATCCTGTCCAATCTTGTCTATCTCATCCAGCATAAACAGTGGATTTGCTACACCCAGGCGTTTCAATTCACCTATTATACGGCCTGGCATGGCTCCCACATAGGTCCTTCGGTGTCCTCTGAGTTCAGCTTCATCCCTCAGACCAGCAAGCGATAGCCGAGTAAATTTTCTGCCAAGCGCTTTTGAAATGGCCTTTCCTACTGAAGTCTTTCCAGTTCCTGGAGGCCCTGTAAAACAGAGTATCGGGCCAGATAGATTCTTTATAAATCTCTTCTTTTTCTGTACATCCCTTACAAATTCCTTCAATTCATTTAGGTTTATGGGTTTACAGAGATAATTTATTGCACCTTCCCTCATGGCCTCTATGGCTGAATCAATGGTTGCATATCCTGTAAAGATTATTGTCTCAATATTGGGAACAATACGCTTTGCCCTTCGCATAAGTTCAATTCCATCCATCACCTTCATCTTGAGATCAGCAAGCATAAGATCAAAGCCGATTCTGCTCAGTATCTCAATTGCCTCATTTCCACTCTTTGCCACCTCAACCTCATACCCTTCCTTTAAAAGCACATATTTGAGATTTTCTCTTGCCATTTTCTCATCATCCACCACCAGAATCCTAAATGCCTGCCTGGCATATAGTGTTCTTACAGCCAGATAGTCCAGTATCCTCTCCTTTACAGAATTAAGCCCAGTGTGGTATCTATCCAGTATCTCCTTTGCACGATTGATGTCCAGATTATCATCAGTAAAGTTATTCCACGGAAGATTAACAAGGCAGTCAAGATAGGCAAGGGTAATTGTATATTCTGGAGTTGAAGGATCTGTTTTTTCAAGCTTTTCAATCTCCTTGTTTGCAATATCCCTTGCATAGTCTGGCAAGTTCCTCTCCTCAACGGATCTTCTTATCTCCATTAGATCCATTGATTCAGATGATTCCTCTTTCTCTTTACGAAAAAACATTATTTATACCTCAAATCTTTACTCATCATCCTTTATATATCTTAGCCATCATAAAGGCAACCATAAATGAGGACATATGTTGCATATTGCAATATCTGATTTATTCCTGCAACAGGCCTATAACTTACTGATATTATTAGAATCATATTAAGGAAGATGCCTTTCTGTTTCAAACTGCAATATTTGTGGTTGATTTTTGATATATTCTAATTTTTTAAAATTTTTAATATATTCAGTATGTTAATAGCTTTGGAAATTTGGGCATATTAGTTGCTTATATAAATTTTAAAAATATTTAGGAGGTATGGGAATCATGGGATGGTTAGAGAGATTTCAAAGGATCTTTATGGCAGCCTCATTTGCGGAAGCTGGAGAATGGGACACGGCGAGAAAGATGGTAAAGGAAGGTGAGACAAAAAGGCTGAGCAAAAGGGTCAGTAAAAGGATTGCCCGCAGGGCACGTCCTATGGCTCGTGTTTACAAGGCTTGATCAAGACACACAAATCAATCTTTAATTAGGAGGACTGGAAATGCTGAGCAAGATAAAGAAAAGGTTTGTTAAGAATAGGGACGTGGAATTAGAGAAAAAGAGTACCCTTACCGAACGATTCCACAAGACGATGGAGGCCATCACTTTTGCTGAGGCCGGGGCCCCGCAGGCAGCTCAACAGATCATTGAGGAGTATGAGGCAGAGCCAAGGAAGGTCTTAGTTGTGGGCAAAGAGGAAATCTTTTCAAAGCATGTTATGGATTATGCCTTGGGGTTCGCTGAAAGGATGGGCTATGAAATAGTAGCGCTAAATATTCTACCCTTGCCTACGGATTCTCCTAAATTGGCTCCTTATTACAGCCTTATTAGTGACGATTTTAAAAACAAGTGTGAAGAGAGTGTGTCAAATTTTTATAATGCCTGCAAAGAGAGAGGAATAGGGTTTCAGCACTTGGTTAAGATTGGAGACCCTGAGCAGTGCATTAAAGAAACTCATAGGGAGATAAAGCGGATAGAGTTTGTCATTTGTGATCCCGATTTGTGCTCCAGCATGGCTGATGAGGTGGAGGAGGGGATCATTCCGGTGTTTTGCTTGGCTAATGTCTAAGGGAGGGACTATCCGCTTTGCTTATAAGATGACAGAAACGGAGGGTGGCAAAAATGGATAGACATTTCTTGTTTGGTATCGCATTAATTCTTTGTTGCTTTTTTCTGTGCTTCTTTTTCCGCAAGGAAAATAAAAAATGAAAAATCTTCTTTGGTGGCCTTAGCGATAAACATCCTTCCGAAGGAGAGCAAAGGCCCATCAGCCCTTTCCTGGCCCCAGAGGAATCACGCCAATTTCCCGTCTCTTTTAATTGCAATTATTTCACACCATAAAAGAAATATATAATCGTTAGCATTACTACCAGGAAGATGATGGTCATGAAAGCACCGGCCTTGGCGTAGTCCACGGTGCGATACCCACCCGGGCGCATGATTAAAGCGTTGACCTGATGGGTGGGGAGTACAAATGTGTTGGAGGCGGACAATCCCACAACCAAAGCCGCCATTCTGGGGTCTCCTCCTGCCATAACTGCCATATTCATACAAAGGGGCACAAGCAAGACAGTGGCTCCCACGTTGGAAATGACGAGGGTAAAAAACGAAGTCATCACACCAACTATGGCAAGTAAACCAATAGGTGAGACTTGCCCAACAATGTCCAACACCTTCTTTGCGATGAATGCGGCAGTGCCTGTTTGTTCAAAGGCAATTCCCAGGGGAATCAATCCGCCCAGTAAAAACACAGTCATCCAGTCTACTGAATGGTAGGCCTCGTCAACAGAAAGCACACCGGTGATAATCATCCCAAGAGCCCCAGACATGAGAGCAACCGACAGACGGACATCGAAGAAAATTATTTGTGCCAGCGCAACCACGAGCCATATGACAGCCCACTTGGCCTTTTCAGGCCTCAAAATCTCGCCCTCTAAGGGGGTCGCAAAGGTTAGAATACGGGGCTGGGGTAAATTTTTTATCCTGTGGAATCGATCCCATGGACCCTGCAGCAGTATCGTATCTCCCATCTTAAGCTTTACATGATTAATCCCCGCATAGTAAATCCTTGAGCCCTTGTTCACAGCCACAGGATTGATTCCAAAGCGCTCCTGGAATTTTGTCTGTCCCAGGGTCTTACCAATGAGCTCTGAACGAGGAGACACCACTGTTTCCACAAGACCAGCGTTAGTTCGGGCAAACTCATCGGCAAAAAAATCAAGCCCGGCCTTTAAGGCCCACCCCTTGTCCTGAGCGAGCCTCTGGACCCTTTCGAGCGCCCCCATTATCACGATGTCATCCCCAGGAGATATGGTATCAGCCTTGGATGCGGTCAATTTCTTCTTGCCTGTCTTCACGTTTCCTATTGCAACCACCGTCACCAGGTAATCCCTTCTTATATTTAACTCCTCAAGTGTCTTGGGACCATCGAAATCCTCTGGAATATGGAGCTCATAGGGCTGGTCGAGGGCCTGGTATTCTTGTACCAACATGGCCGTTATACCCTTGTCTCCCTCTCCTTTGCTGGCAGGAAGCACAAACTTACCGAAAAGGAGAAAATAAAGCACTGCACTGGAAAGCAGACACACACCGATTGGTGTCTGAGTGAACAGGCCGAAAGGCTCCAGCTTTTTGCCACCTAAAACCAGGAGGTCATTCAAGAGAATAGTTGGGCTTGCTCCAACGAGGGTCAAGGTTCCACCTATGATGGCGCAAAACCCCATGGGCATGAGGAGCCGGGAAACCGGGATATCCAGCCGCTTGGCAATACGCTGGGCCGCAGGGAGAAAAAGTGCAGCAGCTCCAATATTTTGCATCATTGATGAGATTAAGCCTACTGTCGTAGCAATAAGGGCCATTATCCGCTTCTCACTGTGCCCGCCCAACTTGATTATTGGAGCAGCCACCTTATTCATAACACCGGTCTTGTCTAGCCCTGCCCCTATAATTATTACCGCAATGATTGATACAACCGCGTTACTGCTCAGGCCAGAGAAGGCCTGCTGTGGGGTAACGAGGCCTATCAGCGGCAAAAGCACCATCATAATGATGCCTACCACATCAACCCGCACCCATTCAAAAACGAACAGAACAATGGCAAATGCAAGCACAATTAGAGTAAGAATCATATCAGTTGTCATAGCCTATTCCTCCGTCTCAGTAATTTTGAAGCGCATCCGGCTCTGGACTTCGCAGACGGATGCATTTCACTCTGAAACAAAGACAAGCTATCCCTACCAGATTGTGAAAAAAATTGCAAGAAAGTAAATAAGGCAACCCACTATTCTGTGGGTGGAAATTGATCATGAATAATCTGGTGGATGCACATCACAATGAACCTCCTTTACCCCAGGGATGGAACCCACTATATTAAGAACTTCCTTGAATATATCTTTCATGATCCTTTCCTTCACCTTCTCTTGAACCTCCAAGCGGCTTGCCCCTGTCTTTCTGATTTTTCCAGCCTCTACCTTAAGTTGAACCACCCCCTTTGAGACGGTAACCTCTGCCTCGCATAAACCAAATAGGGCAGCCTCCACGTGGGTTCTCAAAGCCAGATCAGCCAAATTCTGTAAAACTTTCTCATCAACCCTGAATTGCTCACTCTCTGCCGCAGTACATATGAGATCGCAGGCCTCATCTATCCCTAACCGGTCAATGCGAATGATCATGTCATAGAGCATTGGATTGTTGATTTCCCTATTGTAAAGATACCGCGTCCACAGCACCCTCTGCCTGTCATCTGCTTTTATCCTTTTCAGAGCCTCGTCCTTAGAAATCCCCTCTTGTTGCTGCATAAAAGCTACCCTGCTTTCTAAATCCGCTATTATCCGTACTTTGAGCACATTGGGAAATTCTGGGATCAAAAGATGTCCGGCATGACCATGGTATACCACATTGTCATTCTTCACATGCTCCAGGAGGGCTGCCTTTATGTAAAGTAGATAACGCTCGCGACCATGAGTTATTCTTTCAAGAATGGAGGGAGCGTCATGTATGGACTTGGTGAGCTTCAACTCTGGCACATCAAAAAATTTAGAGGCCTCTATCAGCACCTCCCTACTAATACACTCATAGCCCAATTTGGCTGCCACCTTTTCAGCAATCTCTTTGCCGTGACTGAAAGACCCTCTGGAAATGGTTATTATGGCCACTGGGGATCTCCTCCTTTCTGCTCGGTTTAAGGTCTGCCCTTGAAGCATGGATGTTTTGGTTTATGAGATTTCTTTTCAAAAAGAGACACAGCTTCTGGAAAATAAAATTTAGTTTACCTTATTTAGCTATTGGGATCAATTCCTTTTTTTACGTAAAAACGGATGAGTCTTAGTGTTCTGTCATTGAAATACCGCCCTTCTTCTAACCTTTGTGGTAGTTGAAAGTACCTCCGAATGTATTATATGCGAAAATTTCATCTGCCAGAGTAACTTGATTTAAACATTTATCTATAGACCAAAGATAATCTCTTTGGTATGATAATTTTATGAAGGGTCTATTGCTTAGATGGTTTATACTTTCCCTTTCCATATTACTCACATCCTATATATTAGATGGAATAGAGGTTAGTGGCTTCTTTAGCGCCTTCTTTGCAGCGGCCATCTTAGGAGTATTGAATGCCTTTCTAAGGCCAGTCCTTATAATACTCACTCTGCCTTTAAACATAATAACTTTGGGTCTCTTTACATTTATTATAAATGCCATGCTTCTTAAGATGGCATCCAGTGTAATTATGGGTTTTGAGGTTCATGGATTTTGGGCTGCCATATTTGGCTCTCTATTTATAAGCACAATTGGGTGGATACTAAATCTTTTTATCGGAGCACATGGAAATATTGAATATCTTAAGAAAACGAAGAGAAAAAAGGTAATTGATTTAAAAGAGACAGAGAGAGACTTTTGGGAATAACCTCAGCTTTTAAATAGCCCTTTTATCTTTTCATGACTTATTCTGAGATAATCCCTGTCCCTGGAAAATACCTCTAAGGTAATTGTTCCTCTGTAGTCTATATCCTTTAGGGAAGTTATTATTTGCTCTAAGGGCAGATTTCCTGCTCCCAGGGGTAGATGTTCATCTGACTTTCCAAAGTTATCGCTAAGATGCACATGCCTTATATGATCTTTAAATGTCTTTATAAATTCCAGTGTCCTCTTAGAGCCCCTATCCCCAATATGTGCATGGGCAGGATCATAAGTGATTCCAATGGAAGGAAACCGATCTAAGAGTTCAAAGAAGTCTTCAATTTCTGTCATAAGTCCAGATCTTTCAAACATATTTTCCACACAGAGTTCAATTCCCAATTCATTTGCCACATTGACTACTTCTTCCAAAAATTCCATTGCCATCTCTTTTATCTCTTCTTTTAAAAATGAACCCAGTCCTCTTATGGAAGGGGGATGGATGGTAATCCTTAAAGGGGATAACAAAGAGGCAACCCTTAAGGATTCCATTATCTCTTTTTGGGATGCGGCCCTGATTGAAGGGGTAAGATCCGCAGGACTTAGAAATGTGGGCATATGACACAATACCTTCAGTCCGAATTGAATTGTGGCATCTCTTATCTTATCTATCTTTGTCTCTATCTCTTTGTAATGCGAAAGAGGTGCATCCATAGTGATCTCAATAAAGTCAAATCCCATCCTGCCAATGGTATGGATCTCATCTAAAAGATCCCTTAAAGGAGAATTCATGGCACCAAAAAGAATATTCATCTTTTAAGGAATCTCCTATTCTTTTATAAGAGAAAATCTGATTCCATGATCAGTAACCACTATAAATCTATCCTTAATTTTATTTTTATATCTGTTTAATAACTCTCTAAGAACCTTTATTTTATTAGGAAATCTTTCATCATCTAATCTTAGAAGGATGATACCCTTATGGGGTCTTCCCTCTCTATATACTTTAGTTCCAAAGTCTTTATCACTGGTAATTAAAATCCATTCTTCAGTATAGGCCTTTTCTAAAATCTTATCATCGTCCAAACCTCTTTCTTGCTCATAAACAGAAAATACTTCATATCCTTCTTCTCTCAACCAGTTAGCTACATTTGGTCCAATACACTCATCAACCATAAATCGCATCAAATGGCCTCTTTCTCTAAGGGGAGAAAATCAACTTCACTGAGGGAACGACTGGCAAAAAGGAGACAGGCTTTTATATCATCTTCCGTAAGCCCCTTATATTCCTCTAAAATTTCATCTACCTTCACCCCTTGAGCTAAAATTTTTAAGATATATTCAACTGTAAGTCTTGTGCCTTTAATAATAGGTTTTCCTACCATTATATTAGGATTTATTTCTATTCTTTCCATAAGATTTTTGTCCATATTTAACTCCTTCAAACTTCTTTAACTTAAACATCTATTTTATATTCAAAATCTTTTTTACAATCTCTTTGTCGTGTTCATAGTCAATAACCCTTTGAAGCATTATCTTCTGAGTCATTACAGGTCCTGCGCCATGCCAGGTGCCCACTCCGTGCATGCCTGCTGTCCAGTGTTGCAAGAGTTTGTGGACTTTTAGGATATTTTCTGTTGGAACATCAGAACCAAAGCTATAGAATTCTTCCATATAGTCCTTGGTCTCTGGATTTCTTAGGTCCTTAAGAGAGGGCATAGTTACAATCAGCCCTCCTCCGATATCTCCTGCAAGTGCCATCACCCTCCAGAAAGAATTACATACATTTAGCTTTGATACATTCCCCATAAGCTCATCTGGCAGATACACTCCGGAGCCCTTTGGGACTTCAGAACCCTTCTGAGCAGCTGCCATTCCACAGGCCCTGCATGTCTCCCTCAATACCACCATCTCCATCAATTCTTCATTTATATGGGTGGCCTTCTCAAGCCCTTTGTATTCCTGTATCAGCTTACATGCCCCTATTATCTGATTCATAAATCCCACCTTACATGTTCCACCACAGGTCATACGATGGGTTCTGGCAAAACGGGCAACCATCTTACCTGCATACTGATATTCCCCACACATAAAGACCCTTTCCCATGGCACAAACACATTATCAAATACGATCATAGAGGTCTCTCTCTGACCATATATGGGATTTCCAAGCTCACTTAGATCCTCTGCCATATCCCTTTCTGCTGAATATGGGGAATACTGGCATATATAGGTTATTCCTTCTGTATCAGTGGGGATCGCAAAGGCAATGGAATAGTCTTCCTCTCCTTCATAGTGAGCTGCCTGTGGCAATACCACAAGCTCATTGCTTGCATATGCCCCACTTATATTAATCTTTGCCCCCCTTACATATATTCCATTTTTATCCCTATCTACCACCTTAAGGGAGAGATAGGGATCGGGCCAGTCAAGCACCTTCTGACTTCTCTTACCCCTGGGTTCAGTTAATGCTCCTGCAACAGATAGGTCTTCTCTCTGAACCATCTTGAGATATTCTAAAAATCTTTCATGATATTCCTTTCCAAGATCTCTTTGCATCTCCCAGGTGGTGCTTGCCAAGGAATGGAATGCGTCATATCCAACACATCTATAGATGCAGGTTCCGAGCATCTCAGCAGTAAAGGTGCCTACTTCTGCCTTCTTTATGAGATCTTCCACACTCCCACTTACATGGGTGTAACGATTTACCACATCCTCAATTAAGGGGGAGTGACATGTCATCAGATCACGATATTCCGGATCAAGTGCCCATGCATACGATGCCTTATTTGCCTCAATCACTGTTCTTGTATTTCTGTTTTCAAAGATATCATCAACCCTTTTACCATTCATAAAGATATTAAGCTGTTTCCTATCTTTTAAACTCTTTTCAAATTCTTCAGGACTCTTGAGTGCCATATCCAATACTCCTTAATAAAAGATTTTTGAGATAATATCTGATATATCCATCCTGTTAGCAACAAAATTTTTGAAAGTATAAAGAATAAAAAAAACCCCCCTCTGAATCCCATTACAGGATTCAGGGAGGATATTAAAAGCCAGATTAATTCTTAGGTAGTTGGAAGAGAAACTGTTCCAGATGCTGTTCCATCACTTACACTTGCAGCAGTGCCAGAAGCTGTAATTGAAACCGGGTCCCCAGCACCATATGAGAGTTTAAAGTCTCCTGCATCGGTTCCAAATTCGCTTGTCTTTACATCTGATGCCTTTGGAACCCTTCCATTTTGAAGTATAAATTTGGCCGCCCACTGATTCACCCTTGCCTTACCTTCGGCCACCGCTGCCATTGCTGCCTGGTTCTTTGCCTCGGTTGTAAGACTCATATATCTTGGAACTGCAACCGCTGCCAGAATACCTAAGATAATTAATACCGCAATAATTTCAATTAATGTAAAACCTCCATCTCTAGCTCTCATCTCTTCCTCCATAGATTTAATTAAATTAAAAGATGTGAAATAAATCACATCTTCTTTATAAAGATTTAGTTTGTTTATTAAAGAGATATATGTTATTTGTCAAGAGTAATTTATAGAGAAAGGAGAATTATATGCAGATTGTTCAACTATCTAAGCTTGTGGATATGGACAACCCCTATAGAGTAATGGAAGAGGTCAAAACGATTATAAGGGATATATATGGAGATTATGATTTTAATATAATTGATCAGGTATTCAGTGACACTCTGGATCTCTTCATGGGTAGATATCCTGGCTATAAGGCATGCAATTGCAGATATCATGATCTTATTCATACCACCGATACTCTTCTTGCAATGGCAAGACTTATCCATGGGGCAGTGCTAAATGGGATGAAATTCAGCACTAAAGATCTGGATCTTGGCATATCCTCTGCCCTTCTTCATGATACAGGATATATACAAAAGCTTGGTGATGATGAAGGAACTGGGGCCAAATATACCCTTGTGCATATTGATAGAAGCATTGAGTTTTCAAAGAGATATCTTCCAAGGCTGGGATTTTCTGAAAGGGATTTCAGATATGTGGAATCAATACTTAGATGCACGGGATTGAATGTAAGAATAGAGGAGGTAGAGTTCTTCTCAAAAGAGCATGAACTTTTGGGTAAGATGCTTGGAACCGCTGATCTTATGGGACAGATGGCATCCAGAACCTACTTAGAGAAGCTCCCGTATCTATACAGTGAATTTAAAGAGGGCAAGGTGCCAGGGTATGAAAGTGAGTTTGATCTGATAAAGAAGACACCCGATTTTTATAGATGGACACTTAAGAGATTTAAAGAGGAATTTGATTCTGTCTATAGATTTATGAAAGATCATTTTGAAAAGAGATGGGGCATCAGAGATGATCTATATATGATAACCATTGAAAAAAACATTAATTATTTGGAATATATCATTAAGGAACATCCCAAAGATTATAGAAGATATCTTAGAAGAAGATTGGACAGAGTGGTGCTTAAGAGATAATCGAGAGCTTTACATAACCCTTTTCACACTGGGGGTTACACCCCCAGACCCCCAAAAATTAACTTAAAATAAGCCATAATTACAGCTTTTTTCTGAGAGCTTTGAATTTTTCAAAGCTCTCAATCACATGGGTCTTACCATCTTTGTAAGATCCCACATGGGAATGAATATGGCCAGTGCAAAAAATCCTATGACCCCTGCCAATCCCACAGTAAGCACAGGCCCTATGGCCTCAGATAGTCTGTTTACCTGATATGCCATCTCCTCATCATAATGGGCGGCAATAACCTTTAACATATCATCCAATCTTCCACTCTCTTCTCCTATGGCTATCATATTGATGACCATGGGTGTAAAATATCTGGAACTTTTTAGAGGATCTGATATCCCTTGTCCTTCTTGAACCTTAGCCTTTAGTGATATGAATTCCTTTGATATTGCTGAATTTCCAATAATTCCTGAAAGTATATCAAAACTATCCAGTATTCCGATTCCGCTTGCCTGAAGTATGGCAAATATGCTTGCAAATCTGGACATGGTAGCCTTAATAAAGAGTGGACCTAATACGGGAATCCTCAACAGTTGGGTATCTCTAAGGAGTCTTCCCTTTTCTGTCTTAAAGTATGAGAGGGTCAGAAGGATTCCGACTATAATCGCTGTCAAGATAGCATACCAGTAATTGGCTAAAAAGTTATAGAGAACCATGCATATCTTTGTAGGAAGTGGAAGTTCAAGGCCCGCCCTTATAAATATGTTAATAAATTTGGGCACAACAAAGGTAAGTAATATGAAAAATGCTACAGCCAAAAATACCGTTACCATTATTGGATATTGAAGTGCAGAACGTATATCAGATCGTATCTTATGTTCATGCTCTATTATGTATATGAGTCTGTCTAAGACATCCACCAGATTTCCACTTGTCTCCCCTGCCTTTATCATCTCACAATAAAGCGATGAGAACACCTTAGGATGCCTTTTAAATGCCTCATACAACGATGATCCCTCTTGAAGATCCCTCACTATCTGGCCTGAAACCCTTTTCAATAAGGGATTTTCTGCTTGATATTCCATTATCTTAAATGCATTTATTATTGGGATTCCAGAATGGAGCATGGTTCTAAATTGTTTAGTAAATAGGATAAGATCTGTATCTTTTATCTTACCAAACCTATAGCTCAGTCCCTTTAATGAAAGAGAGATCCCTTTTGATTCCCCTTCTCCTCTTATTATGCTCGGGATAAGCCCCTTTTGAACAAGGAGATTTTCAGCCATCTCCTTTGTATCTGCCTCTAAGACACCATTTACAGTATTGCCACTTTCATCTATTGCCTTATATGTAAATCTTGGCATATCTTAAGGCCTCATACCATAACAGCAGATGCTGCCTCTTCAAATGTGGTAATGCCTTTTAGAACCTTAGATAGGGCATCTTCCTTTAAGGTCCTTAATTTCCCTGCGTCCACTGCCACACGGGTGATTTCCTGTGAAGATCTTCTCTCAAGTATCATCTGCTGAATCATCTCATCGTTGACTAATACCTCAAATATGCCAGTTCTTCCCCTATATCCTGTGTTCATACACTGGGGGCAGCCCTTTCCCCTTTTAAATTCCATACCAACATAATCAGGGATACCCCAATTCTTTAAGACCTGTTCAGAAGGGATATAGGTTTCAATGCAGTTGGGGCATATCTTTCTTACCAATCTCTGTGCAAAAGATACAAGTAAGACTGATGAGACCAAAAAGGGTTCAATTTCCATATTAATTAATCTGGTAATTGCTCCTGCTGCATCATTTGTGTGCATGGTGCTCAGCACCCTGTGCCCTGTAAGGGCTGCCTGAACAGCAATGGATGCAGTTTCAGCATCCCTTATCTCTCCTACCATTATAACATCGGGATCCTGTCTTAAAATGGATCTAAGGGCACTTGCAAATGTCATCCCTGCCTTTCTGTTAAGCTGCACCTGCTTTATCTTATCTATACGATATTCCACAGGATCTTCCACAGTGATAATATTTATATCCGGACTATTGAGATTCTGTAATATGGCATACAGAGAGGTGCTCTTACCTGAGCCTGTGGGTCCTGTGCTGAGTATCATACCATAGGGTTTTTTAATTGCATCTTTTAATTTCTTTTGATCTTCCTCACTCATACCCAGCTCTTCCAGACTGTAAATGCCGCTACTCATATCCAGAAGTCTCAATACAAGATGTTCCCCGTAGATCGTGGGGATTGTGGATGCCCTTACATTTATCTCCTTTCCATCCATTCTGACTGTAAATCTTCCATCCTGAGGAACCCTTGTATTAGCGATATCCATCTGGGCAAGTATCTTTATCCTTGAAATAAGGGGTAAGAGCATTGCCTTAGGTGGTGCAGGCATATCATGCAGCTTTCCGTCTATCCTGAATCTTACCTGGACATAGTTCTTTTCAGGCCCTATATGTACATCACTTGCCCCCTCTCTTATTGCCTGTGATATTATGGAATTTACAAGCCTAACCACAGGGGGGTCCTTTGCCAGATCATGTAAGGATGTTACCTCTAAGTCCCTTATATCCTCCTTCTCTGTCTCTTCTTCTGCCCCTCTGTATTGTAGATCTTCCATTCCACCAATAACGCTCATAAGCCCTGTGGTAAGGCCATAGATAGCTGTCATTATCTGGGTTAGCTCTCTCTGAGAGCATATAACGGGTTCCACCTCCAGATTGGTATGGGTTTCAATGGTATCTAAGGCCTCAATATCCATGGGATCAACAGTTGCCACTTTTAAGAGAAATCCCTTTTTCTTGATGGGTGCCACATTATATTTCTGAGCTATTGAGTAAGGGAGGATATTTGCAAGGCTATTGTCAACTGGATATTTTGAGGGATCATATTTTTCAATCTTAAGCTGTCTGCTTAACATATCAATAATCTGTGACTCCCGCACCACTCCCTTCTGGATAAGATATTCACCCAGCTTGAGGCCAGCTCTTTTATGTTCTACCAAAGCCTCTTTTAATTGGTCTTCGGTAATAAGACCTTCCTCTATAAGCATCTCACCAAGTCGCTTTTTCCTCTTCAAGACCGGGATCCTTTCAATCTGTAATATCTCTTAATGATATTAACATATTATCAAAGGATCTTAAAGGGGAAAGGGATGCATATAATCTGATACAGAAGAAAAAGAGTGCAAGGGCCAATACTATGATTGCTAAGCGGTATATAAGCCTCTTCTTAGGATTCTTATCTATGCAGGCACTTACAAGTGATCTTCTTACATATCTCTTATCTTTTATAATAAGTGTTAGCATTATCCTATGGCATAGATTAATTACCTTTCTGGGATATCCCTTTGTAAAACGGTATATTCTTAAAAGGGCTGGAAGAGAAAAGGGAATAGGATCTCTGCCATCCAAAGAGCAACGTCTAAGCCTAAATCTTATCATAGATTTCATATCTGAAAAATTCATGGGATTCAGCCTTGCCTGATAGTTTATCCTGTCTTTAAGGTAGGGATATCTCTGCAATATATCATCAAATTCCTGCTGGGCAAATATGATTATCTGAAGGAGCTTATTTTCATTGGTTTCATAATTTAAAAGCTCCCTCAATATTTCAAAGCCAAAAGAGGGAAGATTTTGCGCTTCATCAATTATAAGAACCACGGTTTTCCCCTTTTCCACTGCGGTATCAAACAGATAATTTTTGATCTTTTCCTTTATCTCCCATTCTCCATCTCCCTCCTCTGTCTTTATCCCTAAGGCAATGGCTATCAGTTTTAAAAATTCCAATGGCATCTTTGCTCTGGGGTCTAAGATAAGATGGAGATCCATATCGGGGTCCTTTTCTAATCTAAAGATCAGTTGCCTGGACAGGGTGCTTTTCCCTGTCCCTACTTCTCCTGTTACCACATTTAACCCTCTTTTAAGGCGTATAGATATTTCAAGCATCTGTAGGATTGATATGTGCTGCTTGGACGGATAGAACATATTAGGATCAGGGCTATTGGAAAAAGGCTCTTTTTGCAATCCTAAGATCTTGTAATAGTCCACTTTTTACCTCTCAATGATATGAGGGGTTATAAATATTAGTATATCTTCCATGGTCTTACTTTTCCCAATGGATTTAAATATGGAACCTAAAAGTGGCAGATCCTTTAGCCCTGGAATCCCACTTTCGCTATGGGTTCTTGTCTCCTTTGACAGCCCACCTATTACAGCGGTCTGCCCATCTTTAAGTATTATATTGGTCTCTGCCTTCTTAGTAATTATGGTTGGATTATTATTTACTGGATTAGAAAAGTCTAATTCATCTTTATAGGTTACTATCTTTAATTTGATATATTCCTTATCAATCACATGGGGAGTAACTTCCAATTTTAAAACGGCCTTTTTCCATTCTATCTCTATGTTTCCCTCCGCACTCACTGTCTGGAAAGGGACCTCAGCCCCGCTTTCAATTAGTGCTGTATGATTGTCTAAGGTAGTTATGGATGGGCTTGAAAGTATATTCAATTTCCCCTCTCGCTGTAATGCCTGAAGCTGAAAATTCAGTATATATCTTCCCAGTTTTTGGGAGAGATAACCTATGGTAAACCAGCTTTCAGAAGGATTGGATATATCCTTAGATATTGGGAAATTAGCGGTAATTCCCGTTGTGGGGTCAAGTGCCTCTCCCAGAGGTCTATCTGATATGTTTCCTGTGCTTGCACCTGGTGTTATCCAATAGTTTATATCTTCACCCACATTATGATACAGCCCACCCCATTGGACTCCAAGCTCCTTAGCGGTTTCTCTATTTGCTTCCACAATATTTGCTTCAATAAGTATCTGAGGGGTGGGTTTATCCAACTTTTTTATCATGGGAATAACCTTTTCCATATCCGCTCTTATAGCCTCAATAACAAGGGAGTTGGTATATTCGTCATATATAATAGAACCTCTGGGTTTACCCTGTTTATCCTTGGTTAAGAGATTAGTAAGATTATCTTTTAGCTTTTTGGGGTCTGCAAATTTTACAGGAACTATCTCTGTAATAAGAGGGCCTGTCCGCTCTTCAATTAACATTTGCTCTCTCTTCTTTGTATCTATCTGTCGGATCTTGAGGTCATGTTCCATCTCTTCTAATGTCATAACCCTGATGATGTTTCCAACCCAGGAATATTTTAGGCCCAATGTCTTTAAGACAGCATTAAATGCCTGATCCCAGGGCGTGTTATCTATATTTATTGTAAGCTTCCCTTTAACCTTATCACTAATTAAGACATTTATATTAGCTGCCCTTGCAAGGGAGCGAATAATTATGGGCGCATCAACCTGGTAGAATTTAAGGGTAATAGGATGGGTGGGCAGGATATGCCTTTCCTCTCTTTTTCCCTCATCTACCCCCTTTTTAAGATATACTCCCTCTTCCTTTTTAGCCTTTTTAATGGGCCCTTTCGCATCTTTCTTTTGCTCTTTCTTTAACATATCACTTAGGCGATGTATGTCTATCTTCTGGTCTTTAAGGTTTTGATTGGTGCAATAAGGTAATATGATTATTAAAAATATTATAAATTGAATAGATAAGAGCCTTTTCATTTTAAATTTATCCTTTTTAAGATCTCTTTATCTAAATCTATCTCTTCAATCTCAATATCTTTTTTACTTGGTTTAGATAACTTAGCTCCCTCTTTAACATAAGAGGACTGTTCCTTATAGGGAAATTCAAAGGTCTTCTGAGTGATGATATTTTGAATAATTACCTTATTGGGATCTATGGATTTAACAACATATTCCTGCATATCTTTTAGCCTCTCTCCTTCTTTATAATCTAAGCCATCTATTATAGCTATCTTTTCTCCGTTATACTCTAAGAAACCAAAATAGTGCAGTTTAATAACCTCTTGTATCTTTCCCTCTTCTCTTTTCTTTTCCACTTTGACTTTTGGCATCTCAAACGGGTCCTTAGGAAAGGCAAGTCTTGAGACTTCAATGATATATATCTCTCTATCTCTAATCTTCTTCTTTTCAATCCCTTCTTTGATACCTGAGATAAGTGACTTTATATCATTGCCTTTCTGGGGCATAGATAATTTCTGTTTTGTACCAAAAAAAAGGCTATATATACCATATACTATGAATCCCAAGGCCACTGCTATTATTATCTTTTCCCTCTTAGACATATAAGCTATCTCTTATTCTTAAATGCTATCTCCATTACCAGATTAAACTGAGTTATACTATCTTTCTTTCGTATCTCAAATGAAGAGATCCTCTCTATAAAAGGATAGAATGATATGGAATGGAGGAATCTGCCAAAGTCAGGGAATCTGCCAGCAAGTAATACCTTTAAGTTTATCTTTTCAACCCCTTTTTCTCTTTTAATCTGAGGAATAAATGAGAGGATCTTTAAATTTGATCCTTTTGCCATCTCCCTTAGATGCGATTTTAAATCAGAGGGGGTATCTACTCCTCTATCCTCTATAGAGACAATAGACTGAAAGGGTTTGTATCTGGAAAATTCTTTTTGAAATTCATTATATAGAGGAATAATAGTCTTTTTTTCTTCTATTTTTCTCTCTATCTTTTCTATCTCTTTTTCAATATGATTCAAGGAGCTCCTCAGGGGGTAGAATCCCACTGCTAAAAACATTGCTATACCGAAAACACATACCAGAAGGTAATTGATGCTCTCTTTCGGAATATGCATACCTTATCCTCTAAGGGTCAGGATAAAATAGAGACACCTTCCATAATATGGATCATCCTTCCATTCCTTTCTATCAAGTCTTATATCACTTAATATGGGAGAGGTTTCAAGATCCATGATATATTGTCCAATTTTGGATTCTGCATCTTCTTCTGAACCAATTGATAAGGCTTCAAGCTCTATATCAAATCTACCCTCTCTAAGCATTTCAGCCCTTATAGCTAAGAGCTTTATATGAGATGAGGTAATTCTTGATATTTCATAAAGAATCGCATTGGGGAGCAATCGCTTTGATGCAGACAGGATTCTATCTTTTATCTTTAATACCTTTACCCCTTGGACCAGGAGGCTATTTTTATTGATATGGAGCCCATACTGATTGAGTTCTGCCTTTAGATCTTTTAGTCTTTCCTGTCTTCGCTTTTCCACTGATAGCTCATATCTATAGAGACCAAACAGGAAAATCATTATTAAGATAAATACAGCAAATATTATTCTGTTTATCTTACGAATATGTTGGTCTTTTTCCTTTTCTCTAAAGGTATAAAGCAGATTTGGGGTATAACGATTATGTGAGATAGAAGTTCCAAGACATATGCTCATGGCCTGTCTTTCATCCAATGAATCCGATACTATAACATCTCCTATATGGGGATTAGAGGGATTGAGAGGATCCATTACCTTACATTCAATGCCCAGCTGATCGCTTATGTATTCTATAAAAGGAGGATACTCACAGAGCCTCCAGCTTAAAAATATGAGGCCGGCTCTTGGGATTCCAAAGGTAAGGGCACAGTGATCAATGGTTCTTTCTGTCTGACGAATAATCCTCTCTAAGCTTTCAATAGAGATATCAAAGATCTCATCTTCAGAATATCCTCTCTGTAGAGCAATTTCTTTATATCTTGGATCTATCAAAGAAAACAGTATCTTTTTTGCCTCATCCATTTCCATATTATCATCTTGCAAAGATCCCAGGTCCAATATCTCTATATCTTCATCCTCTTCAGATTCAGCACTTTGAATAGGCTTTGCCTTTTCTTTATAGCTTTCAGCTATTGATTCAATAATACTGTTGGTGGCTGTCTTAAAACCCCGTGTAAATACTAACTTTCCATCTTTAAATACGTCTATCCTGGAATGATCATTTCCCACATACAGGTATGCTATGGTTTCATGTTCAATCTCTAACCATCTACTTAAAAACAGATTTTGAATGGCAAATGGAGAAAGGGTAATTCCGTTAAGATGAAGACCTATCCTTTCAAAAAAGGCTTTTAGATTCTCCACATTATCACGTCTTACCGAATATACCACTGCTCCTATCTTTTCAACTCCTTTATCCATTACTGGACCATGCACAAAAAAATCGACTATCACCTCCTTCTCATCAAAATTTAACTCCTTCTTTGAAACGAAATACAATGTCTTATTTATTTGAGCTTCGGGAAGCTTTGGTATCCTAACATAACGAATCTCCACATCTTCATATGATACAATGGTCCAGATATTGTCCCTTTTCCTGACCCCAAAGTCCTTCAATATCTCTCTTAAAAACTCAATAAACAGAGGCTCCTTTCCAATAATATCTTCTGGGATATTATAAGTCCTTAATTTCTTTAATATCAGACCTTTTCCATCTATTCCTTCACAACGGATGATATTTACCGAATTTCGCCCGATATCCACACCCACATTTCCCATTCTCTTGGAAGAAAAAAATTCAAACCTCTTTTCCTTATACTTCTTCCTTTCACTTAGGGGGATAGCTTCACCTTTATCCCTCAGGATATTCAGCAGTCTTTCAGTGGATGATATATCTTCTGGCAATCTCTTTGACCTCAAAATTGTTTAATTATATATTATTTATTTCCAATTATATGTCAATTTAAAATTAATAATTTTAAATAGTTATTATCTTATATTAAATTATATTAAAAATATCCTCGCATTTACTATTTGACTGATGTATGAATTTTAATATAAAACACTAAATCATGCAAAATGTGTTAATAAGGATTCAAAATGTAGTAAAGGATTTTAAAGGTGTTAGGGCCTTAAGTGGGGTATCCTTTGATGTGCCTCCCACAGCAATCTATGGTCTTATTGGGCCAAATGGTGCAGGAAAGACCACACTTATAAATGTTATAAATGGAGTATATGGAGCAGATGAAGGTGATATCTACTTTAAAGGCAGGAATATTATTAATCTAAGGAGCTATGAGATTGCACAGATGGGGATATCCCGCACATTTCAGATAGCAAGAGTATTTAAGAGAATGACCGTCATGGAAAATATGCTTTCCCCATATGTGGTGATAAAGAAAGATAGATCCCATATCCTGGACAGGGCAAATGAGCTTTTGGAGTTTGTAGGGCTTTGGGATAAGAGGGATCAATATGCCATAGAGCTTTCAGGTGGACAGCAAAAACTCCTTGAATTTGCTCGGGCTCTTATGCCAGATCCTGAACTATTATTAATGGATGAACCCTTTGCAGGGATACATCCTGAGTTAAGAAGGAAGCTAATGGATCTTATAAGAAGGCTAAATGTTGAATACAAAAAGACATTTTTAATTGTAAGTCATGATATGAGATCCATCTCTGAGCTATGCCAGCATGTGGTTGTGCTCAATTTTGGCACAAAACTCGCTGAAGGTAATACTCAAGAGATATTGAAGGACGAAAAGGTAATAGAGGCATACTTAGGAGAATAAGATGGCACTTAAGATGGAAGAAATCTCTGTGGGATATTATGAGGATATAATTGTCCTGAGTGATTTTACTATGTATGCAAAGGGAGGTGAGATAACAACCATTATAGGACCAAATGGAGCAGGGAAATCCACTGTATTGAAGACTATTTATGGTTTTCTCCGACCCAATAAAGGAAGGGTCCTATTAAATAATAGGGATATTACCACTATTCCCCCCTATAAGATGCCTCAAGAGGGGGTTGCCTTTATTATGCAAGAAAGGGGAATATTCCCAGAGATGAGCGTTGAAGAGAACCTGCAACTGGGCTGTTGGCTATTTAAGGGTGATAGAGAAAAAGTAATGCTGGCAATTGATAATGTCTATAATAGATATCCCATATTGAAGGATAGGAAAGAGGTATATGCAGGAAATCTGAGCGGGGGTGAGCAGAGGATACTTGAGCTTGGAAAGGCACTCCTTATTAATCCTTCTGTTATGCTACTGGATGAGCCAACCGCAGGCCTTGCCCCAATTGCTGCAAATCTCATATTTGATGAAATATCAAGACTTAAAGAAGAGAAAAAGACCATATTAATGGTTGAGCAAAATGTAAAAAAGGCGATGAATATTACTGATTATGTATATGTGGTTGAGCTTGGAAGAGTAAATTTCCATGCAGAGAGGGAACAGATTGATCTACACAAGGCCATTACCCCGTGGGTTAATTGGTAGATCCTCCTATTTGATCTTTCCTCTCAAAGATGAAATCTTTTCATCAAGTAGGCCAAAGATCCCTCTTGGCATAAAGAGGACCAACATGCATATAACTATACCAAGCATTATAAGATGGGAAAATGGCCACTTAGACCAGATAAAATCCGATAACATAAATAATATGGTAGAGCCCGCAACAGGCCCAAGCAGAGTCCCTATACCACCAAGCATTGTCATTGCAATTACTTCCACATTGGTCTCTATAAAAAAGGCCGCCTCTGGATATATATACCCTATGAATTGAAGGTCAATTGCTCCAGCGATTCCCATAAGAAATGTGCTTATTACAAATGCACGGATCTTATACTTGGGCGCATCTATTCCTATGGCCATTGCACCATCTTCATCCTCTCTTATGGCCTTAAGGGTTATACCAAATGGGGAGTTGATAAGATAGAGGATAAATAGGAAAGAGAGGGATGTAACCAAGAGCATAAGATAATAGGCCATATCTGGATTCCTCAGAGCAGGAAGGGGAATACCAAAGGTGCCTCCACTGAACTCCTCTGGTATATTAAATACTATCACCTTTAAGGCCTCATTAAGAGCTAAGGTGGCAATTGCAAAATATGCCCCTCTCAATTTAAATAGGACTTTTCCCAAAAGATATCCTGCAATTGCTCCTCCCACACCACCAAATAGGATACAGAGATAGGGATAAGAGCTCAGATGTGCCTTTGAAAACAGAAGTGCTGTGGTGTATCCACCTATTCCATAAAATGCCACATGACCAAAACTGATATATCCCACATACCCGGCAATAAGATTAAAGCTGATACAGAGACATATGTATTTAATCATCAAAAAGAAATATGTAGTGGTCTTAAGCCCGCTCTTAGGTGCTAAGGCAAATAGTATCACAAAAAATATCCATCCCAATATCCAGAATCTTTTATTCTTCAATCCCATCTATTTAAGAGTCCCCAATATTCCGCTTGGCCTAAGTATCAGGATAAGAATGAGTGTTATAAATGCTACAGCTGGAGATAGGGCATAGGTGGCAAACAGGGTCGTATAGCTTTCCGCAAGGCCTAAGAGCAGCCCACCTATAAATGCCCCTACTGGGTTTCCAAGACCTCCTAACACCACCACTGTAAAGCATTTAAGGAGATAATTCACCCCCATAATGGGAGTTATTGGATAGGTAAGAGATATAACCACTCCAGCTAAAAATGCATAGACCAGTCCGATGCTAAATGCCCATTGAAATATCTTTACAGGATTAATCCCATTCAGCATCACATATTCCCTTCTCTGGGTCACTGCCCTGATTGCCTTTCCAAGATAGGTCTTCTTTAGAAGGAAATAGAGAATAAGTCCCAGGATAAGGGCAGAAAGAAAGGCTATAAACCGGGCAGATGGTATAACCATCCCCATGAGGTTTATGGTAGGCATTAGTGTGGGAACTCCCCTGAGGTCACTTCCCCAGATGTTCAGGGCAGAACCATAAATTATGATGGATATTCCAAAAGTGAATAGAAGCGTCATCATCTCTGTCTCAAGTTCATTGGTGGATGCCTCAATAATTCGGTTAATTAGATACTTATAAATTACCACTCCTGATAGGATTCCAATAGGTATTGCAAAGACAATGGAAAGCAAGGGATTTATTTTAAAAAAATAATACATACCATATCCCATATATGCACCCAACATAATAAAGGTGCCATGTGCCAGATTTACCACTTTCATAACCCCCCATATAAGGCTCAATCCCAGGGCAGCTAATCCATAGATTCCGCCTATCATAAATCCATTAATTGTAGTCTGTAAAAATACACCTGCTGTCATAATCTTAAACTTCTTAGGAAGGCCCCCATAAACGTTGGGGGCCTTCTTGCCCTCTTTAATATCCCTTTATTTAGGCCTTGGATATACAATCTCTGCCACAGCAAGCTCTGGTGGGCCAATTACAACCTTCTTGCCATTCTGCCACTGGGCCGTTACCATCCCATGTCCTATCTGAATCCCGCTTTTGGGATCTATCTTGGATCTTCCATAAAATGTCATTATATCCATCTTATTGAGAGCGGCCCTTACTTTATCCGTGCTGAGCGTTCCTGCATTTTCAATTCCCCACTGTAACACAAGCCCTGCAGCGAATGCCTGTGCACCCCTAAAATCGGTGCTTTTTCCCCATCTCTTTTTATACCATTCATTAAACTGTCTACCCGTTACCTTAGGTCCATACCAGTTATTAAACTTATTTGGATCTGGTGCATCAATAGGTTCCCATTGAGATGTTGCAATTGTATATGCAGCACCCTTAGGGCCAACCGCACTCCACCATTCCACTGTTGAAGGGGCAGAACCCAATGCAAAGAATTTTGTATAGACATTTAACTCTGCTGCCTGCCTTGCAAGAAGGGCTCCATCTTTAAAATGGGAACAGGCAAGTATTGCATCAGGAGAGAGATTCTTCACCTTACTTAAAAGGGGTGAAAGATCAATGGGAGGAGTGGGATAGACCTCATCAAATACGATCTTAAATCCCAACTGCTTGGCCCATCTCTTGATGCCTTTCCTGATAGATAGATTAAACGGATTGTCTTCAGTGATTACAGCAATAGTCTTAATAGGAGGATTGAGTCGGGCCATAAGCTCCATGGTGCTCTTATAGTAATAGGAAGAGGGTGTAAGAACTCCTATCACATATCTGTATCCCTGTGCCCATATCTTATCAGAGGCGCCACTATGAGAGAACATCAACTTTCCATATCTTTCAGTAATTGCGGCAGATGCCAGTGTCAGAGAGCTTCCATATGGACCAAACAGAAAATCCACCTTATCTTCATTTATGAGCTTCTCTGTTAGCTTTATAGTGGTGTCCTTGTCACTCTTTGTATCATACCATACCACCTCCACTGGTAGCTTTTTACCCATATCCTTTACATAGATTCCACCCTGTTTATTAACCCACTCTGCCCAAAGTCTTGCTCCCTGAAGATTCCTCTGTCCAAGCACATCATACTTGCCGGTTAAGGAGATGGGAATTCCAACCTTGATACTATCTTTAGCATATGAAGGGGTTAAGATTAGAAAAAAGACAAATAAAATTGCCACACCTATCTTTACCATACTAAAAAATCTTCCCATACACACTCCCTCCTTTATTGGGGTTAATAAAGACCTATAAACTACTCCATTGGGGTGCCCATTAATTGACACCCCATACCATCCTAAAACAGAAGATTTTTACCCCCTAAAGGGAGTATTTACTAAGTAAATTCTTATGCAATACCCAGTCTATATTTAAGGGAGTTGAGGGTATTCTTCATGAGCATAGTAATTGTCATTGGGCCTACACCACCTGGAACAGGTGTGATCCAGCCGGCGATTTCCTTTGCGGCATCAAAATCCACATCACCTTTAAGAATAGGGATCTTTTTGCCGGTCTTTTCACTTATCTTTTCACCCACTCTGTTTACTCCTACGTCAATGACGCATGCACCTGGCTTTATCCACTCAGGCTTTACAAGCCCTGGCACCCCTGCTGCCACTATCAATATATCTGCTCTCTTGCAATGGCCTGCAAGATCCTTTGTTCTGGTATGAACCACTGTGACAGTTGCATTTGCATTGGCACCCTTTTGCATCATCATTATGGCGATGGGCTTGCCCACAATATTGGATCTACCCACTACAACCACTTCCGCACCCTCAGTGGGGACACCAGAGCGGACAATCAGCTCCTGAATTCCAGCAGGTGTGCATGGTGGGAATTTTACCTCACCTCCGCCAATTACCAGTCTTCCCACATTTACAGGATGAAATCCATCCACATCTTTATCAGGATCAATGGCATTTATGACCTTCTTTTCATCAATATGCTTGGGAAGGGGTAACTGAACCAGTATGCCATGAATGGTATCATCCTTGTTATACCTTTCAACCATAGCCAAGAGGTCAGATTCGGATACATCCTCTGGAAGGTTTTCCTGCACCTCCTTAAATCCCAAGCTCTTAGCTGTCCTTATCTTTGCTGTCACGTAAGAGACAGAAGCAGGATTTTCACCTACCAATATTGTAACAAGACCTGGAACCACTCCATGTCTTTCTTTTATATCATCCACCTCTTTCTTTATCTCAGCAAGTATCTGATCCCTTATCTCTGTTCCCTTTATTATTTTTGCTGCCATAGCTAAGATCTCCTTTCTAAAATATTTTTTGAAAGCTCCTTATCATAATGAAACCATATTTTCAAGCCCGAAAAGATAAATTATCCCCTTGACATACCCTTCATTTATTATTAGAGATACTAAGCTCCTTGCTCCAGAGATTGGGGCCAAAAAGAAGTCCAAAAGGAGAAGAGATTATGAGATTCTATGAGACTCTTTACCTATTGAGACCTGATCTCAGTGAAGATCAATATCAGGAACTCTTAAAAAAATACAATGATAGGATTACATCCTTAGATGGCATTGTAATCCATGTGGATGAATGGGGGAAAAAGAATCTGGCATATCCCATAAGAAAATTTGAAGAAGGATACTATATAATTGTAAAATACTGCGGAAGGCCGGGGATTGTTCAGGATCTGGAAAAGGAATTTAAATTGGATGAAAATATCTTAAGATACCTGACAGTAAAGCTCTCTGACAAGGCCGATCCGGAAGAGTTAAAAAAGAGATTTTCAGAAGACAGTTCAGCATAGGAGGTATTTTATATGGTAACGAACCAGAAATTTAGATTTCCATTTCATAGAAAGAAGTATTGCAAATTTTGCGCCGATAAGAATCTAAAGATCGATTATAAAAATTATGAGATTCTCTATGATTTTATAACAGAGAGAGGAAAGATCATTCCAAGTAGAATCTCTGGAACCTGTGCTAAACATCAGAGGATGCTTGCCCTTGCCATTAAGAGGGCAAGGATTGCTGCTCTTCTTCCATTTACAACAGCTACATTAAAGTAGGTGGGCCTTGTATAGGTCAAGGATTTCTGATATAGATAAGAGAGCTTTGAATTTTTCAAAGCTCTCATAAAAAAGCCGTAATTATGGGATATTTTAAGTTAATTTTTGGGGGTCTGGTCTCCGACCCAGAGGGTCATCCGACCAGGAGGGGGGTGTAACCCCCAGTGTAAAAAGGTGTTATGCAAAGCTCTCAGATAAATAATAAATAGGGGAGAGAGGTATCAATGAAGATAATTCTTGTAAAAGATATGGATGATCTTGGAATTGAAGGTGATATGGTTGAAGTTTCAGATGGATATGCCAGAAATTATCTGATTCCAAAGGGTTTTGCCCTTCCTGCAACAGCTCAAAATATAAAGATGATGGAGATGAAAAAGAGAAAGATTGAGACAAATAAGATCAAAAAGAAGGAAGAGGCGCTTAAGTTGAAGGAACTCATTGAAAAGGTCACTCTTACCATAAGACAAAGGGCAGGGGAGGGTGAAAAACTCTATGGATCTGTTACATCAATGAATATATCAAAGGCCCTTGAAGCAGAGGGGATTAAGATAGATAAGAAAAAGATTGTGCTTCAACAGCCCATAAAGCAGCTTGGAAGCTATGATGTGCCTATAAGACTCCATCCAGAGGTCCAGGCAATGATCAAGATAGATGTAATTCCCGAATAGATAGATCGGATTTTATGCCAAAGGCAAAGGTAAAGGATATATCAGAGCAATTAAAGATACCACCACACAATATTGAGGCAGAGCAGGCAATCCTTGCTGGGATATTAATAAATAATGAGGCCATAAACCATGTAATAGATCTTCTATCTCCAGAGGATTTCTATAGGGACTCTCATAAATATATATATGAGACCATGCTGGAACTTTTCCACTCTGATGACTCCATTGATCTGATCACCTTGAGTCAATTGCTGGATAGCAAAAAGCTGTTGGATAAGGTAGGCGGTAAGGAGTATCTCATATCCCTTGCAGAGGCGGTATCCACCTCCGCAGGTATGTTACACTATGCAAGGATTGTGAAGGATCTTTCCATAAGAAGAAAGTTGATAAACCAGTGTTCCATTATATCAGATTCCTGCTTTCATGGCCTACATGAGACTGAAGAGCTCTTGGATATGGCAGAGCAGGGTATATTTGATATAGCAGAAGAAAAGATAAGAGATGATTTTTCCTCCATGGAAGATGTGATAAACAGAAGTTTTAAAAAGCTTGAAAGTGTGGCAGAACACGACGGATTTATAACAGGTATCCCAACAGGCTTTGTAGACTTTAATAGATACACTGCCGGGCTTCAGCCAGGAGAGCTTATTATAATAGCTGGAAGACCGGGGATGGGAAAGACCGCCCTTGCAATAAATATTGGCTATCATGCAGCGGATAAGACAAGGCGGGGGGTTGCCATTTTTTCCCTTGAGATGTCCAAGATACAGCTTGGTATGAGACTGCTGGGAATGTGTGCAGGCATTAATGGGTCCAAATTAAGGACAGGCTATCTGAGCCATAGCGATTGGGAAAGGCTCACCGAGGCAGCAGACCATCTATCTGAGCTTCCCATATTCATTGATGACTCATCTGCACTGAGTGTACTGGAGATCAAGGCCAAGTGCAGAAGACTTAAAAGGAAAAGTGATCTTGCTCTTATCATAGTTGACTATCTTCAATTGATCCAAGGAAGAAAGAGTGCAGAGTCCCGTCAGATTGAGATATCTGAGATATCCAGAGGACTAAAGGCCCTTGCTAAGGATATGGATGTTCCTGTAATTGCAGTATCTCAGCTAAACAGAAGGGTAGAGGAGAGAGGGAACAAGAGGCCCATGCTTTCAGACCTAAGAGAGAGTGGTGCCATTGAACAGGATGCAGATATAATTATGTTTATCTATAGGGATGAGGTGTATAATCCCAATACCGATCAAAAAAATATTGCAGAGATCACTATTGCAAAGCATAGAAATGGAGATACCGGAAAGTTCAATCTCATATATGAAAAGGAATTTACACGTTTCAGAGATTACTCCCTCCACGATGAATTACAATAGAGGAGGTATGGTATAGATAGACTCTTTGGTAAGACATGTGGCCTTAGGGCAAGGCAAATCAAAGAGCTTAAAAAGATCTATAGAAAGAGGATACCTCCAACAGAGATTATAACAAGGGAACTCTTGCGGACTATATCCAGAATATCAAGGGAGATAAAGAGACAGATAGGTCTTCTCATTTCCAGAAAAGGCGATATAACCCATATAATTGTGGGCGATCATCAGAGGATCCTTATTCCCGAACTTGGAAGAATTAGAGGTGGCACCCAGAGACTCAGGGGATTGAGATGTGTGCATACCCACCTCCGATATGAGCCCCTCTCCCAGGAGGATGTAACCGATATGATTCTCCTGGGCTTAGATATGATGGTGGTTGCTCAGGTAAATGAGGACGGGATACCAGGGAAGATTTCTTATTCTCATATATTGCCCTTAGCAGAAAAGGGGAGGGGATATGATATAGTGGATCTTCCAGATATCGGGCAACTGAATCTGGATTTCCAGTCATTTATAGCTAACTTAGAGGATGAGATAAATAGGAGAAACCCGGTTATTCCACTCAGATCTAAAGAAAAGGCCCTGCTTGTTGGGATAAGTACCAATTCATCCAAGATGGTTGAAGAGTCCTTAGAGGAGCTTAAAGAGCTTGCTATCTCTAATGATATTCATGTGGTAGGCACAATGATCCAGAGGGTCAGACAGATCAATCCCCGATTCTTCATAGGTAAGGGGAAATTGAGCGAGCTGGTGTTGAGATGTCTTCAGGAAGGTGCCGATCTGATCATATTTGATAGGGAATTAAATCCAAGTCAGCTGAGAAACTTAACCGATGCCACAGATCTTAAAATTACAGATAGAACAAAGATCATACTGGATATCTTTGCCAAGAGGGCAGTAAGCAGAGAAGGAAAGATTCAGGTTGAACTTGCACAGCTAAAATATCTGCTTCCCCGACTCACCCATCGCTGGGCAGAGCTTTCTAGGATATCAGGGGGGATAGGTGCAAGGGGGCCTGGAGAGAAAAAGCTTGAGGTGTATCGCAGATCCATACATGAAAGGATTACAAGGTTAAAGAGGGAACTAAAAGAGATCAGAAGACAGCGTGGAGAGCGAAGAAGGCTCAGAAAGAAAAGAGATCTACCGGTTATATCCATTGTAGGTTATACAAATGCAGGTAAATCCACACTGCTTAATTCATTAACAAAGAGTCATGTAAAGGTTGAAGATAAGCTGTTTGCCACCTTGGATCCAACAAGCAAGAGGTTAAGATTCCCTAAGGAGAGGGAGGCTATAATTACAGATACAGTGGGATTTATAAGGAATCTTCCTGAAGACCTCTTAGAGGCATTTAGTGCCACCTTGGAGGAGCTCAAGGAGGCAGCCCTTCTATTACATGTATTGGATGCCAGTAGTCCATATCTGGATATACACAAAGAGGCGGTGGAAAAGATACTTCAAAGACTCGGGCTTCATACTATCCCCAGGATATTGGTGCTCAATAAATGGGATCTTTTAGATCAGTCAGATAAAGAAAAGATTCTACTTAACTTTGACGGAATACCCATCGCTGCCATTAATCCATCCACTCTGATTCCGCTAATATCTGAGATGGAAAGACTTCTATATGGAAAAGCTCTTCCAGCTTCGGGATCTATAAATTCTGCCTCCCCTTTCAATAAGCAGACAGTGGTATCTTCTAAGACTATTTATAAAATGTAGTCCCCTATCTGGCCCCATAACAAAGACTCCTGTAGAGAGTGCATCTGCCTCCATCACCGTGGGTGCAATCACCGATACACTGGAAAGTCTCAGAGGAGAGAGTCCTGTTTTAGGATCAACTATGTGATGAAAGAGTCTTTCTTTATCAAAATATACCTCATAATTTCCAGATGTGGCAATTGCCCCTTCACTTAGTTTAATCACATCAGGCCATTTAGAGTCCTTTTGGGGATCTTGAACAGCTATCTTCCAGGCCTCCCTTTTATAATTTTTCCCTGTTGCCCTTATATCTCCACCGGCATTTATAAGAAAATTTTTAACTCCTTCCCTTTTTAAGACATCAGATGCTCTGTCTACGATATATCCCTTAGCAATACCATCTAAGGTAATCCCCATACCTTCCTTTTTGAATCTGATCTCTCCAGCTCCTATCTCTATATTTCTATACCCTACCTTATCTAATGCCCTTTTGAGAATGGTATCAGGGATATCTAAGTCCTCCCCTTTTATATATCTTTCCTTAAAGAGATCCACCACAGGTTTTACTGTTATATCAAATGCCCCTTTTGTAAGCCTGCTAAAATATATGGACTCCCTTATGGTGTCAAGTAACTCTGGGCAACAGCCCTTAATCTTACCCTCCCTATTTAATTGAAAGACCTCAGTGCCACTTTCAAATCTGCTAAGTATCCTACATAGCCTATCTATGGTGTCAAAGGCCCTTCCTATTGCCTCATCTGCCCTATCTTTTGAAGGATCTATTACAATAATATTTACAAAGGTTCCCATCTTGATCTTCATACGGGATACCTTATATAGGGAACGATCAAATCTTACTGCCTCTGAAATCGAAGGGAAAAACGCGCTTGTCCATATGCCCAGCCCCAATATCCCTGAAATCCTTAAAAATTCTCTTCTTCCCATATCCTTCATGTCATTCCTCCTGAAAATCTCCTAAGCTACCTCTTTTAATATACCATCTTTAATATCCTTTTTAAAAGGACGAAATATCTTTCTGGGACACTTCTTTACACAGATCTCCTCACAACTCTCCCCATATTGTATGCATTTTTCATGGTCTATCTTGACCAATCCATCCTCAATGCTGACTGCCTTTGCAGGACATACCTTTACACACATCCTGCATGTTATACATCCAACCTCACAAACACCTCTGACCTTTTTCCCTGGATCCTTGGTGCTACATGGAACCCAGACCCTTGCCTTAAGAGGAATAAGCTCAATTATCCCCTTAGGACATGTCCTTACACATGCTCCACACCCAACACACTTATGAGGATCTATAACAGGGAATCCATCAATTATCTCAATTGCATCAAAGTGACATGCCTCTTTACATTCTCCCATTCCAATGCATGCATAGGCACATGCAAAAGGACCTCCTAAGGCTAACTTTGCGCCACTACAAGATCCATAGCCTATATATTCATATCTCTGCCTCACCTTTCCCTCTATCCTGGAGCATCTCACTGCTGCAATCATATTCTCCATCTTCTCTATCTTCTTTCCTGTTATCTCCGCAACCAGCTCTGCCACCTCTTCTTTCCCAGGAAAGCATAGATTTGGGGGAACATTTGGATCATTTACCACTGCCTCTGCATATGCCTCACACCCTGCATAACCGCATCCACCACAATTAGCACCTGCCAATACCTCTAATACCTCTTCTACCTTTGGATTGGTCTCCACTGCAAATTTATGGGCTGCAAGGGCAAGTCCGATTCCAAAAAAAAGCCCTATGGAACCCAATACCGCCAGTCCACCTAAGGCCAATTTTATCAAGATGGGATCCATCCTCTCTTTCCCCCTTTAAAATAGACTCATACCACTAAATCCCATAAATGCAAGTGCAAATAGACCTGCTACCACAAACGCTATGGGAAGTCCTCTGTAGGTTGGAGGCACATTTGCAAGCTCAAGTCTCTCCCTGACCGATGACATAAGAAACAGGGCAATCAGAAAGCCAAGCCCTGCACCCAATGACAGCATAAAGCTCTCAATAGCATTATATTCATTATCTGCAAGGATCAAAGGAACTGCCAATATGATACAATTTGCTATTACAAGCACAAGATACACACCAAATGCCTTAAAAAGAGCCGGATTGATCTTTCTCAATATGGTATCCACTGCCTGAACAGACAGAGAGACCAATCCAATAAAGACTATTATCTGTAAGAACCTTAGATTAAAGGGCTTGAGTATAAACTGATACATAAACCATGACATCATTGATGCAAAGACAATCACAATGGTAAATGTGATTCCCATTCCTATTGCAGTGCTCTTTCTGCGAGATGTTCCAAAAAATACGCAAAGTCCTAAGTATTTTGTAAATACAAAGTTCTGAATCAGCATGGCAGCAATAAGTATGTTAAATACAATTCCAAAATATAGCTTTTTAACTGATACAATGGCAGTCCCTAAGTCTCTTCCATCTGATACGATATTCTTCAAGGTAAGGATATGTTCCTGATTCCTATTTAACTCATCATATGTCTGAATCATAAGGATTAACCTGTCTTCCGAAAGCTCCACATCTTTAATAGGAATCAGGATGTCAGGATCTGGCTTTTCATAGAGTTCAAAGTTACCCTTATCCTTTGCCCATTTAATATCTACAGGGCCTGCAAAATAGACCTCTATTGCATTTTCCCCCTTAAAGGCCACCTTTTTAATAAATGGGTGCTCTTTCTTACACCCCCCTATTGAAATCAATACTAAAAGCAGAATTAAAAATAGCCTCTCTTTCATCTCCGCTCCCTTCTTCTCTTATATACGATCTCCACATAGTTAAAGAGTGCCATCATAATTCCTACACAGAAAAATCCCGCAGCAGGCAGAACAAAAAACAGCAGTGGCCTAAAACCCAGGATATCATGTCCAAATAGCTTTCCCATGCCTAAGAGCTCTCTTACAAATCCTAAGGACATCATACCAAACATAAACCCCAGTCCCATACCCAGACCATCCCAAAAAGAGGGGACAAGATCATTTTTACATGCAAACATCTCCAGACGCATGGTGATAATTGCAAAGGCAACGATCAGTTTTACAAATATGCCCATCTCCTTATATGCCGCAGGCACATATGCCGCAAGCACCATATCTATTACAGTTACCCATGTGGCAATGGTCAAAGTATAGGTGGGAATCCTTATCCTTGGATGTATATAGTCTTTGATAAGTGATATAGTGCAACTGGAAAATACCTGAACAAAAAGCACAGCAATACCTAAGAGAAATCCATTCATCAAAGTGGTGCTTATCCCTACAGCAGGACACATGGAAAGGGCGAGCCTGAATATGGGATTTTCATTAAATATTCCATTTAAGAAAAGCTCCTTATTACTCTTTCTCCTCCTTGGCAACTCTCTCACTCCTCTATCTTGGTCTATGAAAAAGGAACTTCTATCTCTTGTTGCTCTATTATTCTATCTAACATTCCCATACGATATACAAAATTCTTTACCATCTTTTTAACGCCATTGGTAACGGATCTGCTGGAGATTGTAGCCCCTGTTATAGCATATATATCGTCATCTCTGTATTTTTCCCTGATCTTCTGAATCTGATCCTGTGGAATCCCCTTTGCAAGCCTTTTCATCTCTAAATATAGCTTATAGTCTTCAGGAAGGGGCTTTTTTATTACCTTTAATGTCTTAATCCTTTCAAGGCTCTTATCCCTGAATTGATTTTTAAAATAGTCCTGTTCAATCTCACCTCCAAGCCCCGGGTCCTCTTCATGTTCCATAATCTCAAGGCCCAAGATGGTAAATTTGGGATCCAATGCAAGCATTACCTTTATAAAGGTCTTAAATCCAGGAAAGCGTCCGGGTAATAGATATGCAACCCTCTTTCCACCCTGCTCTGCAATTATAAACATATCTGCATAATTAAATCCGCTATAATCCTTTAAGGCAGAGTTCAATACCTTCTTCCTGTTTCCCATCTCAAATGCCTCTTCTTGCCCGATATCCAACCTGACACTATCTATGTATCTTCCTTTGAGGTCCATAATGATCATCTGATGGAAAGATCCCTCTTTACCCTCCTTTGGCACCATATATCCCATATATCTTTTTCTGTCTTTGAAGATGATATACCTATAAATAGTGTAAAGTTTTAGATCCTCAGGAGGTGGATTCTCTTTTCCATATCCCAAAAGACCCAACATGGTCTCCTCAAATTCCATATGCTCATTATGTTTTCTTGCCTTATCAGTTAAGACAAACACCCCACCCATTACAAATGCAGCTAACAGGCAGGATATGGTAAGCCTAAAGGTAATCTTTAATATCTCGTTCATCTCCTAATTCCTACCCACTCTTTAATGCCTCCTTTGGAGGCGCAAACCTCTCTGGTCTAATCAGTTCATCTAAGACTGGAGCCAGAGGATTCATAAGTAGTATGGCGTAACACACACCCTCTGGATATCCGCCCTTAAGACGTATAAGCACAGTAAGTGCTCCACAGCCAATTCCAAATATCAGTTTTCCCTTTGGAAGGCTGGGAGAGGTAACATAGTCAGTTGCCATGAAAAATGCACCAAGCATCACACCTCCTGAAAGCACCGCCAGAAGTGGATCTCCGCTGAAATAGCCTTCACCTCCAAATACCCAGGTTAGCACAGCTATGGTGCCTATCATACTGACCGGTATATGCCAGGTGATATATCTTTTATATATAAGATACAATCCTCCCAAGAGAAGCAGAAATGCAGAGGTCTCTCCGATACACCCAGGTCTAAATCCTATGAAGAAGTCCCTGTATATAGTTGAAAGATTCCCAAATTTTTCTATAACTGCAGCTATTCCATAATGTTTAAGGATATATAGGGGGGTAGCGGTGCTTACCGCATCCACACCGCTTCCCATATAGGTAAAGATATCCAGCCTTCTAAGTGGAGGAAGCCATGCAGAGGTCATTGCCACAGGAAATGTGGCAAGTAAAAATGCCCTTCCAATGAGGGCAGGATTAAAGATATTAAATCCTAATCCTCCCATAAGCTGTTTTGCCACATATATGGCAACCATACCACCCAAGATGGGAATCCAATATGGCACCCCGGGTGGTATTACATAAGCGAGTAACATTCCAGTAATTACAGCACTTCCATCCCTAATCGTTATGGGCCTATGAAGCAACTTTTGTGATATGGCCTCTGTGGCAACACAGCTACCCACACTTATTAGGGTTATAATCAGTGTTTGAAATCCAAATACAAAGATGGAAAGCAAAAGCGGTGGGACAAGGCATGCAACCACCGTCCACATAATCCTTTCAACAGACTCTCCGCTCTTTATATGGGGAGATACCGATACCTTCCAAAAAAAGCCCTTTTCTCTGTTTTCATTTTCCATATCTTATTACCCTATGATAGCTCACCTCTTTATCTTTGCCTTTGCAAGTCTGATAAATTGAACTAAAGGCCTCTTTGCAGGGCATACATATGCGCAACAGCCACATTCAAAACATTCAAATACCCCAAACTGAGCTGTCTCCTCCGCCTTTCCTGCCTCCACATATATCCCTATCTCATTGGGTGAAAGGCCCATGGGACAGGCCTCTAAGCACCAGCCACATCTAATACAGTTCCCATAGGGCCGAGTATCTATCTCATCTTCTGTTAAGAATAGCACACCTGACGTGGTCTTGGTTATAGGAATATCCAGATCGCTGATTGCAAATCCCATCATAGGCCCACCAAACACCACCTTGGAGCATTCCTCTTTTAGCCCCCCTAAGTAAGAGACGATATCCTTAAGTCTGGTTCCAATCCTGACCTTCAGATTTGCAACCCTATTTATTCCTCTTCCTGAAACCGTGAGAATCTTTTCATATAGAGGCTTTTTAAACACCACAGCATCGTAAATTGCCTTTGTGGTTCCCACATTCTGAACCACAACGCCCACATCAAAGGGAAGCCCAAATCCAGGGACCTTTCTTCCGGTAATACTCTGAATTAACTGCTTTTCAGAACCCTGTGGATATTTTACCTTCAAGGCCTTAACCTCTATATGAAATCCATTTTCCCTATCTCCTTCTATGACACTTTTAAGGGTTTCAATTGCATCCATCTTGTTGGCTTCAACCCCTATATAACATCTATCAATCCCTAAGATCTTAAGGATAATCTTTGCCCCTTCAATTACCTCATGGGCATATTCAAGCATGATCCTGTGGTCTGTGGTGAGATACGGTTCACACTCTGCCCCATTCAGGATCAGTGTATCCACTCTTGCCTCTGGCGGGGGTGATAACTTTACATGGGTGGGAAAACCAGCTCCACCAAGACCCACAATACCAGCGGCCTTTACCCTTTCAAGCAGTTCTTCCTTAGATAGCTCCCTCCATTCCTCTTTGTCATATTTAGCGGGTTCGGCTTCACTATCTCTTCTTATGGTGATTGAGGGTGTTACAACAGATACAGGATTTGTAGAAACCCCTATATCCACTACCTTTCCACCGATACTTGCATGAATTGTCGCCCCTAAGCCCCCCTTTACTTCACCAATAAGATCTCCCTCCTTAACCTCTGCCTTTTTCTTTACAATTGCACTTGCAGGAGCTCCGAAATGCTGTTGGAGTAATATATCCACCTCCTCAGACAGAGGCATCTCCTCTATGGGTAGAGACTCTGTCAGCTCTTTATTTTCTGGAGGGTGAATTCCGCCTTTTGGAAATGTAAAAAGTCCTTCATTCATGCTAAAATAGTAAAAAGAATTATTTATAAAAAGTTTGAAGTTTTGGTATGTAAAAAGTTTATTATTCCATGTCAAGTAATTTTTTTAAAATCAGTTGTCATTTTTATTCATTTATAGTATCTAAAACTAAAATAATAAGGAGGATGAGTCATGTCTAAGATGCTTTGGAGACCATCGGAAGAGAGGATAAAGAGTTCCAATATGTATAGATTTATGCAGTATGTAAATGAAAGATATAATAAAGACTTTAAGGACTACAATTCCCTATATGAATGGTCAGTGGAAAATATACCTCAATTTTGGGAAGCGGTCTGGGATTTTGTTGGAATTGTCTCCTCTTCTCCATATAAAGAGGTAGTGGATGATCCAAGTAAGATGCCAGGGGCAAAATGGTTTATCGGGGCAAAGCTAAATTTTGCTGAAAACCTTTTAAGATATAGGGATGATCAGATAGCCCTCATATTTAAAGGTGAAGGTCTCCCATCTAAGAAGATGACATATAGAGAGTTATATCAGGAGGTGGCAAGGCTTTCAAAATCTTTGAAAGATCTGGGTGTAAAGCCTGGCGATAGGGTTGTGGGCTTTATGCCCAATATGTCGCATACCACAATTGCCATGCTTGCGGCCACCTCACTCGGTGCAATATGGTCTTCCTGTTCTCCTGATTTTGGAATTAAGGGTGTGCTTGATAGGTTTGGCCAGATAAGACCCAAGGTGATCTTTACCGCGGATGGCTATTTCTTTAAAGGCAGAAGATTTGACTCCATTGAAAGGATAACAGATATACTTAAGGAGCTTCCTACCATTGAAAAGGTTATTGTGGTTCCCTATACAGAAGAGAGACCAGATATCTCTTCCATTCCCAATTCCGTCTATTACGATGATTTCAAAAGCAAAGATGATGACCTGGAAATCCAATTTGAACAGCTCCCCTTTGAACATCCCCTCTACATTATGTATTCATCTGGCACTACAGGGCTTCCTAAATGCATGGTTCAGAGTGCCGGCGGCATCCTTATCCATCACCTAAAGGAGCTCATTATACATACTGATCTTAAAAGGGAAGATACCATATTTTACTATACCACCTGTGGCTGGATGATGTGGAACTGGCTTATGAGCTCATTGGCAGTGGGAGCAACACTTGTGCTCTATGATGGAAACCCCTTTTATCCACATGAAGGAGTGCTCTGGGAGATGGCACAGGATGAGAAGATAACCATATTTGGAACCAGCGCCGGCTATATACATGCACTTATGAACACGGATCTTAGGCCACGGGAAAGATATGATCTCAGTCCTTTGAGAACCATACTTTCTACCGGATCTCCCCTTTCTGTTGAGGGATTTGAATTTGTGTATCAGCATATTAAAGAGGATGTTCAGCTCTCTTCAATTTCAGGTGGAACAGACCTCAATGGCTGCTTTGCCATTGGAAACCCCATGCTGCCAGTATATGCTGGAGAACTTCAGTGTAGAGCGCTTGGGATGAAGGTGCTTGCCTTTGATGAAAATGGAAAACCTGTCTATAACAGGCAGGGTGAATTGGTATGCACCGCACCCTTTCCATCCATGCCCATCTATTTCTGGAATGATCCGGATGGCAAAAAATATCATGATGCCTATTTCAATGTATATCCCAATGTGTGGAGACATGGTGATTTTATAGAGATAAATGATCGGGGTGGTGTAATTATCTATGGAAGATCTGATGCCACACTCAATCCAGGAGGGGTTAGAATTGGAACTGCAGAGATATATCGCCATGTGGAACAGCTTGAAGAGATAGAAGACAGTGTTGTTATAGGGCAGCCCTGGAAAAATGATGTACGGGTAATTCTGTTTGTTAAACTGAAAGAAGGATATGAGCTTACTGATGAGCTAAAGAATAAGATCAAACAGACCCTGAGGGCCAATGCCTCTCCAAGGCATGTGCCGGCTAAGATCATAGCTGTTCCTGATATTCCATATACCCTTAATATGAAAAAGGTTGAAATTGCTGTTAGAAAGGTGATTATGGGAGAAGAGGTGCTAAATAAGGATGCACTAAAGAATCCAGAGTCATTGGACTATTTTAAAGATATTCCTGAGCTTAAGGAGGATTGATATATAGAAAAGTGAAAGAATATATAAAAGAGGGGGCCTTTCTATTCCCCCATGTATATATATCTAAGGGGCAACTGAAAAGAGTGCTCTCCCATCTTTCAATATTAAAGATTGGTATTCCAGTAGCCTTTCAGATTCCAGAATATATCAGAGAGTCAGAAAAAGAAGGAAGAATTATACTGATTAATCTCAGAGGATCTCCTTTTAAAGAGCAGGAGCTTAAGAGATCCATAGATGAGATTAAGAGCAGAAAAGAATTTCAAGATACCAGATCTCTAAGAGACTATCTCAACTATTCAATAGGGTTGGATCAGGAAGAACATATATGGGAGATCAGGGATTCTATAAGAGGAAAGGCAGGAGAGGAAGACGATCTGTTTTCAAGCCATCTTATATTGAATCTCTTTGCTGAAAAAGAGAGGAATCTCTATGAGGCAGAAGAGATTCTGTTTTCTCTTAAATCCAAAGATAGATTGTTTGATGGAATAGCTGAAGAGGTAAGAGGTTCAGAAGGTATCTTATATGATCTTCCTGAATTTTGTAATGACTCTTTTTTAAAAAGAGAAGAGATAGTAATACTTATAGGTGCCTGGTTATCTCTGTTTGGAAATTATCTTTTAGATGATGGTGTTCCACTTTTGACCTTAAATAAGAGCATATTTGAATATCTAAGGGAGTTGACTGATAGGGGAGATGGAGATCTGGAAGAGCAGATAGGACCATTTTATAAGATTAAGATTAATGGTTTTATAAAATTACCACACAGTTTCTTTGAAAGACTAAACAGAAGAACCATTCTATTCTTAGAAAAATAGATATATATGAGACCTTTGCATAACCCCTTTTTACACTGGGGGTTATACCCCCCTCCGGGTTGGATGACCCTCTGGGTCGGAGACCAGACCCCCCAAAAATTAACTTAAAATAACCCATAATTACAGCTTTTTTATGAGAGCTTTGAAAAATTCAAAGCTCTCATATATATCTATCTTGTGTCCTGATTTAATTTCTTTAAAAACTGCTCCCGCAAAAGTGATTTCCTTATCTTTCCCAGGGCTGTCTTTGGAAAGCTTTCACAGAATACCACCCTCTTTGGCCATTTAAATCTTGCAAGCCTTCCTTTACAAAATTCTTTAATCTCTCTTTCAGTGAGCTTACAATCCCTCTTTTTAATAATAAATGCACAACCTGTCTCACCCCATCTATCATCTGGTATCCCCACCACTGCCACATCCTCAACATCAGGATGGGATCTCAATACCTTTTCTACCTCTGCAGGATATACATTTTCACCCCCACTAATATACATATCCTTTACCCTGTCCACCAAGTAGAAATATCCATCTTCATCCATCATAGCAAGATCTCCAGTATATAACCATCCATCTCTGATTGTCTCTTCAGTCCTTACAGGATCCCTCCAATACTCCTTCATCATAATAGAACCTCTTACCACCAGCTCTCCGATCTTTCCTGGGCCAAGTCTTCTTCCATTTTCATCAACGATTGCAACTTCTGCATGGAAGACTGGCCTGCCAACCGTCCCAGGTCGGTTTATCACATCCTCCTCAGATGCCCAAAGCAGGATTGAGGTCTCGGTCTGTCCCATAATCTGTCTTAAAGGGAATCCCTCTTCCCTGAGCTTTTTAAGTAACTCATATGTGGCCTTCTCTCCTCCTATGGCACAGATCTTCAAGGAGGAGAACGACTCCTTCTTTTTATTTTTTGCACCTGAAAGTGTCTTATAGATTGTGGGAACACCCAAGAACTTAGTAACTCTGTATCTCTTTACGTCTTCAAATACCTTTTCTGGGTCAAATCTACGATGCAGCACCATTGTAGCGCCTTTATATATGGTTGGAGATGCCTGTATAAAGAGCCCTCCAGAGTGGAAAAGTGGAAGCACAATAAGCATTACATCATCAAAACTCAGATTAAAAAAGATCTCAGCATTTAGACAATTGAAGAATGTCTTTCTATGACTCAAAACCGCCCCCTTTGGATCTCCTGTGGTTCCTGATGTATACATTATCACCTGTGGCTCTTCAGGATCTGCAGGGCCGAGGCTCTTTGTAAGAAATGGCGCTTTACCATTAAAATCTACCACCTCTCTATCATATGAAATTATTTCTCCATCTATCTTTCCGGCTTCAACCATCGCCATCAATATCGGAGGCCTTCGGTATAAGAGCTCTAAGGGTTGAACCGTCTCCTGAAAATCCCTTCCAAATATAAAGAGTCTTGGCATGGAATTTCCAAGTATATATTCAAGCTCAGGGGGTGCAAGCCTGTAGTTTATAGGGACAAATATGGCACCAAGTCTGGCACAGGCAAGATATATCTCAATGAATTGGGGGATATTTTCTAACATAACCGCTACCCTATCCCCCTTTTCAATACCCAGAGACTGAAGCCAACATGCGGTCCTGTTTGCTCTTCTATGAAGATCAAGATAGGTGATCTCCTCTCCCTCAAAGATGATGGCAACCTTTTGGGGATAGAGCTCACTCCACCTCTGAACCCACCAGGATATGTTCATAGATTTAATCATTGTCCATTTCCTACAAATCCGTTAATTGAAGGTTTAGATTCTCAATCTCATCAATATGTGCGTGAGCATCATATAAAAACATACAGTGTCCTCTAAAATCCTTAAATTGACTTTTATATTAATATTAAGATAAGTTTACAACCAAAAATTTTACTCTCATTTTAATCTATTCTTACAGAACTTTGCCTCATACCTTATGAAGACACAGTAAATGGGTGCATACAATAGTGCATCATCAATTGGATACTGAAACCCATTAAAGTTTGGAATATCTTA
>CBFDUE010000003.1:0-80140 GCA_965613025.1 uncultured bacterium
AATAATAATTGATAAATTATTATTTATAAAAATAGATTAAAGATGTCAAGACATAGACTTAATTTAGAGAGCTTTGAAAAATTCAAAGCCCTCAATTTAATAGAAGTGAATTTTATCTTTTAGCTTTGGCCTTTTCTATTAACTCTAAGAGGGAGACCACTTTTGATTTGGGAGCCCTATTAAATGTCTTATCCCATTCTTCTGAACTTAGATCCTGTCTTAAATAGGATTCCACATCAAAATGCTGGAACCAGCAATCCAAGATCTTAAAGCAGGGAAGCCCCATATTTTCAATTCTACAGTATTGAAAGTTTATCTGATGCCCAAGCCTTGGGCATCTTATGGTATAGTCTTTATTAGGGGCCTTAATCTTTTCTTCAGACATGGAAGATCAGCCTCAATACCTATTTACAATATGAATCTCATATGACTTTGCACCAAAATATCTCTTTGAAAATTGTGCAACCGTATCTGGATCATAGGGTTTACAGCTAAATATGTCAATGTATGCGGCATTGGTCAACTCTGCAAAATGCCCTGAGATCAAAGATGTCTCAATCAATTGAACCATCGAATATCCTTTTACTCTTTTATCCTCACCAAAATGGACTACCTGACAAGGGCCATATGGCCTCATCTTTATAAGATCACAAAGACCCTTTACATAGAGTCTTATCTTTTCAGCATCTCTAATAATAGAAGGGTTGCAATCATAGAGATCCAGACTGGTAAGCAATCCCCAGGGGGCAGCTTCAATCTTCTTTACTGCATCCAGCTTCATCATTACCCCCTCCTTTCACGAAAGTTTAAAATAAATTAAATTATTAAATAAAAATTTAATGTCAATAGAAATTTAATCAAGTTTATAATTTATTATCTCTGCCCTTATTCCTCTATGTCTTTCCACCTCTAAGATACCTATACTTCCCTTAAATAGATTCATTAATCCCTTTTTATAGGCACCTGGATTAAAAAATAGGGTTCCATTAACTACCTTTTTAAGTGCCCTATGGGTATGACCAAAGATTATACAATGGGGGAGTTCTGGAAATTCTCTTCTTACCCTTTTTAGTATTCCAAATGGAGGCCCTTTCCCATGTATTACTCCAATGCTATATCCTTCAATTTCCAATATCCTCTTTTTAGGGGCATTAACCCTGACATTGGAACTGTCAGAATTTCCACATACCACCACAAGATCTTTTCCTCTAAATATCTCAGTAACTTTCCAATCTACCAGATCTCCAGCATGTATTATAAGATCCATCTCCTTAAAATATCTATCAACTATCCTCTTAAAAGTAGGGTCAAAGCCATAGAGATGGGTATCTGAGATCACTCCTATCTTAACCTTTTTCATATCTTAAGCCCCGTATTAAACCCTTCTTTTATGGCATGAAGCATATTTCTGGGCTCCTTTGCATCACCTATTATATAAACCTCTTCAGTTATCTCTTCTATACCCTCATTGGAAGGCCTTACGCTTTCAGATCCAGTGGCAATAACTACAGAATCTGCCTTCAAAAGGACTCTTTCTCCTTCCTTTTCCACTAATACCCCCTTTTCTGTTATCTCCAAAGCCTTAGTAGAAGTAAGTATCTTAACACCCAATCTCCTGAGTTCACTCATCACCGTCCACTTAGTGGAAGCTCCGATATCTTTACCTGCCTTTTTATCCATCTCAATTACTGTAACCTCTTTTATTCCCCTGTTAACATATTCTCTAAGGTCACTCTCTGATTCTGCCCCTGTTGAAAATAGAAAATAGAGAGTTTCTGAATTTAGGGTTCCGATATTAGCAATATATAGTGCAGCTTCAAGCCCTACTGCATTTCCTCCAATAATTATTACTCTCTTCCCAACTCTGGCCCTTCCTTTTATAACATCCCATGCAAAGTGGACATTTGGCCTTTCACTTCCTTTGATCTCAGGAGTGATGGGCTTAGCCCCTGTAGCTATCACCAATACATCTGGTGCCATACTCTTTATGAATTCTTTATCAGCCTCCTTTCCAAACATGATTCTAACGTTGAGATCTAAGAGGTTATTTTCAATATCCTTTACAGCTTGAACCAGCTCTTCCCTTCCAGGGATGTATCTGTTTAAAAGCACCTGACCACCTAAGCATTCCTCCCTTTCTACTAATATTACTTCATGTCCCTTTCTTGCACATATTTCGGCCGTCTTCATTCCTGCTATACCACCACCTATAATAAGCACCCTTTTTCTATTAGCTGATTTTTCAATCTTGATCTCCTTTTCCAGTCCTGCCTCTGGATTAACAGTGCAACAGACCGATTTAAATCTGAATATGCTATCAAAGCACCCCTGATTGCAGGCAATGCAATGATATATAAGATGATCCTTTCCCTCTTTTGCCTTCTTTGGCAACATGGGGTCTGCAATTAGTGCCCTTGCCATTGTGACAAGGTCTGCTTCTCCGTTTCTTAAGATCTCCTCTGCAACTAAGGGGTCATTGATCCTGTTACTCGCAAGGACCGGAATCTTTAGTTCCTGCTTTATCCTGCTTGCCAGATATACAAAAGCTCTTTTTGGAACAAAGGTGCTGAGCTGTGGAATTCTGGTTTCATGCCAACCCCCTGTTACATTTATCAGATCCGCACCAGCCCTTTCCAATTCCTTTGAAAATATTATTGCCTCTCTGTTTGTATTCCCTCCTTCCATAAATTCATTCCCTGCAATTCTTACAATCACTGGAAAGTCAGGCCCCACTGCCTCTCTTACCTTTTTAACCACCTCAAGACCAAATCGCATTCTATTTTCCAGTGATCCCCCATATCTGTCTTTTCTTAAGTTTGTAATTGGAGATAGAAATTGGGAGATCAGATATCCAGCACTTGCAAGTACTTCCACTGCATCAAAGCCCGCCTTTTTTGCCCGAATAGCTGCCTCTGCAAAGCTCTGCTGCACTTTTGGTATCTCATCCAGCTCTAAAGCCCTGGGGGTCTCTCCTGTAAGTCTGGATCTTACCGCAGATGCAGAAAAGGGTTTCCTACCCCCAAGCATTGAAGAGTGGGTATATCTTCCTGCATGATAGAGCTGGGCTGCTATAGGCGTCCCCTCTTTTTTAATGGTAGAGGTGAGTTTTTGAAGCCCTGGAATAAATCTATCTTCACTTAGCCCTATCATACTCCTCATTCCACTATATTCATCCACTAAGCATCCTCCCACGATGATCAGTCCTACACCACCCTTTGCCCTTTTCTTATAAAATTCAATTAATCGGTCAGTTATTTCCCCCTTTGGGGTATATCCCAAGTGCATGGCGGTCATAACTATCCTGTTTGAAAGCTTCAACGTATTAATTTCAATGGGTGAAAAGAGATGATGAAATTTCACCTGCCTGATCCTCCTTTTTATAAAGTAAAGGGTAAGGCTAAATAATACTTGTCAATTCATTCAAAATCCATCTAAATTTTATTTTTAATATGAAGCTCTTAAAAAGATATGATCATATCCTTATAAGATTAGTCCCTCCTATATGTGCCCTTCTAATTAAGGGCATAATGGGTTCATGCAGAGTTGTGGAAATCAGAGGAGAAAGTAGAGCCAAAGAGGCAATGAAAAAATCCCCTGGAGGTGTTCTCTATGTGACGTGGCATCAGAGGATGTCATACAATTTCTATCTCTTTGGTTTTAAAAATATCAATATGCTAATAAGTGAAAGTAGAGATGGAGAATATGCTGCAAGAATTGCACATGGGATGGGTTTTAAGAGTATTCGAGGATCCTCTACAAGGGGAGGAACAAAGGCGTTAAAAGAGCTTATAAAAAGGCTTAGAAATGGAGAGTCAGCAGGAATACTTGCCGATGGTCCCCAAGGCCCTCCAAGAGTCTCTAAGATGGGCCCCATAATTATTGCAAAAGCAGCAGGGATTCCCATTTTACCAGTGCTTTGGGGAGCAGAGAGATGTTGGATACTCAATTCTTGGGATAGATATATGATACCAAAGCCCTTTACTAAGATAGTTATTAGTTATCAAGATCCTATCTGGATTCCAAAGCACATAAAAAAGGAGCAGATGGAAATCTATAGGAAAAGGCTTGAAGATGTATTAAATAAAGGGGCAAAATGGTGCGATCTCTATTTTGGAACTGAAAGACCATGGAGGAGGACCTTTAATCCTCATATACCAGAAATCGGCCCCTTATAGATAGTCTTATTTTATCTATATTCAGGTTTAAGAAGGCTTTAATTATAAATAATTTTTTTAAATCTTCATCTTTTTTCATACAGGTTCAAATGCAAGATATGTCTCTTCTTCTTTACCATCGGTTATGTGGATAAATTTAACCTTCATCTCTGTACCAATCTTAATATTCTCTGGATCTTTAACATCCACCCCCTCAATCCGTGCATCAACTTTGGCTCCCTCTTCGAGTTCAACCACACCAGAGCAATAGGGATTGTTACGATTATATCCCTGTTTCATCATAGAAGGCGGAGCAACAGAAATGCATGTAAAAGCAATGAGCCTGCCCTTTCCCTTCATCTCCTCCCATTCCATCTCTGTATTAAAACATTTTGTACAGAGGGCGCGGGGAGGGACATAAAGTGCCCCACATCTTTTGCATCTTGAACCCATAAGTTTTTCTTCTTTTAAAAATTCCTCATAGGATCTATCACTGAAGGCTCTCTCTTTCATGGCACTATCTCCTTTCAAGTATGGTAAATGTGCATGTTCCACCTGTGCCTCCCAGATTATGGGCAGCCCCAACCCTAAGATCAGGATTTGGAATCTGTCTCTTTCCTGCCTTTCCTCGTAGCTGAACCCAGACCTCATAGAGCTGGGCAATACCAGTTGCCCCAACTGGATGTCCTTTACATTTTAACCCACCAGAGGTATTAATCGGTATAGATCCATCCAATCTTGTTAAACCTTCTTCCACTGCCTTATACCCCTGTCCAGGTGGAAAGAATCCCAGATCTTCCATATGGATAATCTCTGCTATTGAAAAACAATCATGGACCTCAGCAAATTGAATATCTTTGGGGCTGAGGCCTGACATAGAATATGCCTCTTTTGCAGCATACTTAGTGGCCTCAAAGGATGTCAGATCATCACATGCATGGAGCCCTCTTCCACTTCCCTGCCCAATTCCAGCGACATAAATTGGATCATCAGTAAAATTTTTTGCAATATCTTCTGCAACTAATAGCATACAGGCCGCTCCGTCACTGATGGGGCAGCAGTCATAAAGATGCATTGGCCAGGCAACAACCGGATTTGCCCTTGGATCTCTTAAGAAATCCTTCTCATCTTCCCATCTTGGAATATCCAATCCCTTTTTCTTTGCCCTCTCTTTCTTCATATTCATAATATCTTTAATCGTATATGGAAACTGTGCCTTTGGATTTAGGGGGGCATTGTTGTGGCTTTTGATTGTAACATTCATCAGATGCTCCCGATTTGCACCATATCTTTCAAAATATGCCGTTGCAATAGCACCAAAGACACCAGGAAAAGTAAACCCTACCTTGCCCTCATATGGAATGGTGGCTAATGCCAGACCTTCTGCAACCTCCTCTGTGGTCTTTTTAGACATCTCTTCAAGTCCACCAACCAGGACCACATCATACATACCAGAGGCAATGGCAAAAACCCCCTCCCTGAAGGCCAGGGCACTTGATGCACATGCCCCCTCAGTTCGGGTTGCAGGCCTTGGTGAAAGCCCGATTAGATCAGAGATAATGGGCCCCCAGTGGGCCTGGTGCACAAAAAAATCATTTGTAAAATTACCCAGATAAAGGGCATCTATATCGTTTACATCCATCCCTTTATCAACGGATTCAATCATCTCTCTAAACGCCTCTAAAAATAGATCCTTTGAATTCTTATCCTTAAACATCCCAAATCTGGACATACCTGCACCTACTACTGCTACACCTCTTGCCAATTTCCCTTTTCTCTTCACCTTTAACCTCCTTAAAAAGGAATTTTGAATTTTCTTTTATAAAACATAAAATCTGGTCTATTTCAACAATCTTTGTGTGATATAATATATAATTTTTTAAAAAGGATATATTCGATTTTTTCAGGCAGAATCAGAACATATAATGCAAGGAGTCTTTAGTATTTAAATTTCTTATTTTGGAGTTTTAAAGTCTCTGTTAATGTGTATAATTATCCAAATTCCTTAGAAAGGCAAGAGCTATGAAGATAGTAGATTTTCATATACATATCACAAGAGCAGATCAATATAATAGCTGGTTTTTAAGGTGGCTTGAAGAGTTGGGAAATATCAAAGAAGATCCAGAGGAATATTTAAATAAGATACTCAATTCACCTAAGAGTCTGCTTTCATATCTGGATAGTCAGAGCATCCATTATGCGGTATGTCTTGCTGAAGACAATCCTATGTTAACTGGCACCATATCCAATCAAGAGGTGGCTGAGTTCTGCTCTTATTCAGAGAGGCTTATCCCCTTTGCCAATCTGAACCCATATACTGTAAAAGACCTAAGGGGTGAGCTTGAAAGGTGTGTAGAGATGGGGCATCAAGGACTTAAGCTATATCCCACATATCAGCATTTCTATCCAAATGATTCCAGACTCTATCCTCTATATGAAAAGGTTCAGGAATTAGGAATTCCTGTCATGTTCCATACAGGTTCATCCTCTTTCCCAGGGGCAAAGATAAAATATGGGGATCCTCTCTTCTTAGACGACGTGGCAGTGGATTTTCCCAATCTCACTATCATAATGTCTCACGCTGGTAGAGGATTCTGGTATGATAAGGCATTTTTTCTCTGTAAGCTTCACAAAAAGGTGTATTTAGATATCACAGGTCTTCCTCCTTCAAGGCTTTTAAGATACTTCCCTGAACTGGAGAAGATCTCTTCAAAGGTGGTATTTGGATCTGATTGGCCTGCCATTGTGGATATAAAAAAGAATATAGAGGCAATCAAAGCCCTTCCCATATCCCAAGATGCAAGGCTAAATATTCTGGGGCAAAATGCCATTAGGCTTTTGGCTCTAAAATAATTCAATCCCTTCTATCTTTTTAAGCCTTTCTAATTTTTCTCTAAGCTCGGCATTTGCCTCGGCCCTTGCCTTAAGTCTCCACATATACTGCTCTCTGGGATTTTTGGGAAGGGGTTTCTGTTCACTTTCCGGTTTTCTTTCCAGTTTAAGTGCACCACTTGGGCAGGTAGATACACATAGACCGCATCCAATACATCTGGTCCTATCAAGTTTGACCTTTTCATCTTCAAGAGTTATGGCATCCATCTGGCAACGCTCCACACAGGTCCCACATCCCTCACATATATCTGGATCTGCACTTGCGATAAAGGGAGAAGAGACCATGAAGGCAGGAGCAGGATGTCGTTTGATATGAAGCAATACCTGGCAACAATCCCCACAGCAACAACAGATATTTACTATCTTTTCTGAATTACTTGGTTGAAGCACCAATGCCTCTTCTTCCGCTCTCTTTAATATATCCAGTGTCTCTTCTAAGGTTATCTTTCTCCCTAAACCATTTCTTTCATAGTAATCCGCTGCCCAACCAAATATCAGACAGGCCTCCATCATCCTTCCACACCACTTGCCCTTGATCTCATGCTCCCTTCTACAGATACAGGGAGCTACGAGAATTTTCTTCTGCTCTCTTACCAGCTCTTCAACATTTTCATAAGGAAGAATTCTGGTTTCAGCTCTAATACTCTTTTTGACAGGAACAACCCTAAGTTGAGGAACATAATCAAATGCATCCTTTGCAAGATAGGGTATGTATCTTTCCATGTCTTTTATTAGCTCAATGTCCAAGTCCTTTACATGGTATTCCCAGATACCTACCACAAACTGGGCTGCCATAAACATAGGGGGTCTATCAGGTGTTTCAATACTAAATATTAGCCCCTTTCTTGACATCTTCTTTAAGGCCTCTTCAGCCTCTTTTTCTCCTATCCCTGCTCTCTTTGCAATCACTGAGGCAGGTTCAAACTTCCATCTTAGATGTTGAGCAAGTTCCGCCTCTTCTGGAGTAAAGAGCCTTTTAAGGATTCTTATCTCTAGCCCATCTTCTGTCTTTGGAAAACCCCCAGGGAGGGTATCCAGATGTTCTCTTAACCTTTCATATACATCTTTCATAGGATTTCCTCCTCATAGATCTAAAAATTTTGTCTCTTTTAACATCTTTTCTGTCTAATTTAAATACCTTAATATTTGACCCCTCTGTAAGCAGATTCTGGACATCAAGATATAGGAATGTCAGATAAGGAATAGAGTAAAATCTATTTAATTATTTGGATATGGAGATCATGGAGTTGAGCATCATCAATCTCAGTGGGCGCACCTGTTACAGGGCAGGTAGCTGTCTGAGTCTTTGGAAACGGAATTACCTCCCTGATGGAATCTGCCCCCGTGATTATGGTAACAAGCCTATCAAATCCAAGTGCAATACCACCGTGAGGAGGAGCCCCATATCTTAATGCCTCAAGGAAAAACCCAAATTTTAACTCTGCCTCACTTGGATCTATTCCTAAGATACGAAAAATCTTCTGCTGTAAATCCATCCTGTGGATCCTTATACTTCCGCCACCTATCTCATGGCCATTTAAGACAAGGTCATATGCCTTTGCTCCCACCTTTAATGGATCCTTATCTAAGAGATGGAGATCCTCATCTTTGGGAGAAGTAAAGGGATGGTGCATGGATTCTATTCGTTTCTCTTCCACATTATACTGAAAAAGGGGAAAGTGAGTGATCCACAAAAAACTGAATCTATTTTTATTTAACAATTCCATCTTTTCTGCAACCTTCAATCTCAGATTGCCAAGGGCTGCCTCTGAAACCTCCTTTTTATCTGCAACTATTAAGATGAGATCACCTAAGTGAAGATCCATCTCTTTTCCTAATTCCTCTTTTTCTCTCTCATTAATATACCTGGTAATAGGGGAGCTCCACCTATCTTCCTGGATCTTTATCCAAAATAGACCCTTTGCTCCCTCCCCTTTAACTACGGACTCCAACACCTCAATATCCTTTCGTGAAAACCTATTACCTCCATCTTTAACCTTTATTGCCTTTATCCTGCCATCTGAATCTATGGTATTCTTAAATATCCGAAATTCACTCTCTTTAAAGATAGATGATATATCCTTAATCTCCATTCCAAATCTGGTATCTGGCTTATCAGTTCCAAATCTCTCCATAGCATCTATATAGCTCATTCTTGGAAAAGGAATGGATATATCAATATCAAGCACCTCCTTAAAAAGATGGTGGATCATCTCCTCTACCACCTCCATTATATCCGATTCCTCCACAAAGGACATCTCCATATCAATCTGAGTAAATTCTGGCTGGCGATCTGCCCTTAGATCTTCATCCCTGAAGCACCTTACAATCTGAAAATATCTATCACATCCTCCGATCATAAGTAGCTGTTTGAAAAGCTGTGGAGATTGGGGAAGGGCATAAAATTTTCCTTTACTTACTCGGCTTGGAACAAGATAGTCCCTTGCGCCTTCAGGGGTACTCTTTGTCAAAAAAGGGGTCTCTACCTCTATAAAGCCTTTTCCTGAAAGGAAATTCCTGACAGTTAATGCTATCCTGTGTCTCATCCTTATCTTTTCAAATACCTGCCTTCTTCTAAGCTCCAGATAACGATATCTGAGCCTAAGAGTTTCAGATGCATCAATCTTTCCATGGATCTGGAAAGGCGGAATATCAGAGCTATTAAGTATCCTTAACTGCTCTGCCTTAACCTCTATCTGACCAGTTGGAAGATTGGGGTTTTCCTGTCCCTTTAATCTCAGAGCCACTTTCCCCTTTATAGCTATGACCCATTCATCTCTAAGACCATGGGCCTTTTTATGGGCATCTTCAGAAACAGTAGGGTCAAAGACCACCTGAGTTATTCCTTCCCTATCCCTCAGATCCACAAATATGAGCTTTCCAAGATCCCTCCTTCTCTCTACCCATCCCATTAAAACCACTTCCATACCTTCATGCTCTTTACGAAGGCTGCCACAGTCATGGGTCCTCTTCCACCCTTTCATCCCTTCAATTAGATCCATTATTATCTCTCCCAGATAAGATCTCTTTTAGGTTATCTATGAGATTATCCATATAGATCTCCTGCTGATTCCCCTCCTTCATATCCCGAAATATCACCTTACCCTTTTCAAGCTCATCCTCTCCTACAATAACAGCTGCCTTTGTTCCCATCTTATCTGCCATCCTGAGTTGAGCCTTTAAGCTCTTAGGACTATAGCTCATCTCTGCCCTTATACCATTATCCCTTAGAAGCATCATCCATCTTGTCCCTATCCTTTTAGCCCTATCACCCAAACAGGCAATAAAGATATCTGGAAGGATTAGAGCAGGCTTTAGATCATCACTGATAAGCGATATAAGCCTTTCCATTCCAATTGCAAAGCCTATGGCAGGTATTTCAGGCCCACCCAGTGTCTTGATAAGTCCGTCATATCTGCCACCACCCACAATCGCATTTTGGGCACCCAAAGAGGAACTCTGAATCTCAAAGGCAGTTCTTGTATAATAGTCAAGACCTCTTACAAGTCTGGGATTTAGCTCATATTCCACCCCATTTTCCTTTAACATATCTAAGAGATTCTGTAGATGAGCCTTACATTCAGGACACAGAAAATGAAGGATATTGGGAGCCTTATCCATTGCATCTCTGCAATCAGGCATCTTACAATCAAATACCCTAAGAGGATTACTGTCTGCCCTTCTTTTACAGTCTATACATAGGGTGTCTTTAACCGTCTTTAAATATCCGATAAGTTCTCTCTTAAAGAGGCCTCTACAGTTGCTACATCCAATGGAATTGATATATAAGGTAATATCTTTAATTTGAAATATCTCCATGAGCTTCATGGATACCACTATGATTTCCATATCAGATAGAGGACCAGGATCACCTAATATTTCCGCATTCAGTTGATGAAACTGTCTGAATCTGCCCTTCTGTGGTCTTTCGTGTCTAAACATGGGACCAATGGTATAGAGCTTTAGGATCTGGGATCTATTATAGAGCCTATTTTGAATATATGCCCTGACAATGGATGCGGTGGCTTCAGGTCTAAGTGAGATGGATCTTCCCTTTGAATCCTTGAAGGAGTACATCTCTTTACTTACAATATCAGTCTCTTTTCCGATGCTCCTTTTAAAGAGTTCTGTATATTCTAAAATTGGGGTTCTGATCTCTTTAAAGCCATGCAGGTGAAAGATTTCCCTTGCCTTTGATTCAACCCACTGCCAAAGTCCTGTTTCTTCTGGTAAGATGTCCCTAAACCCTTTAATTGCGCGGATTTCCATGGTTATTATCTTACTTCAATCTTCTGGGCATCTATATTCTTTTTGTCAACGGATTCAAGCTGTGTGATTCTGAGATCAATTAAAGATCTAAATGCCTTAAGAAACTCTATCTTTGACTGTCTAAGATGTCTTCTAAATTCTGACTCTGAGCCAAAAGCCTGATTTACGATACTAATTATCTTAGTAAGTGGACAGGATACCTGCTCATTTTTCATGACCTATCACACCTCCTTTATAAAGATTTGGACTTTTTATATTTTCTTATATTATCCTTCTTTTGATCAATGGAATATTTTTAGTATCATAAATTTTAGCTTGAAGAGGGACTATTTTTAAAGAGAAATGACTGATATTATTAAAATTGATAGTAAAACAATTCTTTAATCAGCCCTCTAAGAATCTGATCTCTAAATGATCCTCTCTCCATTTTGCAGTGATATCCTTTGCTGAAAACACCTGGCGTGGTAAGGGAATATGTCTTTTAAATGCACCTATCCTAACTACTAATTCATCTTCTATACGGTTTAACTCTATATCTTCCTTCTCTACAAATGGAAGGGTAAGCCTTAGAATATAACAATGATCCTCTTTTTTAAGACTATATGGATCTCCTCTATAGAAGTGCTCTAATGGGTCTCTATCCCCATATAACCTATCGGCCAGCTCCCTTAGCCTGTCATAGCCCAATGCCTCGGATTTCATTAGATCCAGATAGAATATAGGAATAGGGTTGAAAAATTCCTGAACCCTCTTTATATAGCCATCTTGGACTCTAAGCCAATCCTTAAAGAATTCCGTATTAGACAGGGATATATCAGGTATAATCTTGTTAATTATGATACAATCTATGTTCATATGATATAGATAAAAATACATTAATGCCCTCTGTGTCTCTTTTATAACCACCTTTTCAGGATTGGTTATAAGTCTTACTGAGGTGATGGTGCGATTTAGCAGGATCTCATTTATTCCTTTAAGCCTGTTAAAGAGTCTTTCAATAGAGTCAAAATATTCCTGATCTGGGATGGGCACATCATACAGCCTCTTTAGCACTCCCCCAGCATATCTTGCAATTGCCCTTTCCATCTTAAATATCTTTTTCATATACCACTCTAAGGTAGTAGGAATACTTATGAAACGGATGGATTCTCCAGTTGGTGCACAGTCAAGAATAATTACATCAAATAGGGATTCCTTTACATACTTGTTAATATATAACAGAAGACTTACCTCTTCCATTCCAGGGAGAATGGCAAACTCCTCTGCCAATACCTCATCTAACCCGGTGGTATTTAGAAGTCGTGTAAGATACCTATGGATCTGTCCCCAGTTTCTCTCTATCTCCTCAGATATATCTATCTCCTGAATCCAGAGATTCTCTTCTACCTGAAAGGGCTTTCCCCTGTTCTGATCCAAGAGGCCCTTTTCAAGGTCAAATATATCAGAGAGGCTGTGAGCGATATCTAAGGAGATTATGATTGTCCTGTATCCTAAGGAGGCACTCTTTATACCAGTTGCAGAAGATACTGTTGTCTTTCCTACCCCGCCTTTTCCGGCAAAAAAGATTATCCTTACTCTTCTATCCATACAGATAGACACTGTATTGGGTCTCTCTATTTAGGAGCTTATCGATCTTTTCCTGTATCTCCGCTCTATCAGGATCCTCCTTCCAGGCCTTCCAGTCTTCATAACTCTTCCATGTACTGATTACTAAATATTCTTCAGGGTCTTCAATATTTCTCCAGGTCTCCCCTGAGATATACCCTTTCTGCATCATTGCTCTGGATCTGAGCTGATTGAGAAGGGGTAGTATATCTCCTTCCTTGTCTTTTGGAATCTTTCGTCTTATTATAACTTTTACTGCCATAGCTTCCTCCTTGTGGATTAATTTATTATAATTAGGTGTATATTATCAAGCTAAAATATTGCGGAGACTCAGATGAGACAGGATAATCTTAGCAGATATTTTGAGCTTATAAAAGATATGGATAGGGTCTTATCCAAAAGGAATATAAAGGTATGTGGAGTAGAGGGATGCCTTAGAAACTATCTCATATCCCATATTCTAAAGGAAAGAGAAAGGGTAAGTATAATAATATGTCCTGATGAAAAGACATGTAAAAGTGTCTATCTTGACTGCACCTTCTTTCTTTCAGAACAAAAAGAGGATATCCAATACCCTGAAAGGAGGGTATTTAGATTTCCCCGATATGATGTATCCCCTTTTACAGGACTGAGTCCCAGAAGGGACATAGTCAAAGAGCGATTGGAATCCCTCTTTATGCTCTGTTCAGGGGGTAATTCAGTAATTATTACCCCCTTAGAGGCACTAATCTTTAAGATCCTCCCAAAGGATGAATTTTTAGAATCAGTGGATATATTTGAACCACAAGAGGAGCTGGATCTGGACTCTCTAAGAGAAAGACTCTTTACTCTGGGATACAGGCCTGTTCCTATGGTTGAGGAAAGGGGTGACTATGCCATAAGAGGATATGTATTGGATATATTCCCTCCACTGTATTCACTTCCTATAAGGATTGAATTTTGGGGTGAGAGGATAGAATCCATCAGACAATTCAATCCGTTTAACCAGAGGTCGGTCAGAAGCTTAGATGAGATAATATTAATCCCTTTTAGTGAACTTATATGGAAAAAAGAGAACATACAGAGGGCAAGGGAAAAGGGAAGGCTTCCTGAAACGCTGAGAGGAATTCCTGGTTTTCCTGGCCAAGAGGCGTGGATAAATCATTTTTACAGGGAATTAAATACACTATTTGACTACTTTCCAGAAGAGTCTCTTATTATCCTTTTAGATGGAGAAAATATCGAAGAAAAGGCCATTCGGGTGATAGAGAAGGCTGAATCAGAGATAGAAAGATATGCTCTTGAGGCTGAAAAGAGGGAGCAATATTTTCCAGATACAGAAGGAATCACTCTTGATATAGCCTATCTTACGGAAAAGATCGGAAAGTTTAAAAAGATTCAGTTTGTTGAATTACCCTTTGAACAGAGAGGAGATGAAGATGAGGTCTTAGAGCTATTTCTTGAAGATTATTCATATGATAGATTGATTTTAGAGTTAGAAAGTAAAAAGAGGCTTTCCCTTGCGCCTTTAATAGGACAGATAAGATATTGGATAGAGGCAGGAAGCAGGGTAGTGGTGGTATGTAGTTCTGATTCACAGATAGAGAGGACAAGAGAGATATTTGAAAATTATGGTGTTAAGGTATGGGATATAAAGGGATGCTGGGGTGATATACCTCTTCAACGAGGATTGTATCTGTGTAGAGGGGATGTATCAGGTAGTCTATATCTTCCTCAAATAGAGCTCTTTTTGATAGATGAAGATAGCATATATGGTAAGAGAAGAATCTTTAAAAGAGACTCTATCTATAGAGAAGGGCTAAGAGAGAGATTTGATACCTCTTCGGATCTAAGAGAGGGAGATTTTGTTGTGCATCAAGAACATGGAATTGGAAGATATAAGGGCCTTCATAGATTAGAGGTGGATGGCATAATAAATGATTATGTGCTCATTGAATATGCAAATGATGATAGGCTCTATATCCCTTCAGATAGGATAAGTGTGCTTCAGAAATATATAGGGCCTGATGAGAGGGAACCCAGTCTGGATCAATTAGGAGGAAGGGCATGGTCAACTTCTAAGGAGAGGGTTAAGAGATCAGTTAAAAAGATTGCCCGACAACTCGTGGAGCTCTATGCCTTAAGAGAGATGCAAAAGGGCTTTGCCTTTAGTCCTCCTGATAACAGATTTAGGGAATTTGAAGGCACCTTTCCCTATGAAGAGACCCCTGACCAGATAAAGGCCATAGAAGATGTATTAAAAGATATGCAATCAGAAAGACCAATGGATAGGCTTATCTGTGGAGATGTAGGATTTGGAAAGACAGAGGTGGCACTAAGGGCATCCTTTAAGGCGGTTATGGATGGGAAACAGGTCGCAGTATTGGTTCCAACCACTGTGCTGGCAGAGCAGCACTGGAGAACATTTAAGGAGAGGATGGAGCCTTACAGGATTCGGGTAGAGGTATTGAGTAGGTTTAGAAGCAGGGCTGAGCAAAAGAGGATTGTGGCTGAGCTCAGATCCAAAAAGATCGATATAATAATCGGAACACACAGACTCTTGCAGAAGGATGTGGAATTTGCCGATTTAGGAATCTTAATTATAGATGAAGAACATAGATTTGGGGTTAAACAGAAGGAAAAGATCAAAAGATACCGAACAAGGGTGGATGTGCTCTCTCTTTCTGCAACCCCCATTCCCAGAACACTGCAGATGTCCCTGATAGGCATCAGGGACATGAGTCTTATTATGAGCCCCCCTGAAAACCGTTATGCTATACAGACACACATAATTCCATTTGATGAGGAGAAGATAAGATATGCCATTGAGATGGAGTTGGAAAGAGCTGGGCAGGTCTTTTTTGTCCATAACAACATAAGGGATATTCATAAGATAGGGGATATGGTAAAGGAGTTAGTTCCAGATGCCAATGTGGCTATAGCTCATGGCCAGATGAAAGAGAAGGAGCTGGAAGAGACAATGATTAAATTTATAAGAAATGAGATAGATGTGCTTATCTGCACAACCATTATTGAATCGGGATTAGATATCCCCTCTGTAAACACAATAATTATTGATGAAGCAGAGAGATTAGGTCTTTCACAGATATACCAGTTAAGAGGTAGGGTGGGACGCTCTGATAAGACCGCCTATGCATATCTGGTTATAAGGGATGGGGCAGCCCTTACAAGAGAGGCAGAAAAGAGGCTTAGAGCACTTATGGAATTTTCCCGACTTGGATCCGGTATCAATCTTGCCTTACATGACCTTAAAATTAGGGGTGGAGGTAATATCCTGGGTTTTAATCAGTCTGGACATATATATTCTATAGGATATGAGCTTTACCTTAAATATATAAGAAAGGCCATTGCTGAACTTAAAGGGAAGGAGTGGATTGAAGATATAGACCCTGAAATCTCCATTAAGATTCCGGCATATCTACCATCTGAATATGTTCCTGATATGGATCTCAGGTTGTCATTGTATAGAAGACTATCCTCAGTGGAGGATCATAAAGAGTTAAATAGACTTAGAGAAGAGATAAAAGATAGATTTGGAAGACCTCCCATAGAGGCTCTGAATCTCTTTGATATCATATATCTTAGAGTGGGGCTTAAGAGATTAAGGGTGCTTAAGATGAATATGGATCTTAAAGGGGTCATGCTAAGATTTTCAAAAGATACCATATTATCACCTAAAAAGCTCATAGAGTCTTTTAAGTTAATGGGACTTAATATGAGATTTTTAAGGGATGACACCTTATATATTAATAAAAACAGCAGGGATATTAAAGAGAGCCTTGAATATGGAAAGGAACTCATTGATCAATTACTTTCCCTGATATAAAGATACCTTAGAAATAACTTTAAAATGGGATTCTATGATGTTAAATTAGATAGATAAAAAATAATAAGGAGAGTATATGAAAAGGACTGCACTACTTATATCCCTATTTTTTCTGATCCTTCCTCTATCCTTAGCATATTCAGAAGTGATCAACAGGATTGTTGCCTTTGTAAATGATGATATTATAACCCTATATGAGTTAGAAGACAGGATAAGACAGGTTACCGGATATTTCCCTACAAAACTTAAAGACATGGATAAACAGGCCTATATTAATGCCAGAAAGATGGTTTTAGAGGAGATGATAAATGAAAAGCTCACCGAACAGAAGATAGAAGAGCTGGGAATAGAGGTAAGAGATTCAGAGATAGATGATGCTATTGAAAGGATCAAACAGATAAATGGATGGACTCAGGAAGATCTCCTTGAAAGGCTAAAAGAGGAGAGGATAAGTTACGGTAAATATAGGCAGAGGATTAAAGAGGATCTCAAAAAGGTAAAGCTTATAAATAGGGAGGTAAAATCAAAGATCCTTATTAAGGATAGTCAGGTAGAGAAGTATTATAGAGAACATAGAGATGAATTTATGGAAGAGGAAGAGGTGGAGCTGGCATGTATCTTTTTATTCCCTAAATCAAAAGAGGAAGGAGAGTTAAAAGATCTTAAGGAAAAGGCCTGGGCCATCTATAAGGAGATAAAAGAAGGAGAGGATTTTGGTAAGATGGCAAAGAGATATTCAATGGGGCCAGGTGCAGAGGATGGCGGAAAAATAGGCAGCTTCAAGGTCTTTCACCTTGACCCTGTGCTTAAAAAGGCAATTGAAGGTCTTCCTAAAGGAGAAATCACTGAACCTATTGTAACGGAGCAGGGTATTAGGATTATTAAGGTGCTAAACAGGACAGGTGGTCAGATAAAGGGATTATCAGATGTAAGAGATAAGATAATGGATATCCTCTATAGGGATGAAGTAAAGCGAAGATATAACAGATGGATTGAAGAAGTGAAGAAGAGATCCTATATAAAAGTGGTATTTTAAGAAGAAAAGAGCTATGGAACAGAGCAAGAGCACTGAAGATAGTAAAGAACAGGGCTTGGGAAGATATCTCAGGAGGGAGCGGGAAAACAGGGGCTATAGTATAGAAAAATTGGCCTCCATTACAAGACTTAGGCCTGAGATAATTAAGGCGATAGAGAAAGAGGAATGGGATAAGATGCCCGCTCCTGTCTTTGTAAGAGGATTTATTAGATCATATATTCAGGCATTAGGTCTTGATAAGGAAAAGATCTTTCAGAGATTTAAGTATATTCCAAAAGTAGAGGCAGAGGCTCCTGAGATCTTAATGCCAAAACAGGAAGGCATCTCTAAAAGATTCTTCATCTATGGTTCAATTATAATAATCTTTATATCTTTGATCTCTATAATTACAATTAAAAAGGTGAAAAATACCTATAGTCCCATTACCCCTTCTATTACCATTCCTTCACAGGACAGGGGAGCCCTAAAAAGATCTGTTCCTACCAGAGAGGTGAAGGATTCAAAAGTGGGTCATATCCAAAAGGTTGAAAAAGAGAGACAGATAAAGGCGAGCCCAGAGTCCACTTTTAAACACACCCTCATCTGTAAAGCAAAGGATAGATGCTGGCTCAGCATCTCCATTGATGGTTTAAAAAATAAGGAACTATTGCTTGAGCCGGGAGACTCTATAAGATGGGGCTTTAACGATAGGATAGATCTGATAATAGGAAATGCAGGTGGAGTTGAGCTTGAATATGATGGGGATAGGATCCTTAAGCTTGGTAAGAAGGGTGAGGTAAAGAGGATCTCTATTCCCAATGATCTTAAAGAGGTCAAAAACAGATAGATGGGGAGGGAGGTGTGCAGGATATAATTGATATCTTTGAAGAGAGAGGTTTTGTTGAACAGATAACTGATAGAGAAGGGCTTAAGAGATTAGCTGAGGATACCATCACATGCTATATCGGATTTGATCCCACTGCCAAGAGTCTTCATGTGGGAAACCTCATACCCATAATGGCTCTCTCTCATATGCAGAGGCAGGGACATCGGCCTATTGTGGTTATGGGAGGTGGAACAGCCCTTGTGGGAGATCCCAGTGGAAAGACAGAGGCACGACCCATAATGAGCAGAGAGGAGATTGAAGAAAATGCAGAGAGGCTCAAAGTGCAATTTAAAAAATTTTTGGACTTTTCAGAAGGAAGGGCCATTATGGTCAATAATGCAGATTGGCTGGTTGAGCTTAAATACATTGATTTTTTAAGGGAGATTGGAAGACATTTCAGTGTAAATAGAATGCTTTCCGCTGAAAGCTATAAGATAAGGCTAAAGACAGGCCTTAGTTTTATAGAATTTAATTACATGCTACTTCAGGCATATGATTTTTGGTACCTGTTCAAACATTACAATTGCAGGCTTCAGATGGGGGGAAATGATCAGTGGGGAAATATAGTTGCTGGCATTGAGCTTACAAGGAGACTTGAAGGTGAGACCATATATGGACTTACATTTCCCCTAATTACTACTTCAAGTGGTATGAAGATGGGTAAGACACATAAAGGGGCTGTATGGTTAGACCCGAAGCTGACCTCTCCATATGAATATTATCAATACTGGATAAATCAGGATGACAGGGATGTGGAAAGATTCCTGGCATTATTTACCTTTCTGCCTATGGATGAGGTAAGAAGGCTCGGTGCCTTAAAAGATGAGGCTATTAGAGAGGCAAAGGAGATATTGGCATATGAGGCTACAAAGATATGTCATGGAGAGGAAGAGGCTAAGAGGGCAAGAGAGGCCTCTAAGATCCTGTTTTCTAAATCATCTCCCAAAGAGGCCCCTGATACCATTCCCACAGTATTACTTCCCTATAGCGAGATAGAAGAAGGTATCCCTGCCTATATCCTATTCCACAGAGCTGGACTATGCAGTAGCAGAAGTGAGGCAAGAAGATTAATAGGTCAAGGAGGAGGATATATAAATAATAAGGGTGTTGAGAGTTTTGATCAGATTATTGATTTAAGTTATCTAAAAGATGACTATATACTTTTGAAGGCGGGAAAAAAGAGATTTGTGAAGGTAAAGATTAAGAGAGATACATAATGAAAAATTCTCCACAATTAAAAGAAGAGGTAGAATTTACTGAGCCTCTCCCATCGGAGGAGAAGATAGATCTTCTTCCAGTCGCAGAGATAGGGGAAAAGGGTGTTGTTCCCTATGATCCTCTTCAGCTATATCTACTGGAGATCAAAAAGTTTAAACTTTTAAGCAGGGAAGAAGAGATTGAACTTGCAAGGAGAGTCAGAGAGCATAATGATAAGATGGCCGCATATAGATTAATTACTGCTAACCTAAGATTGGTTGTTAAGATAGCAATGGATTTTTATAGATACTGGAATAGAAGCCTTATGGATCTTATCCAAGAGGGTAATGTGGGTCTGATTCAGGCAGTAAAGAAGTTTGATCCATATAAGGGAATAAAATTTTCCTATTACGCATCCTTTTGGATAAAGGCATATATACTGAAATTTATTATGGAAAATTGGAAACTTGTTAAGATTGGCACCACTCAGACCCAGAGGAAGCTCTTCTTTAACCTTGCAAAAGAAAGGGAGAAGCTGATGGCTCAGGGATTCATCCCTGAACCCAAGCTCCTGGCAGAGAGATTGGAGGTTAAAGAAAAGGATGTGGAGGAGATGACTCAGAGGATGGGTGGAGGGGAGATCTCCTTAGACTCACCCATTGGAGATAATGGCAGAGAGATGTTAGGATCGCTATTGCCCGATAAAGGGCCTCCACCAGATGAGCTAATCGGGCAAAAGGAGGACAGAGAACTACTTTTAAAGAAGCTTGAAGAATTTAAGAGACATTTAAAGGGAAAGGAGCTGGATATATTTGAAAATAGGATTATGGCAGAAAAGCCCCTGACCCTTCAGCAATTGGGCGATAAATACAATATATCCAGAGAAAGGGTCAGGCAGATTCAGGAAAAGATTATAGGCAAGATAAAAGAGTTTTTAAAGAAAGAGATTCCAGATTTTGAAGAGAGATATTCAGACTTTTTGAAATGATGAAGATAAGAATTCCTATCCTATGTATTCTCTATATTGTATTTCTATCATGTGCATCCACTTGTCCAGTGGTAAAAGAAGATCTTTCTAAAAGTAATGACGAAATTCAAAAAGGAAATGCTACCGCTGAGCCGGAGAAAGATCCAAAACAGATAGCATATGCCAAATTCCTCCTGTCTTCATTCTATATCAATAAAGGGGAATATAAAAAGGCAGAACAATATCTTAATGATGCATTACGATCTGATCCCGACTCTGCTTATCTGAATACAAAGATGGCTCTGCTTTTAAAGGAGATGGGAAGGCTGGATGAGGCTGAGCTCTATGCCAAGAGATCTATGGAGTTAGATTCCCAAAATCTGAATTCCCTATTGGTCTTGGCAGAGATACTGAGGAGGAAAGGTCAGGAGAAAAGGGCGTTTGAAGTCTATGAAAAGGCTATAAAGCTGGACCCTCAGAACAGAAACTTAAGGATATTGCTCTGCAATTACTATCTGAGGAAGAGAGAATTTAAGAAGGCACTTAACCATGCCAAGAATCTTTTAGATATCGCACCCCAACTTCCCATCACACACTACTATTGGGGAAGGATACAGTTCCATATGGGTAATTATAAGAAGGCTGAAGAAGGCTATAAAAAGGCCATTGAATTAAAGGAGGATATGGTTCCTGCACTTTTTGATCTGGGCACTCTCTATCAGGTAAAGGGAATGTATAAGAAGGCAATTGATGTATATGAGAGATTCATAAGGAGGTTTCCATCTAATATAGAGGTGCGAAAGAGGTTAGTAAATCTCTATATGAGTATAAATAAAAGGCAGGATGCCGAAAGACATCTAAAAGAGATGGAAAAGAAGATTAAGGAGGGAGACAAAAAGGGCTCTGAGCTTGCGCTCCTCTATATCAGATATGGTAGGATTGATAGGGGCATAAAAATACTTAAGGCCATTCTCAATAGATGGCCTAAGTATAATAAGGCACTATATTATCTTGGTTTAGCATATGAAGAAAAGGATGAGTATGAAAAGGCACTTAATAATCTTAAAAAGATCGGCAAAGATTCTCCCTTATATGAAGATTCCAGGATCCATATGGTCTATGTGCTATCAAGACTTAAAAGATTTGATGAGGCAATAGAGATTATTGAAAATGCAAAGAGATATAAGAAGAGCAGAGACTTTGATATAATGCTTGCTGAAATCTATGAAGAAAAGAAAGATTACCAGAAATCCCTTGAGATATTAAATGGCCTTTTAAAAGATAATAGTCAAGACGTGGAGCTTATCTACAGGATAGGCATAGTTTATGATAAGATGGGGAAAAAAGAAGAATCTATAAGGACTATGGAAAAGATCCTCTCTATTGACCCAGATCATGCTGATGCCTTAAACTATATAGGCTATACCTATGCAGAGATGGGGATAAGGCTTGATGAAGCACTCAAACTTATAGAAAAGGCCTTAAAGATAAAACCGAACAGTGGATATATAGTTGATAGCTTGGGTTGGATCTATTTCAAGAAAGGACAATATGATAGGGCATTGGAACTGATTAAAAAGGCCCTATCTCTTACACCCAATGATCCTACCATAATAGAGCACTTAGGCGATATATATATAAAAAGGAGGAGATATAAAAAGGCTCTGGAGCTATATCAAAGGGCTATTGAACTGAATCATCCTGACAAAGAAAAGATAAGAGACAAGATTAGGAGAATAAAGGAATTTATTAAATGACCATATTAGATAGAGAAAGACATATCTTAATTATTATAATCTTTTTTTTTACCTGTTTGGATGTGCAATTAGGCCAGGCTATAGGGTTTCAGAAATTAAATTCAGAGATACTATTAATCTTTTAAGGAAACAAGGGGAATGTGTCTACTCTATATATGGCTCCTTTACATGTGAGATATATAGTTGGCCATATGAAGGCAGGTTTAATGTATTTTACGTGCTTTCAAAAGGGCCATTCCGATTAAAGATGGAGATCAATGCTGTTTCTGGAATGCCCCTCTATCATATCCTTATAAAAGACAGGAGAGTCCATATAATCTCCTTTATTCAAGATTCCTACTACCGTGGTAGGGCTAAGGATATTACAACACTATTTCCTTTTATGATTGATGAAAAGGTTATATGGTATCTACTAAGGGCCTTTCCAGCCTTATGGCATCACAATAGCACTATACTTAAAGATGGGCTGATATATATTCTCAATGATAAAGAAGAGATAGAGGGAAGATTGAGATTGTTAGATAAAGGCATGGAGTGCGATTTTCCGACTAAGGGCCTGAAGATGAGATTTTTATCCATTGAAAGACTTAAAGAAGGAATCCTTTATGCAAAGGATATAGATATCATATCCACAGAGGGGAAAGGAAAGGCACTGATTCATCTTAAGAAAATCGGATTTAATCCTACCCTTCCTACTGGTATCTTTAAGATATCTATCCCTCCAGATTTCAGAGAGGTTCCCATCGATGCCCTATCCTCCAATACTTGACATATGTCTTGAACATCTCCTCGGATATATTATCCCCTTTTGAATAATCCTCTTCTTTTTTTCAATGGTATGTCTCAGAACCTCCACAAGCTCTTGATCGCTTTTTCCGTTTCTAAGCATGTATCTAAGATCCACCTCAGAGTCAGAAAAGAGGCAGCTCCTGAGGCCACCTTCGGCTGTAAGACGAAGCCTGTTACAGTTTTTACACTGATGTCCTGTCATGGTTTCGATAATTCCGATCTCTCCTATGGAATCTTTTATCTTAAATCGCCTTGCAGGACCAGAGTAAGGATCTGAAGGTATCTCAATTAGTTTACCATATCCCTTTACCCTTTCCAAGATCTCTCTACCGGATATGAATCTTTTAGGATCCCACCTGTTGTTTTCTCCAATGGGCATAAATTCTATAAATCTTATATGAAAAGGCCTTTTAAATGTAAGTGAGATAAAATCTTCCAATTCATCATCATTTAGCCCTTTCATTACCACTGTATTTATCTTTACCGGATCAAATCCCTGATCTAACGCCTCTTCAATCCCTTCCCAGACATCACGGAAGTGGTCTCTGCCTGTTATCTTCTTATATCTATCCGCTCTCAGGGTATCTAAGCTTATATTAATTCTCTCTATACCACACCTTTTAATGTCCTTTGCAAATCTCTTAAGCAATACCCCATTGGTGGTAAGGGATATATCGACGAGTTCAGGAATCTCCCTTAATCTACATAGAAATCCTATAATCCCTCTTCTTAAAAGGGGCTCTCCACCAGTGAGCCTTACCTTTCTTATCCCCACCTGGATAGATAGACGCACCACTCTTAGTAACTCTTCATAGGTCAATATCTCTGAATAAGGCACAAATCTTATTCCTTCCTGGGGGACACAATAGATACACCTCAGATTGCACCTATCTGTAATTGAGAGCCTAAGATAGTTTATCCTATGTTCATATTCTTTCATGTTCTATTAAAGAGATCTTCCTGCAATCTGAATCCGGTATCATTCTTCAGGTCATCTTCATCTGGTATAATACCCTTTAAAAAGAATCTGTCATATACCCTGCTAAAACCTGTCCAGAGCCCTTCATTTCCATCTGTTTCAAAGAATCTGTATATACCATTTATCTTGGCATCTATCTCATCTACTAAATGGAGAACAACAGCTTCAAGTATTTTAGGCCTCTTTGGAGAGCCAAATTCATATTCTCCGTGATGGCTAAGGATAAGATGTTTCAGTTTAAGTATGAGATCCTTAGGTATCTTATCAATATGTCTGATCTTTTCTTCCAACATGGAAATTCCCAATATCAGGTGTCCCAATAGTCTTCCCTCATGGGTATAGTCAAAATGTAGATCATATTGATATTCCTTTATCTTTCCAATATCATGTAGAAATGCCCCACACAACAGCAGTTCCCTATCTAAGAATGGATATAGCTCTGATATCTGGGTGCACATCTTCATAACATTTAGGGTATGCTCAAGCAGGCCACCAAGATATGGATGATGAAGGTTTTTGCCCGCTGGTGCTCTTTTAAAAGAAGTCATAAAATCTGAGTCTTTGAGAAACTCATCTATAATGAATTGAAGATATGGATTTTTAATCTGTCCTAAGATATCCTCTAATTCTTTCATCATCTGAGAGATATCTTGAGAGGTGCTTTCCAGAAATACAGATGGATCAATCTTCCCTTTATGGGGTCTTATCTCCTTTATGTTTAGTTGGATAGAGTCCTTAAAATATGTTACATATCCTTCAATATGGATAACATCCCCCTCTTTAAACTGGGCTGATAGTTCTTCCACCCTATCCCATACCCTGGCCTCAATCTGACCTGTCTTATCAGAGAGGATCATGCTCAGATATGGGTCCCCCTTTTTTGTTAACATGGATCTCTTACTCTTGACCAGATAGGACTCCTTAACCCAGGTGTCAACCTTTATATCCCTTATCCAGATTCTGTAATTTTTATTGGTCTCTCTTTCAGTCATCATAGTCACCGGCTTTTCCATGGTCAGATGAAAACTGAGATGCCCTCTTTCTTATCTCTTCTACTGTCCAATCTGCTGGATCCTCTTTTTTTGTGGTCTTAAAGCCCATATCATAGGATCCCTTCTCTAAGATGAGTTCCAATGCTATATCTGCACTCTCTTTTGCATTAAAGACCTCTGTAAGAAGTCTATATACAAAATCTGAGACCCCTTCGGTTATCCTATCCCTTACCTTAATAGGAAGACTGAGCAGATAGTTTTCAAAAGGAAGGTTCAGCCTCTTATAATCAGAGATACCCCAACCTCTGTCATTGGCATATCTAACCATCTCATCCCACAGTTCAGAAGGTATTCCCTTAGAGTCTTCTTTAATTAATCTACCTTCACTATCCAATATGGCATTTCCATATTCATTTACTTTCACACCCCATGAGACCATCTGAAGAGCAGTAGAGATATTTGCCTTTGTAGTAAGGGTCTCACTTGCAACCCTTTTAAGCATCTCAAAGCTATTTCCAGAAGTTCCGTGTTGAGCTCCAGAGATACCAAAGTCTGAGATAGCATTATGTATCTCAATTGTTCTTTGAAGATCTATTCCATAAGCTTCTTGCTCAATTCCATGTACAGTTCCATTATTTATAGCAAGCCAGTCCGGAAATATTCCATTGGCATTTAATCCCCTTATATGGAATTCAGCCTCTTCAACAGTGGTCATTCCCTGTCTTCCCTTTATCTCTCCAACCTCTGTCTCATATCCGGCCCACGAAGGAATATACCTGCAGAGTTCTATATTAGCAAGCAGGTTTTCATCTTCTGGTAGGTGGGATGCATCAATAGCTATGGATGTTATTCCATAATCAAACAGGGAGGGAATGATATCTTTTGCCTGCTCTAAATCATCGCTATTTTTTATGCTATAGTGATCAGCATGTATGGCAATGGGTATAGTAATATGAAGTTCATTGCATAAATTATCTACAATTCTTGCCAGATTCCAATAATTTATTGCACAATAACCATTTAACCCCCCTTCTGATTTTGCAATCTCCACTATTATTGCCGCATTTGCTCTCTGGGCTGCAATTAATACCCCCCTTGCAACAAAATAGTTTCTTGCATTGGCGGCTATGGTCATACATCTTCCCTTTTTTATCATTGCTCTGTCTATAACCTTACCGCTTACAATAAGGGCCTTTGAATTGGGGAATAGCCTCTTTATATTAGGAGGTCTCCCTTTATCCAGTGCCTCTAAATAATCCCTTGAATAGGTAAGATTATTCATCTAAAATCACTCCCAGATAATCTCTTGGGTATGTTATGCTACAGAGAAAAGTAATTCAACATAAAATAGAATCTACTTTTGAGAGAGGAAATTCAATTGGTTGATGAACTTGAAATAGAGCAGGGATATGCAAATTTTTATCGCAACCTGAATCATGTGCTCAGAAAAAGGGATGTAAAGCTCTTTAAAAGATATATTTCAGACCATCCTCAACAGGCAGGCAGACTCTCCCACTGTCTTGGATTAAGCGATGAACTTGCTACAGTAGAGATGTATAAGGCTATTTTAAAGAGGGGTGCACTTAGAGATCTCCACAAAGAGGCAATTGAGTTTTTAAAGGAAAAAGGTATATCCATTAAATTTAATAGAAAGAAGAGGGGAAGGAGAAAGACCTATGGCAGAAGATGACCTAAAGCCATGTAATATAAGGATTGATAAAGAGGGAAAGTGGTTCTATATGGGTGTTGAGATGATTAAAAAAGAGATAATAAACGACCTATACAGATACTTAGATAGACTTGAAGATGGAAGATATATACTAAATATGAATGGTCAGAGATGCATAATTGAGGTAGAAGATTGTCCATTTGTGGTTCTAAGTGTAAATATAGTAGGGGAGATAGATAGATCGCCTTCTGCCTATATCTTAAAATTAAATGATGATAGCACAGAGGAACTAATCCCTGAAACCCTCTTTATTGGGAAAGAAAATGTTCCATACTGTATGGTCAAAGGAGGAAGATTTCAGGCACGCTTTTCCCGATCAGCCTATTATCAACTTGCATCTAAGATAGAACAAAGAGATGGAATCTTTTATCTTCCATTAAAAGATAAGAGATATATGATAGAAATAAAAAGTTAATTATGGCCTCTTAACTATCCTTATATCTGCTCTCCCTTTTACTGAAGTAAGCCATTCAGCAAGAAACAGGTTATACTTTGAAAACATAAGGGTCTTAAAAAGCTCTGCCCTCTCTTCTTTAAATAGCTCTTCCTCTGGAAGCCGCTCATCTAATAATCTAAATATCAATGCCCCATTTTTGTCTCTAAAAGGCCTATCAGGATAGGGCATATGTCTTGAAAGGGAAAATATCTCATCTACTATCTCTTCTCTATAGCCTATTTCAGATGGTGGCTCCCCCCTTTTAAAAAAGCCTGTCTCTTTTGACTCAACCTTTAATTCATCTCTAATTGCTTCCCAGCTTTGACCTTTTTTTAATCTTTCAAGGGCATCTCGTGCAATCTTTAAGGCCTTCTTCACAGAAAGCTCATCTTTTAAGTCTTCTTTTACCTTTGTTATCACCTCTTTTAGATCTGGAATCCGTGAAGGTATCTTTTTTAATACCTGAAAGATATAAAACTTACGATCAATCTCAAGGACATCACTTATACATCCTTCTTCAAGAGAAAAGAGTGTATCTTTTATATCTTCACTAATGCTGGGATTGTAAATTGGGTCATCTTTTGAAAATGGATTGAGCTTAGAGTATCTTACTTTGCTTTCCTTTGCGTAATCCGATAGATCCGTTTCATAGGGCATATGATCCCATAACTCCACAGCCTTTTCATAGGCAAGCTCTTGAGCTTTTCTCTCTTTGAGTATCTCTCTTATCTCTTCTCTTACCTCTTCAATAGGCCTAATCCTCTTCTCTTTTATATCTTCTACCTTTATTATATGATATCCAAAACGTGTCTTAACAGGCCCTCTTATCTCACCCTTTTTCATGGAAAATACCGCATCTTCAAACTCCTTTACCATCTGACCCCTGCTGATATATCCCAGCTCTCCTCCCTGTTTGGCAGAAGGCCCTTCAGAATATCTCTTTGCAAGTCTGGCAAAGTCCTCCCCCTCCTTTGCCAACTTTAATATCCTCTCTGCCTTCTTTCGTATCTTATCTTTCTCCTCTTCTGATGCTCCCTCCTTTACTTTTAAAAGTATGTGCCTTACCTTTACCTTCTTCTCTTCAATAAATTGTTCCATATTCTCTTCATAATAGTCCTTTATCTCTTCTTGGGTAATTTTTACCCCTTTTTTAAATTCATCAGGATCTATATCTAAATAGGCAACTTCAATCTTTTCAGGAATTCTATATCTTTCCCTATTCTCTTTAAAATATTTTTCAATAGCCTCTTGATCCGGTTTTATATCCTCTATGAACCTGCTCTTAGGTATCTCCATAATCTCAATCTTTACTTCTCTATTTTTGATATAAAAATAGTCTTTAAGCTCTTTCTCTGTAACTGGAGTAAGTGATATAAGGATTTGGGATAATTTATCCTTTAGTATCTGCTGAGCCACCCCTTTTTCAAACTCTGGGGGATCCATGTGATTCTGCTCTAATATCTGTCTATATCTTGCCATACTGAAACGTCCTTTTATCTGAAAAAGGGGATAATTTAAGATGGCATGCTGAATCTCATTTTCATTGACATCCAGCCCTAATCTCCTTGCCTCTTGACTGAGAAGCTTTTGATCAATAAGCTCCTCTAATACCTTTTCTCTTAGATTCAGCCTCTTGATCATCTGATCATCCCATAGCTTTCCCAATCTTCTCTGAAGCGCCTGAATCCTTTCCATATATAGTTTCTGAAACTCTCCTCCACTTATTACCTCTCCATTTACATAGGCGATCTTAAGTCCCTCTCTTGAACGAAAGGAATAGCCAAAATAGAAGATAAAGACTATGGTAATCATTCCTATAATGAACTTAATCAACCACGACTTAGCATGCCTTCTCATCATCCCAAGTATCATAACTGTCCCCTATGCCTTTGCCCTTTCATAGAGCTGTTCAGGGGTAAAACAGGCTGAACAGTTTTTACCCCATAAGGTAAAAGTGTTATTCTCTTTATAATGTAAGATATCTGTATAGCCATCCTGCATCATCCTCTTTAATACATGGACATGAACCTGGACTCCATCAATATTAACCTGCTCATTATCCCCTCTACCTTTTATTAATTCTTCAATCTTCATCCTCTACCCCTCCTTTAAGGATTTTTTACTAACCACAGTAAGATTATGAGAACTTTTACGAGTAAATCTTCCTTTCAGATGATGGCTATAGCGGCTTATCATCCAGATTTCAGGAATTATCTCAGAGACCAGCTCTCCATCATCAAATATCCTTACTATAGAGCTTTCTGATACCACCACTGCAACAGCAGAGGTCTCCTTGGTAATGGATGCGGCCGCCATATGTCTGCTTCCAAAACCTAAGGGGAGATTAATGCCATCAGATGAGGCATTTATATACCTGCATGCAGAGATTACTACTCCTTCATCAGATACGATAAATGCACCATCCAATTGTGCCAGCTCTTTTATGGTCTCCCTCATATTGGGATCATCAATTCGTTTAAGATTGTCAGGATGTCCTTTCAGTGGATCAAGTATAATGCAACGGGATCTCTTTAATACCTCCTCAGAGTCAGAGACCACAAAGAGAGTGCCTATCTTCCTCCCCTCCCTTCCCTCCCTTGCAATCTCTAAGGAAAGGATGAGAACCTGTTCCAAAGTGAAGAGATTTATCTCTCTATCCTGACAACATACATCTTTTAAAAGCTCTATAGCCATATAACATATAAAAGATGCATAATCTATAATTAGAATCAATAATAAAAAATGGGATTGGATCAAATCCAATCCCAAACAGACTCCCTAACCCTCTATCTTTATCTTATGAGGTGTTGCCTCTTTTATCTTTGGAAGAGTAATACGCAGAACACCATTTTTAAGTTCTGCCTCTATGTCTGTCTGATCCACTATGGGTGTAAGGACAAATTCCCTCCTATATCTTTCAGTATCAATCTCCCTGAGTATATAATTCTGTGTATCATTCCTATTGACCTTACCATCTATGGATAGGATATTGTCCTTAACTTCCACTGACAGATCCTCTGTCTTTACTCCAGGAAGATCTGCCAATATGGTAATTGAGGTATCATCTTCAAATATATCAACCCTGGGTTTGGTAGTATAATAGGCCCTTCTCTTATATCTTTCCACTTTCTTCATATCCATCACCTCCACTTCATCTTAGCTTTTAACAGGTATCTGCTTTGGCTTAGCCTTATCTGATTTGGGAAGTTTCAGATACAATATCCCATCTCTTAATGAGGCATCAGCACTCTCTGGATCTACCTCCACAGGAAGAGAGACAGCTCTGCTAAATCTTCCCCTCTCTATCTCCTTTCTGAAGAATCTGAGCTCATCACCTTCAACACCATCTCTTCTTTCTCCCTCTATTATTAAGGTATTCTGATTTATGGAAAGATCAATATCTTCCGGACGAACACCAGGAAGCTCTGCCTCTACATAGATACAATCCCTATCTTCAGTGATATTTAAGGCGGGATACAATCCCACCTCTCCTTCTTCTAAAAAACTTCTACCTAAGTCATCAAATAGCCTATCAATCTCTCTTCTAAGCTCTTCAAACTCCCTAAAAGGATCCCTTAATTCAGATCTTACCTGTGCCATACCTTCCCCCTCCTTATAATGGATTTTTTTAGAAAAAATAATTTTGTTTAGGTGTATGTCAAGTTGCTAATTCCTAAATTTAGAAGATCAATCTATACTTTATTAAAAAATCCCTAAGCTCCCTTGACAATGGACAAAGTGATCTTATTTAAGAAATAGAAATTAATCTTAAAGGAGGTGATGGCGATGTTAGAACTGATACCCTGGAGGGAGAGAAGAGAGCTTGACAGATTCAGAAGAGAGATGGACAGACTCTTTGATGAATTCTTTGAGATGAGACCTCTGAGAAGGCTGTTTGGTGAAGGTGAGTGGATACCCTCTGTGGATGTATCTGAGAATCCTAAGGAGATAGTTGTCCATGCTGAAGTTCCTGGTATTGATCCAAAGGACATTGATATAACAATTCATGGGAGGACTCTGACCCTTAAAGGGGAAAAGAAGAGTGAAAAAGAGGAAAAGGATGTAAATTATCATCGTATAGAGAGGAGATATGGCTCTTTCACCAGAACCTTGGAGCTTCCTACTGATGTGGATCCTGACAATGCAAAGGCAACTTACAAAGATGGGGTATTAAAACTGGTCATTCCTAAGACAAAAGAGCAGGCAGTTAAAAAGATAGAGGTTAAGAGCGGTTAATGATGATTGGGGGCTGGATATAATATCCAGCCCCTTTTAATACATATACCGACTTTAATTGACATATCCCGATAAATGACTATATTTTTTTGTGTTAATCATAAATTTATGTTCATAATTCAATTTTTTTAGCATAATAGTAAACTTAGTAAAATCTATCAGTATTAACCCTTAGCTTGTTAAATAAAAATTTTAAGGAGGGTGGTATGGATAAGATCAGAATTGGAATTGTGGGTGTTGGGAATTGTGCAAGTTCGTTAATTCAAGGAATTCATTACTATAGGGACAAAGATCCTGAAGATGCCATTGGTCTTATGCACTGGGAGATAGGAGGGTATAGGCCATACGACATTGAGGTGGTAGCTGCATTTGATATAGATAAGAGAAAGGTGGGGAAAGATCTTAAGGATGCCATATTTGCCCCCCCCAATTGCACAAAGATATTCTGCCCTGATATTCCGAATCAAGGGGTCAGGGTCCATATGGGAAAGGTGTTAGACGGCTTCTCTGACCATATGAAGGACTATGAAGATAAATATACCTTTGTGCTTTCTGAGGAGGAGGAGCCAAAGAAAGAGGATGTGGTAAGGATTTTGAAAGAGTCAGGAGTAGAGATTCTCCTAAATTATCTTCCAGTGGGCTCTGAAGAGGCCACCCGCTTTTATGCAGAGTGTGCACTTCAGGCAGGAGTTGCATTTATAAACAACATTCCGGTATTTATTGCAAGCACTCCCATGTGGGCAGCCCGTTTTAAAGAGAAGAATCTTCCACTCATTGGTGATGATATAAAGAGCCAGATTGGCGCAACCATCACCCATAGGATCTTGACAGATCTCTTTAAAAAGAGGGGGGTAAAGCTGGAGAGGACCTACCAGCTAAACACTGGTGGTAATACCGATTTCCTTAATATGTTAAATAGGCACAGACTGGCATCAAAGAAAAAGTCAAAGACTGAGGCTGTTCAGTCTGTAACCGCAAAGAGATTGGAAAGTGAAAATATACATATAGGTCCCAGTGATTATGTGCCCTGGCAAAAAGACAATAAGATCTGTTTTATCAGGATGGAAGGAAAGATATTTGGCGATGTGGCAATTGATCTGGAACTCAGGCTATCTGTAGAGGATTCCCCAAATTCAGCAGGTGTTGCTATAGATGCTATAAGGTGCGCTAAGCTGGCATTAGAAAGGGGCCAAGGTGGAGTGCTTATAGGGCCATCTGCCTATTTTTGCAAACATCCTCCTCAGCAATTTACGGATGATGAGGCATACCGTATGGTAGAGGAATTTATCAATCAGGAACAAAAAAGAGCAGTCCATGAAGTGCCTTATTATAGCAGCAGGTAAAGGGACACGGATCAGGAATAAGGGGCCCTGCAAGCCCCTTGTTCCCATATTGGGTGTTCCTCTGATTGAGAGGATAATAAGATCTGTCATAGAGGCAGGGATAAGAGATATATATGTGGTAGTAGGATATAATGGTGATAAGTTAAGGGAATTTTTAAAAAGGCTTCAAATTAAGATAGGGCAGGAGATTCATATAATTGAAAATCCTCAATGGGATAAAGAGAATGCCATATCAGTATTGAAGGCAAGAGAATATATAAGAGATAATTTTATCTTGGTAATGGGAGATCATCTCTTTGACCCTCAGATACTAAATGAGATTAAGGACTATCCTCTTCAAGAGGATACGGTCCTGTTGGTAGTTGATAGAAATCTGGATAACCCCTACATAGATCTAAGGGATGTTACTAAGGTAGAATGTCAGGATAATAGGCTCATAAGCATTGGAAAAGACATTGATAGATTTAATGCCTATGATACAGGTATATTCCTATGTTCTCCCTCCATATTTACCCATATTCAAGAGGCGGTCTCTGAGACAGGTAATACTACACTTTCAAGTGTTATAAGATATATGGCAGAAAGAGGTAAGGTATTTACCTATGATATGGGAAAACGCTACTGGATAGATGTGGATGATGAAGAGGCCCTTTTAAAGGCAGAAAGGCTAATATTGGAAGATCTAAGTTCCAAGCAGAGTGATGGCCCCATATCCAGATATATAAATAGACCCATATCTTTAAGGATTTCGAAACATATCTGTAATTGGCCCATAACCCCAAATCAGATAACCCTCTTTTCTTTTTTCCTATCTCTTTGTGGTTCTGCGATAATACTATTAGGAACATATCTCTATCTCCTTTTGGGTGCCATATTGGCTCAACTGGGCTCCATAATAGATGGTTGTGATGGGGAGATAGCAAGAATAAAATATCAACGAAGTGAATACGGTGCCTGGCTTGATGCGGTTTTAGATAGATATCAGGATGGATTCCTTATCTTTTCCCTTACATATTATGGCACTCTCAGTAATCCTTCCTTTTTTACTTTTCTGATTGGCTTTATGGCACTTATTGGATCATATATGGTAAGCTATACAGCCCATAAATATGATAGGATAAAAAAGGAGGAGGGCCTGCCTTTTAAATTTAGGATAGGAAGAGATATCAGAATCTTTCTGATATTTGTATTTTCCATACTTAATCAGGTGATTTGGGCACTTATCGCTATTGCTATCTTGATGAATCTGGAAACTGCCCGAAGGATATGGATTATGAGGGATCAGGGATGGGATATGAAAAGATATGGAGGGAGATAAGAGGGATTATTCAAGCCTCCCATGTTCCTGAAGATCCTATTCATGCTGAAAATACATTAAGATGGCTCCTTTTCCTTAAACCTGATGCAGATGAGGCCCTTAAGTTATCGGCCTTTGGGCATGATATTGAAAGGGCAATTGAGGAGAAAAAGGTAAGAAGAGAAGACTATAAATCATTTCAAGAATTTAAGATGGCGCATGCCCTTAATAGCGCTTTGATTTTAAAAGAGATAATCTTAAAAAATAATGGTCCAATTCCCCTTGCTGAAGAGGTATTTAGAATAGTAAGATTGCATGAGACAGGGGGTGATCAGAGATCTGATCTGATAAGGGATGCAGATAGTATCTCGTTTTTTGATACCAATCTACCCTATTTTTTTAAGAGAGAGGGTGTAAAAAATACTGAAGAGAGATGTAGGTGGGGATATAATAGATTATCTTATAAACTCAGACCCATAGTTAAGAATTTTAAATATTCAGATCCCCGGTTAGAGGAGATTATGAAGAGAATAATAAGATAGTATTGAATGACAAAGGTTCTTACAGGAATTGAGGTATTAAAAGAAGAAGGAAGGTATATACTTAAGGGTAAAAGGCTGGGGCTTCTGTGCAATAGTGCCTCATTGGATAGTTCTCTTACACATTCAAAATTTGTGCTAAATTCACTCTTTCCTAACTCTCTTAAGGTCCTGTTTTCTCCCCAACACGGAATCTTTTTAACAGAACAGGATAATATGATAGAATCCGTTAATGGATATGATGAAGACCTTAAGATCCCCGTCTTTAGCCTATATTCTAAGACAAGGTCACCCACACCTGAAATGCTGGATCTCATTGATTCTCTCATAGTAGATCTTCAAGATGTGGGATGCAGGGTATATACCTTTAGCTCCACCATGCTAAACTGTCTAAGGGAATGTGCCAAGTTGGGAAAAGAGGTGGTGATTCTTGATAGACCCAACCCTGTGGGAGGTGCCATTGTAGAAGGAAATATCTTAGAAGATAAGATGAGATCCTTTGTAGGCCCTTTCCCACTTCCCATGAGACATGGGCTTACCATGGCTGAGATGGCCTTGATGTTTAATCAGGAGATGAATATCGGTTGTGAACTCAGAATTATCAAGATGAAGGGATGGAATAGAAATATGCTTTGGGAAGACACCGGTCTTTATTGGCTCATGCCTTCACCCAATATGCCTATAGCGAAGACAGCGATGGTATACCCTGGTCAGGTTCTATGGGAAGGCACTAATATTTCAGAAGGAAGAGGGACATGCAGGCCTTTTGAGATCTTTGGAAGCCCATATCTGAATACAAAAATTATAAGGAAAGCACTTCCTCCCTTTAGAGGTTGTGTGCTACAAGAAATCCATTTTAGACCCACATTTAATAAATGGGCAAATGAGCTCTGCAGGGGATTTTTTATTCATATAACCGATCCCAAACATTTTAGGCCCTTTATGATGACCCTTACCCTTATCCACACTATAATAAGGCTGTTTAAAGAAGATTTTTGTTGGAAAGATCCTCCTTATGAATACGAATATAACCAACTACCCATCGATATAATAATAGGTAGTAATAGATTGAGAAAAGATATAGAAAGAGGGAAAGATCTATCCCTTATAAAGGCTGAAATAGATAGTCAATTAGATCAATACTTAGAATTTAGAAAAAGATACCTCCTTTATGGGTAATTTTTCTATCTATATAAAAAATCATCTATTTTTCTTTGCCTTTTTGTTGGCCGCTGCTTATCCATTTATCAATGGCCTCTTTATCAAATCTCCACACCCTTCCTATTCTAATTGCTGGGATCTTTCCCTCGGCCGCATACTTACATATGGTGATCTCATGTAGCTTAAGATATTTGGCCAATTCTTTTGTGGTCATTATCTGTGGCATGACATTCTCCTTTTTAAAATGAGTAATTTATTCTTTTACTTTTATTTATAATAACAGATTTTGGAAAGTCAATCAAATACTTTAAAAAGAGGAAAATTTAAATTATTTTATGCTACTTAAGATCTAATCTAAAAAATTGATGAACATTTCATAGATTCTTTTGCAAGTTTTCCATATAGATGCATTGACGAGAGCTTTGAATTTTTCAAAGCTCTCATAAAAAGCTGTAATTTGGGGTTATTTTAAGTTAATTTTTGGGGGTCTGGTCTCCGCCCCAGAGGGTCATCCGACCCGGAGGGGGGTATAATCCCCAGCGTGAAAAGGGGTTATACAAAGGTCTCATTGACGTATATATTAAATCTTGTAATAGATAGATGATATATCAGCTCAGGGGGATATCTTGAGGCAATGGATTAAGGGGATAAGGATCGGTCTAAGTGCAAGGAATATATTCTATTATGTATTGATAGGGTTTATTGCAGGGGGTGGCTCTATAGCATTTCATTACCTTTGCCAGATAGGTTTCCATTTTTTCTTAGACTATCTTGCAGGCTATCGTCCTCCCCCTCCCTATGGAGAGACCCATCTCTTCTCTCCCACATCCACTCCTTTCAGACAATGGATGCTCATAATTGTCCCTGTTCTTGGTGGTATACTCAGTGGATGGCTTGTATATACCTTTGCTCCAGAGGCAGAAGGCCATGGGACAGACGCTGCAATTGATTCTTTTCATAATAAAGGAGGTTATATAAGGGGAAGGATTCCCATTATAAAGACCATAGCCTCTGCTCTCACACTTACCTCTGGAGGCTCTGGAGGGAGGGAGGGGCCGATTGCCCAGATTGGAGCAGGTTTTGGATCCTTTCTTGCCACAAAGTTAAAGCTCTCTGAGAGAGATAGAAGAATAATGCTTGCAGCCGGACTTGCAGCAGGGGTAGGCAGTATCTTTAGAGCGCCACTTGCAGGAGCACTCTTTGCCGCAGAGGTGCTATATCGTGAACCAGAATTTGAATCCGATGTGATTATCCCTGCGGGTATCTCTTCTGTTGTAGCCTATTGTGTATTTTGCCTTAGATTTGGATGGGGTTCGCTTTTTGAATCACCGGATTTTATGTTTCAAAACCCCTTAGAGTTAGGCCCTTATGTGATCCTTTCTGTGGTGCTTGTGGCAGGAGGATGGCTATATGTTAGGGCATTCTATGGGGTTCATAACCTTTTTAAAAGGATGGATATCCCAAATCATATAAAGCCCGCAATTGGTGGTCTCATTACAGGTATTATAGGATATTTTTTACCACATACACTCTCATTCGGCTATGGATATGCTCAGCTTGCCTTAGAAAATCAATTGTCATCCTGGTTTTTATTATCTCTTGCGATAGGTAAGATATTTACAACCTCATTTTCAATTGGTTCAGGAGGAAGTGGGGGGGTATTTGGCCCTTCCATTGTAATAGGAGGAGCTCTGGGGGGTGTGGTAGGTAGAATATTTCATAATCTGCTCCCTGACATAGTGGGGCATCCAGGTTCATTTGTAGTTGTGGGGATGGCAGGATTCTTTTCAGCGGTATCTAAGGCGCCCATATCCACAATAATATTTGTAAGTGAGATGACCAATTCATATCACCTTCTCCTTCCCAGTCTCTTAGTATGCTCCATAGCCTTTTTAATGTCAAAGAGATGGACCATATACATTAAACAGGTTCCAACAAAGATAGACTCTAATGCACATAGAGGGGAATTTTTCATAGATATATTGGGCACTATCAAGGTAGGAGAATTATTAGATTATGTCAAAAAGGTGGATCTCATACCAGAACATATGACCTTTGAGTCATTTAAAAGATATTTCAGCTCTTCTAAGCAGGAGTATTTCCCTGTGGTGGATCAACAAAACAGGCTAAGAGGTATATTTTCCATAAATGATATAAGGGGAATACTGTTTAATGGCGATATTGATAAGTTGGTAGTAATGAAAGATATTGCAACTCCAGATGTTATAGTGACCACTCCATCAGAATACCTGAGTGATGTGCTGAGAAAATTTACGATAAAGAACCTAAATAGTATTCCTGTTGTCAGGGATGAAGATCATTCACAACTCTTAGGTATGCTTGATAGAAGGGCAGTTATAGAGTTCTACAATAGAAAGATACATGAGATGAAACAGAGGCCAAAGATGATAGGGATAGATATGGGATCAGATACAGATATAAGAGGTCTGAGGGAGATGAAGGTGAAAGATGCGATGATAAGGGATGTAAAGACCATAGATGAAGAGCTGTCTTTAAAGGAGATAAGGGATATGTTCTTTACAGGCAGGATAAGAAGTTACCCTATGGTTGATAAAGAGAATACACTTAAAGGAATTATATCATTTTCAGATGTAGAAAGATATATGACAGGTAATCCAGATGAGATAAAAGCCAGAGATATCGCTACTTCTGATGTGGTAACCGTAATAGAGGATGAGGATCTTCTTTCGGCATTTAATAAGATAATAAGAAAAGGATTTGCCATACTTCCTGTTGTTGATGATAATAACAGGGTTGTGGGTGTAATAGGTATAAGAGATATAATTAAGAAGCTACATCAGTCTCTATCTTAGACCCCTGAGTATCTTTTGAGCTTCTAAGGCATCTGGTGTATCAGGGAATCTATTTATGACTTTTTTAAGCAGAATCTTTGCGCTTATCTTATCATCTAATTTCATAAATGCCCTTGCCTGGCGAATAAATACCCTGGGAATCTTATTGCTTTTGGGATAATCCTTTATAACTTTCTGATACGAAAGAATAGCCTTTTCAAACTTATTTAGACGAAAATAACACTCTCCCATCCAGAAATAGACATTATCCAAAAGAGAGGATTGGGGATAGGTATCTATAAGTGCCTGAAAACTCTTTAGTGCCTCTTCATACCTTCCATCTTTAAACAGATTAAGGGATTGTTGATAGAGCTCATCTTCAGTTAAGGAAGCCTTTGCCTGTTTAAGTGATTGAGAAGTAACTCCTTCTCCCTCCTTTTTCTTCAGTTTCTCTTCCAACTGAGTTAATCTCTTTGATACCTCTAAGATAGCATTCTGTATTACATCCTGTTCACTTAAGTCCTTTTCTATGGAATGTCTTATAAGTTGCCTATTTTCATCCACTTTCCCTGATAGATCCCTAAGGGAACCCTTTAAGGTATCAATCTCCGAGCTAAGCTCTGCCTGAGATGAATGGATCTTGCTTAGTCTCTCTTCTAATACATGCTGCATATCTGATCTGTCTTCTTCAATGGCCTTTTCAAGGGTATCTATTTTCGTTTGAAGGTAGGCAATCTGTTCATTTAATCTCTTGATATCTTGATCATAGGCACATGAAAGACACAGAAGAAGAAATATTAATAATGAGAGCTTTGCATAACCCCTTTTTACACTGGGGGTTACACCCCCCTCCGGGTCGGATGACCCTCTGGGGCGGAGACCAGACCCCCAAAAATTAACTTTAAATAACCCATAATTACAGCTTCTCTCCGAGAGCTTTGAAAAATTCAAAGCTCTCAATAATATAAGGATTCCCTTTTTCATTATCAATTAATTTTAATGGGGAGAAGAGTTCTCCCCTTCCTTTTACTATTTTAAGAGCCTAAATTCGTCTCTTCTATTTTTTGCCCATGCCTCTTCATTGTGCCTGGGATCTACAGGCCTTTCCTCACCAAAACTTATGGTTCTGATTCTCTTTTCATCAATTCCTAAACGTATCAGATACTTTTTAGCTGCCTGCGCCCTCTTTTCCCCTAATGCCATATTATATTCATTAGTCCCTCTTTCATCACAATGACCTTCAATGCGTAAGAAGAATTCAGGATGCCTCTTTAACCACTCTGCCTTTTTTCTCAGTATCCTTTTTGCCTCTGGTTTCAATTCATATTTATCAAAATCAAAATATATCTTTTCATTCATAAACTGTTGCATCTCATCGATTAATCTCTGTCTCTTTTCTAATTCTCTTAGTCTTGCCTGCCTTTCTGCCTCTGCCTTTTTATATGCCTCGGTTTCACCATAAGGCACCTTTGGTGCGGAAGGAGCGGGGGCGACCTCTTTCTTTTCAACCACTTTTGGTGGCACAGCCTCAGGAGCCTTCACCTTCTCTTCCACCTTTACCTGTCTTTTGGCGCATGAAATTATCATCATTAAAGAGACAAAAAGCACTAACAGAGTTAGATGCCCAGATCTTACTTTCATATCAAATGACCTCCTTAAAAATTAATATTAAAGGTTTTCATAACATCTAAGTAAATTCTTTTCAAGAATCAATTTTAAAAAATAATCTTTATATCTCGTCTTAATCAGGACTCCATACAGGTGAACTCTGATCCCCTTTACGATCTATTATCCTGATCTGGTTCTGCCCTCTCATGTTCATGAGATATATGTCATAATCTCCGCCTCTATTAGAGGAGAACAGGAGATACCTTCCATCAGGAGACCAGTTTGGATCTTCATTATTTCCGCTTTCCTCAGTAAGTCTCTCCATGCCTGAACCATCTGGATTGATAGTAAAGATATCAAATCTTCCGTTTTCCATTCCCGCATATGCAATGCGATTCAGCCTTGACCAACAGGGGGAGGTATTATATTTCCCATGATAGGTGATTCTCTGCATATTACCTGTTGAAAGTTCCAGTACATAGATCTGGGGAGATCCTGACCTATTAGACACAAATGCAAGTCTTTTACCGTCAGGTGAAAAAGATGGGGATACATCTATTGCCCAATGTCTGGTGACCCTCTTTAATATCTTTCCATTTAGATCCACTATATATATGTCAGGATTGTCATTTAGACTTAAAGTAATGGCCATTCTTTTACCGTCAGGGTGAAAAGACCCACCTATATTTAGCCCCTTTTTCTGTAGGATCTTTCTTTTAATTCCTCCTGAGATATCTTGCAGATATAGGATGTGACCATCTTCAGTAAAGGCTGTATAGAGGAATCGTTTTCCATCTGGAAGCCATCTGGGAAAGAGATGTATGGATCTTTCAAAAGTAAGCTGTCTTATATTGTATCCGTCATAATCAGAGATATAGATCTGTTTTAGCCCGGATGAATTATCCACAAAGAGAAATCTATGCATAAATATACTGCCTTCCCCTGTAAGAGCCTGCAATATCTGGTTTGATACCTTATGCATGAGCTCTCTTATGCTATTGATCTGTCCCAGAAATCTCTTATGCATTATCATCTTACCAAGAAAGGTATCAAACAGCCATACCTCTACCTCAATACTCTTCCCTATTGTATATGCTCTGCCATAGAGGAGTAATTCTGCTCCAATGGAACTCCACGACCTGAATTGTACAATGCCTTTAGAGAAGAAGGGATCTTCCTGGGGTTTAATTAAAAATGCCTTTTTTTCAATAGGAAGGAAAAATCCACAGAGATATAGATCATGGGATATAATAGATGGAAGCATGTTTTTTAAATTAATATTCTTCTCTTCTGAAGGCCTTATCTGAAATTCAGGTATAGCTATAGCAATCCTCTTTATGGATGGCTCATCAATGTCTATATATATCTTTGCTCTTAATTGCTGGGGTAAAAGAAAATGTAATAAGATTACGATAAAAAGATATCTTTTCATCTATCCTCCTTTAAGTTCGCCTAAGGTAAAACGGATTACTATCTCATCCCACTGTTTGCGATATATGGGAGGGAAAGGAGGCAGAGGATCTGATCTTTTAATGGCCTTAACTACAGATTCATCAAAAAGGGGATCAGAGCTTCTTTTCCTAAGGCTTATATCCATTATCTTCCCTGCCCTATTTACCTTTATCTCCACGATAGCCTCTAAATCCTGACTCCTGGCAAGGGATACAGGATATGCCCAGTTTCCCTTTATCTTCTGTTCCACCTTTGCCTGATACAGGCTTAAGGCTGAGCCCCATAGAGATCCACTTCCACGTAATGTCACATTTGATCCCTCTCCCTGACCCCTTCCAATTCCTCCTCTTTTAACTCTTTGAACCGCCTGGATAGTGGATTTAGATTCCCTAAGTGCCTTGCCTTCCATATCTTTCTTTTTTATCCTTGAGATGGCCTCTTCAAGTAATTTTGTTGATGATTCCCTCTCCAAAGTGGTGGATAAGGTCTTTATTCTTAGCTTAGGAATCCTCCTCTTCTTTTTTTTTATATTCCATATCTCTCTTTCCCCAGGGATTCCCTTAACTTTGGAGATAGATATTAGATGCTTATTTTTTATATTTTTCTGGCCACTTTCCAACTTATCTGAATCTTTAATATTGTGGGGAAGTTCCAGTAGATCCACCTGATAGATCATCACATCCGATAGATTCAACTTTTTTGCGGTGGGAGATAATAAAAATAGGGGTATAATTACCATAATATGAATAAGTATAGATAATCCCACCATTGGCTTCCAATTGGGCTCTTTGATACGATCATTTACCAGTTCTTTTATTTCAGTATTCATAATATGGGAATCAGCTTAAAGGCCTTTTTGATACAGGTTCTGTTATCATGCCTAATCGCTTAATACCTGCCTTTTTTAATTTAGAGATAACCTTAATTACATATCCATAGGGTAGATCCCTATCCGCCTTAAGCGCTACCTCCTTAGATTCCCTATACTTCATAATCACTCTGATCTTATCCTCTATCTCGTCATAGCCTATGGTATGATCTTCCACATAAATGCTTCTATCTTTTGAAATGGTAATAATCAAGGGCTCCTTTCCCCTGTATATCCCTTTAGAAGAGGTCTTGGGGAGATTTACCTCCACGCCTTGCATCATCATGGGTGCAGTAATCATAAATATGATAAGTAGCACCAGCATCACATCTACCAGAGGGGTGACATTTATATTGGACATAAATCTGTTGGAAGAATCCATTTCCATCTATCGTCCCATTTCTCGCCTTTGATGTATCCTCTTTAATCCTTGACGTTGAAAGATTAATATGAGCTCAGAAGAGAAGCTTTCCATCTCTGATTTAAGATTCTGGATCTGTTGAGTAAAATGATTGAAGAATATCACTGCAGGTATGGCAGCGGCAAGACCTGCGGCTGTGGCCACAAGCGCCTCAGATATTCCAGGTGCTACTGTTGCAAGATTGGCACTTCCCATAAGTCCAATCCTTCTAAAGGATTCCATTATGCCCCATACGGTTCCAAAAAGCCCTATAAAGGGTGTGGTATTACCCGTTGTAGCTAAAAAGGGTAATGTCCTTTCAAATCGCTGTATCTGCAATGATATGCCCTTTTTTAATACCCTCTCCAAGGTATCTACATATGTATTAATATGGGGATTTGCATCTTCTGAGGGAGCTATCTTCTTAAAACGGGTAAGTTCTCTATAAAATGCCTTAAATAGTGCCACCATAGGGCTATATGGAAGATCCTCTGATTCTTTATAAAGCCGTGTAAAATCCAATCCCTCATAGAAGAGATCCATGAAGACTGAGGTATCTTCTTTTGCCTTTTTTAGACTCATCCACTTAAAGAGTATAATTGTCCAGGAAACAACAGAAAATACAACCAGTGTAAATAGCACTATCTTTACCACCAGTCCTGCGTGCAATACCATCTGTATTATCTCATTTCCCATACCTATTCCTTTCTCATGGGAAGTCTTAAAAAAGAGAGGATAAAATCTACGATCTCTTCGATCTTTTCCGGGTTAAATTTTGGAATCTTAAGATCTACTTCCATTTCGGTTATCACCGCTATAAGAGTCCCATCCTTTATCATCGGCTCTTTAGAAAATTTAGGATTTAATACCTCAATCTTAGGATATCTTTCCTCCTTGTATCCTTCAGTAAGGATAATATCAAGGTCTTCCATAAATCTGATAATGGACTCTAAGGGCAATTCTTCGCTCAACTCTTTTACAATTCCTATTCTAAAAGGAGAAGAGATAATGGATACCTCTGCTCCCGCATTCTTATGCCGCCATGAATCTTTCCCAGGAAGATCCATTTCAAAGGGTCTTCTGTAGTGTTTTACTGTTCCTACTCTAAACCCTCTTCTTTTTAACTCAGGAATAAGCCTTTCAATAAGGGTGGTCTTTCCCGAATTGGATCTTCCTACTATGGATATGACAGGGGGCATCTCTTTAAAAACATCCCAGCTGACAGTCCCTGATCTTTATCTTGTATTTATCAAGGAGCTTAGCCATCTTCTTCGTGGGTATATCTGCCTCTGCTGCAAGTTTTAATGCCTCTCTACAGCTTATCTTAGAATCCTTTGAAATTTCAAGTATCTTTTTGATCAGTTCCTCTTCTTTCATCCCATGACCTCCTGCAATAAATTGGTTTAATTTTGCTGCCTAATTCATGGAAGCTGTCTTTTCAATATACTCTAAGATCAGTCTTTTTCTCAGATCTCCTTCCACAATCTTCCACTAAAGGTTGCATCATATCCTCCTAAGGAATGCATACGCTCTTTAAAGGAATCAGAGCTTATAAGCTCTATTATCATCCTTATAACACCTAAATCCAAGTATTCTGAAGGTATAATAAGATCATACTGCTCTTCCACAATAGGTATAAAATCCAGATCCAAAGCCTTCGAAGCGGCATATATGCCCATAGCACAATCAGCCAATCCACTCTTTACTGCAACAGCAACAGCCATGTGTGTAAATTCCTCATTTTCATAACCTCTAACTTTTTGAGGATCTATCCCAAGCTCTTTGAGCTTATAATCCAAGAGAATGCGTGTTCCTGCCCCTCTCTGTCGATTCACAAAGCTGATATCTTCTCTTATAAGATCTTCTACACCCTTTATGCCTTTTGGATTTCCCTTCTGAACTATAAGGCCCTGCAATCTCTTAACAAGATTAAATATGCTTACCTTAATACCTCTCAGGTATCTTTGAATATAAGAGACATTATATGTGCCAGTTTCTGGATCTAAGAGATGGGAACCTGCTATATGGGAATATCCTTTTTTTAAAGAGATCAATCCACCGAGGCTGCCCACATTTCCAGATGATATTCTCAAAGGGAGCTCTTTCCTTTTAGCCTCATCTTTGAGGATATCAATTGAAATATCATGACTTCCGATGATAAATACCGATTCTTCCACGTCTTTTTTATCAACCAGCAGTTCCACCTCTATCTCCTGCCCCTCTTCAAGCCCCTCTTTGTCCTGAGGGATTCTTACAATTCCCTCTGCTCTAATTAATGTGGAAATAGACCCCGCTGATCTGGAAAGGGGTAAAAAGATATATCTTTTCCCCACCTTTCCCACATTTACCCTTATAAATTCTTCTATTCCAAGTCTGGAAGGAATGTTTCTACCCGCATATGCTCTAAGGGTATCTTTTCCTGTAAGTTCCATTCCCTGAAACCTTAAAAGTATGGGTCTTATAAAGTGCTCAAATGAGATGGAGGCAGATACCATATAACCTGGATTTCCAATAATGGGAGTCCCTTTTATTATTCCTAAGATAGTGGGTTTTCCAGGCATAATACTGACTCCATGAACAAGGACCTCTCCCATATCCTCTATAACATGGGATGTTATATCCTTGGTTCCAGCAGATGACCCCGCATTTATGACAATGAGATCAAAGTCTTTACAGAGTGCATCTTCAATCACCTCTTTAAGGAGCCTTTCATCATCAGGGACAATTTCATGAATATAAGGGATTCCATGATTCTGTCTTACTAAGGAAGATAGGAGATAGGAATTGGAATCTAATATATTTTCAGGACTGAGTCCCTTAAGTGATTCCATCCTTTTATGGGATAGGATCTCTGAACCAGTGGGAATTATTAATACCTTTGGCCTTTTCCATACCCTAATCTTAAAATTACCTGAGGCAATAAATGCGCCAATATCATATGCATTTATTAAGTGATTTCTCGGAACAATCAGTTCACTTGCTACAATGTCTTCTCCGACCTTTCTCACATTCTGCCAAGGGTATGCAGGGGCTCTGATCTCTAAATGTCTTTCATCCAGTTGATGTAGTTTCTCAACCATAATAACGGCATCAAATCCAGGTGGAAGAGGCTGACCAGTATTTATCCATAGGGCATCTTTACCTACGGTAAGCACAAGTGGGTTTACTTCAGATGCTGAAAATGTCTTCTCTGCCCTAACTGCCACCCCATCCATAGCTGCCCCGTGATAATGGGGAACGGAGATCTTTGCAAATACCGGCCTGGAGGTGACTCTCTGAAAAGAATCTTCAACCCTTACCTCCTCCTCCTTTTTCATATACCAGCTATTTAGGCTTGAAAAAAAGACATCCTTAGCCTCCTGCATAGATCTCATTGAAAGATATATATTTCTCTTTTTCATTATGATTGCCCAAATCTTTTAAAATAGGAAGACCTCTACCTCCTCCCCTTCATAAGCCCCTTCCCTATTCTTAGGGATACATATGTATCCATCTGCATGGATTAATGTGGAAATAAAGGCAGATTTTCCAAATATGGGCTCTGCAATCCACCTATCCCCCTCTCTTCTTAGATGGACTCTTATAAAGTCATCTCTCCCTGAAGAGGATTCTATGTTTCTTGAAAGTTGTGCCATGAGCTTAACCTTCCTGATATCTGCTATCATTAGTCCCCTTAGTCTTCTTAAAAGTGGCCTTAAAAATATCTCTGCAACCATCATTGAAGAGGCGGGGTGTCCAGGAAGGCCAAAAACGGGAATCCCCCCTATCTTTGCCAAGATGGTGGGCTTTCCAGGACTGATTGATATGCCATGTGTAAGTATCTCTGTATCTTTAAAAGAGCTTATTACCTTCAGAGTGATATCTCTGACTCCTATGGAACTTCCACCTGAAATCCAGACACTATCTGAAGATTCAAGCCCCCTTTCTATCATACTCTTAAGCTCTTCAGGATTGTCCTTACAGATTCCAAGATAGTTAGGGACCGCCCCTTCTTGAATGCATAATCCCTGCAATGTGTATCCATTTATATCTCTGATCTTTCCGGGCACTATCTGTTGCTTAGGAGATATCAGCTCATCCCCTGTCGATACTATGGAAATTTGTGGTCTTCTATATACCTCAATTTCGGTAATCCCAACTCCTGAAAGCACACCTACATCCTGAGGTCTCAGCATATCCCCTTTTTTAATAATCCTTTCCCCTTTTTTAATATCCTCTCCTGGTCTTATCACATTTTCATAGGGAGATATGGGTCTTATAATCTCAATGGTGTCGCTGTCCACAGTATGGGTGTATTCTATCATCACCACCCCATCTGCTCCTGAAGGAAGCATTCCACCAGTTGATATCTTCACTGCTTCGCCACTTCTGATTTCCACCTCAGGAACCTGCCCCATTCTGACCTCTCCTATGACAGTTAGAATAGATGGAATGGCTTCAGATGCACCAAAGGTATCCTTTACCTTTACCGCATATCCATCCATGGTTGCTCTGGGAAAGGATGGCATATCCTCAGGACTATGGATATCTTGGGCAGCAGTTCTACCTATGGCATTAAATAGGGATACCTTTTCAGTATCTAAGGGTCTGTGTGAGGATATGATATCCAGGATCTCTTCTCTGCTCTTTACTTTTAAATACAGACCTATCCTCCCCTTAGGGAATAGTATCAAATTATAATAGAATATTGAAATATCCATATCAAGTAAGATAAAAGGGATCTCAAATGGGATTTAAAAGATATTATTACTGGATCAAGGGGGATAGATTAAAAGGGGTCTTAGAGGATCTAAGATCAGCAGGGCATAGAGTAGTATCTTTAAAAAAGGGCCCTGTCTGTCTCTCCCTTAGATCCAAAAAGAGAATATGCGTAGTATTTCAGGATGCCTGGAGCAGTGGTTGCAAAAGGCAGGGTTCATGGTATGGTCTATCTTCCAAGAGAGGAGATATACTGCTGGTAAGTCCAATTAGGCTTAAAATAATAAACTGCCTTATAGGTGGTATAATAGAAGAAAGCGATTTTATACCTCCACGATATGCAGATTTTGAAGATAAGCTCAGATTATTCCAAAACCTTAGGTTTAGCAATCTAATTCCATGGAGATGGAGATATGTCTCTGAATCTGAAAAGAGGATCTATATAAGATGGGCAAAGAGATTTAGGGGTAATGTGGATGACTATTATCAGCTCTATCTAAGTCATAGCGCAAATCATTCCAATTTCATCTCTCCCCTTCTATATGTAAAAGAGAAAGATCTTATAATTCCCTATTCCATAGAGCATACAGCATCAGTCTGTTCCTGTTGTATTGAGCTTTTTGGAATACTGGGCTCAGAGTTTAAGATCAGATATGTTATTCCATGCCCCGGTGCATGTATATTTGCTGAATTAAGATCAGATATATATCTAAGAGTTACAGGGCCTTCTTATAGTCTTTTTACATGTGATTAATCCTGAGAGTCTTAATTATCTATATTTTGTTGAATTTATTATTGACATGTTCTTTTTATTATTTTTTAATTTCAGACAGATTTTGAACACTTAAACACATATTGAGGAGGTCCCCATGAGTCAGGAGAGAGATTTTTATAAGAGATTGGAGGATAAGGGGATATCCAGAAGGGAGTTTATGAAATATTGTGGTCTTTTGACCGCAACCATGGGACTCTCTTCCTCCTTTATCCCCAAGATAGCTGAGGTATTTGCTGCACCGAAGCAGCGGCCTCCGGTGATATGGCTTCATTTTGCAGAATGCACCGGATGTTCTGAAGCGGTATTGAGATCCATGTATCCGTGGATAGATGAGCTGGTCTTGGAGATTCTCTCAATTGAGTATCATGAAACCATTATGGCAGCTGCAGGAACTCAGGCTGAGGAGATTCTAAAAGAATCTGTGGAAAAGTATAAAGGCAAATTTATATGTGTGGTTGAAGGGGCGGTCTCTACAGCAGATGGCGGTGTGTATGGAAAGATAGGTGGTAAGACATTCTTAGAAGTAGCAAAAGAGGTATGTCCTAAGGCAGCAGCGGTGATCTGTATCGGAAGCTGTGCCTCCTACGGTGGTGTTCAGGCAGCTGCACCAAATCCAGGTGGGTATAAGGGCATCTCTGATGCATTGGGAATTAAGACAGTAAATATACCTGGATGTCCTCCCAATCCCATAAACTTTGTTGGCACGGTGGTAAACTATCTGCTTTTGGGTAAACTACCAAAGCTGGATGATGTGGGAAGACCCCTATTTGCTTATGGAAAGACCATACATGATCAATGCCCAAGGAGGGCACATTATGAAAATGATGAATTTGTGGAGGAATTTGGCTCACCTGAAGCCGAGATGGGATATTGCCTATACAAGATGGGTTGTAAAGGGCCCGATACCTATAATAATTGTCCAATAGTAAAATACAATGAAGGAACGGGCTGGCCTATAGGAGCGGGCCATCCATGTATTGGGTGTAGTGAGCCCAATTTCTGGGATAAGATGAGCCCTTTCTTTGTTCAGAAATAGAAAGATGATAAAAATAGAGAAAGAGAGGGATAGGCTATGGGAAAGAAGATAATGATAGACCCAATCACGAGGATTGAGGGCCACCTCAGAATAGAGGTGGAGATCTCTGGAGGAAAGGTGGTAAATGCCTGGAGTTCTGGGCAGATGTTTAGAGGCCTGGAGATTATTCTTCAGGGAAGAGACCCCAGGGATGCGCCACTTATCACCCAGAGGTCATGTGGTGTATGCACCATGGTCCATTATTTAGCCTCAGTTCGGGCAATTGAAGATGCAGTAGGAGTAATGATTCCTGATAATGCAAGGATTATTCGTAATCTTATGGCGGGGACACAGTTTCAGCATGACCATATTGTCCACTTCTACCATCTCCATGCCTTGGATTGGGTGGATGTGGTAAGTGCACTTAAGGCAGACCCCAAAAAGACCGCTGCCCTTGCAGATAATGTGAGCAATGCACCTTGGGGAGGAACGGTCTATTTTAAGAATGTGCAGCATAGGCTTAAGAAATTTGTTGAAGGTGGGCAACTTGGGCCCTTTAACAATGCCTACTGGGGACATCCTGCATATAAACTTCCTCCAGAGGCAAATCTGATGGCAACTGCCCATTATATTGAGGCTCTGAGACTTCAGGCAAAGGCAGCCAAGATGCATGCGGTGTTTGGTGCAAAGAATCCCCATCTTCAGAGCTTTGTGGTTGGTGGAGTTACATGTGTAAAGGATCTTACCCCTGATAGGATTGCAGAATATCTGTATCTTTGGAAAGAGACACAGGATTTTGTTAAGAATGTATATATTCCGGACATAATCGCATGTGCCTCCTTCTATAAGGATTGGGGTTCCATAGGAGGAACTACAAATTTCCTTGCATGGGGTGATTTCCCCCTCTCTGATAAGGAGCCAGAGAGCCTATATATGCCAAGGGGAGTGATATTAAATAGAGATCTTAAAGGCGTTAAGATGGCAACCCATGATAAGGTAGTTGAAAGTGTGGCCCATTCCTGGTATGTGGGAAGAGATGCAAAACATCCATTTAATGGAGAGACTAAACCCCAGCATGGAGAGTATAACACAGATAAGGAATACTCATGGATAAAAGCTCCCAGATATGAGGGTCAGCCATGTGAAGTTGGGCCTCTTTCCAGAGTGTTGGTGGCATATGCAAAAGGGCATAAGGAGATACAAAAGGCAGTAAATGAGGTGCTCTATAAATTGAGTCTTCCTGTAACTGCTCTCTTTTCCACTCTGGGTAGAACCGCAGCAAGGGCAATTGAAACACTTGTTATTGGAAATGCAATGGAAGGATGGGTGATGGAGCTTGTGGAAAATCTTAAAAAAGGGAATAAGAAGACCTATGAGCCCTGGACTATGCCTAAGAGCGGTATGGGAATAGGACTTAATGATGTTCCAAGAGGTGCATTAGGACACTGGATTGAGATTGAAAATAAAAAGATAAAGAACTATCAATATGTGGTTCCTTCTACATGGAACTTGGGACCCAGGTGTGCAAATGGAAAATTGGGACCAGTAGAAGAGTCTCTCATAGGGACACCTGTAGCAGATCCATCAAGGCCTCTGGAGATCTTACGGACAGTGCATTCCTTTGATCCATGCCTTGCATGTGGAGTACATGTAATTGATCCTGACTCTAACAGGGTCTATAAGGTAAAGGTCTTATAGAGGGGGATATAAAGGCTACTTCACAAAAAAACCATGTTAATGGGGAAGTGGCCATTATATTTTAAAATATGAGGGTGTTGGTTCTGGGAATAGGAAATATCCTCTTTAGAGATGAAGGAGTGGGAGTTAGGGTTGTAGAAAGGCTCCTTCAGGAATATGAATTTCCTGAAGATGTAATGATACTTGATGGAGGGGTTTTGGGTCTGAGCCTGCTATCCTATATGGCAGATGCAGAATATATGATTGTCATAGATGCCATAAAGAGGGGTGGAAGACCCGGAACCCTTTATAGATTAAAGGAAGAGGATCTTCCAAAGAGGATAAGGGTTAAAGAGTCTCTTCATGAGGTGGATTTCTTAGAGGCAATGGCATCCCTTCATCTCTTAGATAGAGTACCTGAGACGGTTATTCTGGGAGTTGAGCCAGAAGATATACATACTGTGAGTCTGGAGCTTTCTCCTGTTGTGGAGCGTAAGGTGGAGCAGCTTGTGGGAATGGTCTTAGAGGAGCTTAATAGAGTCGATATCTCTTATAAAAAGAGGACTGATAATGTGTCTTGCAATTCCAGCGAAGGTCTTAGATATACAGGATGAGATTGCCACTGTGGATATGGGAGGGCTAAAGAGGCAGGTAAGCCTACTTCTTCAGCCAGATGTCCAGATTGGTGATTATGTAATTGTGCATGCAGGTTTTGTTATCAATCGCCTTGATCAGGAGGCAGCACAAGAGACCTTAAAGGTTTTAAAGGAGATGGCATCAATTAGTGAAAAAAATTACAATTTAGATTGACATTGAAAGGAATATTTATTAATTAAAAACGGAGCTTACTACAAGATAGGAGGTGGAAGAGGAATGGTAAAGAGATTATTTAGCTATTTTATAGTATTGGCTATGGTATTGGGTGTGGTAGGTATCCTGATGGCAGTGGATGTGCCTACCGAGATAATGATTGATAATAAGGTCTATAAGACCGATAAGAAAGGGCCTGTGAAATTAACCCATCAAAAACATATAAAAGACTATAATGTATCATGCACAGAATGTCATCATGTTTACAAAAACGGTAAGAACGTCTGGAAAGAGGGAGACCCTGTCCATAAGTGTAAGGAATGCCATGATCCCGCCAAGAAGAAAGGAAAGGTTCGCAAACTAAAGAATGCATATCATAAGAACTGCAAATCCTGTCATAAAAAGATGATTGCTAAAGGTAAAAAGGCACCATTTAAGAAATGCAATCAATGCCATCAGAAAAAGAAGAAGTAATTCAGATCTAATTCTTTATAAACTAAAACGAGGGAGAATAATATTTCTCCCTCGTTTTTTATTTTTATAAAAATGCCGCTAACTTTATTTACAAAAGTAGCGGCATTTTAATTTTAGAAGTTGAGATATTATTCCCTGTAGGTAGGTCTGCTTCCCTTAGATCTCAGTTACTGTAATTGCCTCTTGATCGCATACTTCAACACAGCTTTCACATCCCAAGCACTCTTCCGCATTTACCGGAACAGACTTTCCATCCTGTATCTCATAAACATCTACAGGACAGACCTCCACACATTCCTCACATCCTTCACACTTTTCTGGATCAACTACTACTTCGTATGCCATATTTAATCCTCCTTCTTTAATTTTTAAATTAGATAATTTTACCAAACGGATGGGTTATGTAACAAAGGAAAAAGACCCTGTCAAGCCTTTTTAAACCTTAAAATCTAATACGTCCCAAGCTCCACCTCTTCTTTCACAGATACAGCCACCTTATATAATACACTTAATACAAAGAACCCTGTTGCCCACACCCCAATAGTAATCATCACCTCTGGCTTTGTTGGCCAATAATCGGTAATCCTTTCAAATGGATTGGGTGTAAATCCCCCAATTAACAATCCTAATCCTTTATCTATCCACGTAGCTATAATTACCGCTGCACATCCAATAGCCATTGTAGATTCATTTCTACGGGTATATGGCACAATTAAAAGGACCAGCGCTACTAAGGCAAAAAATGCCGCTGTCCACATCCAAGGAACAAGTCTTGTGTGGCCTTCAAGACCCATAAATAGGAAGATATATGGATGTTTATGTCCAGGTATCTGGCTATAAAATGTGGTAAAGAGCTCAAGCAGGAAGAAAAACACATTTATTATCATGGCATAGGTGATAATGCCTGCCAAGGTTCTAAGCTGCTCCTTTCCAGGATCAAAACGGCTTACCTTTCTAACTATTAGACATAACAGTAGCAATATGGCAGGCCCGGAGCAAAAGGCTGAGGACAGAAACCTGGCTGCCATAATCGCAGTCAGCCAGAAATGCCTTCCAGGAAGTCCTGCGTATAAGAAGGCGGTGACAGTATGGATACTAAACGCCCATGGTATGGATATATAGATAAGGGGTTTAACCCATGTGGGATAGTGTATCCCCTTTCTCTCTGCACTCAATACATTCCACCCTATCAATATATTCAACAAGAGATAGCCATTTAATACGATCATATCCCAAAAAAGGATTGAATTGGGTGTGGGATGTAATAAGACATTAAGGATCCTTGTGGGCCTTCCTAAATCCACAAAGATAAATAAGAGACACATAACCAGTGCGGAGATAGCCAGGAATTCCCCAAGTATGGTAATTCTTCCAAAGGCCTTATAGTTATGGATATAGTAGGGAAGAACCACCATCACTCCAGATGCAGCCACTCCCACTAAGTAGGTAAATTGTGCAATGTAGAGACCCCAGGAGACATCCCTGCTAAGACCCGTAATCCTCAATCCCTCAAAGAACTGATAGAGATAACAGGCAAATCCTCCTGCCATTAATATTAAAAGAAATATCACCCAACTCCAATACCTCTGATCTCCTCTTAATGCTTTCTCTAACATGACCCCCTCATCTTATATCATATAGAATATATTTGGACCCGTTCCAAGCTCGGGTTTTCTCCTCAAAGAAAACCTCTCATTTAAGACAGCCCTTATCTCTGATTCACTATCTGAAATATCTCCAAATATCATGGAACCCTCTTTCATCTCATTTGCAACCTCTACACACTTAGGAATCTGGCCCTTATCAATAAGTTCATTACAGAATGTGCATTTTTCAACCACACCCTTTGTCCTGGTAGGATACTCCATATTTGTGGGAAATCCAGGATTCAATTTTGGATCAGCCTTTCTGGGATCCCACCAGTTAAAGCTCCTCGCCCCAAATGGACATGCTGCCATACAGAATCTGCATCCAATACACCTATGCCAGTCCATCATTACAATTCCATCTTCCCTCTTCCATGTAGCCTTTGTGGGACAGACCCTAACACATGGAGGATTTGTGCAATGATTACATAAAAGAGGGAATAACTTGGCCTTTAATCCTTCAGGCACATATTCATGCTTCTGATCCGGGAATGCATGCTCATATTCCTCTTTCCATATCCACTTTATCTCCTCTTCACTATTGCCGATATTGGGAACATTATGAAGCTTATGACACTCTTCAATACATCTATCCAATATCTCATCAGTTATAAGATTCATATCTACTGCAATTGCCCACTGTATTCCCCCATTTTTAGATATCTCTTCTGCCACTGCACCAATGCTTTTGGGATATATCAATTCAAAAAGGGAAGCACTACCTATAGCTGCAATAGATGAAAGCCCGATAACCTTTAAAAATCTCCTTCTATCCATCTCCATTATCCATTCTCCTTTGGAGAGATATGGCATTGCCAACAATATGGGTCCACATCTGCCCAATTATGACACTTATCGCAGAATTTACTCTTATTATAGTGACAATCCATACAGGTATTTTGAAGACTCCTTTCAAATACCTTGCCACTACTTGAGATATATATTCTGTCTGTCTTTCGAACCACCTTATTTCTCCATTGATCCAGAAGCTTCATATGATTCATTCGCATAAAACTTTTACTTTCCACGCATACCTTTGCCTCTTTTGCCTTTGGAGTAAGCTCAGGCTCAGGCCCCTTTGCAGCCCATTTTCCTCCCGTTGGCCAAAAGGGCATAAGCAAAAGAATTATCCCCAAGATCAATCCTATAAATATCTTTCCTGCATCATACATCCTCTACTTCCTCCTCCATACCTGGAAGGGGTTCTCCCCTCAGATTTGTGGTTCGTTTCTTCTCTCCTTTTAGGATCAAAGCATTTGCAACTAACTCGTGGACACCGGTGACCCTGACTTCAGGAACCCAATATTCCATAAGGGCTGGAAAAACTGCTCTATCAATGGCACAGATACATGCAAGCATATTAACTCCATGCCTTTCATGCACATACTTAACAGCATTAGCTCGCGGCAATCCCCCTCTCATCCTGAGTTCCATATTCTCACCCGCATTTAGTCCAGCCCCACTTCCACAGCAGAATGTCTGCTCCCTTATGGTATTTTCTGGCATCTCATAGAAGTTATTACATACACTCTTTATCACATATCTCGGCTCTTCAAACATTCCCATACCACGTGCCACATTGCAGGAGTCATGAAATGTCACAACCAGGTTATCGTTTCTACTGGGATCCAGATTTAGCTTTCCATGTCTGATAAGATCAGCGGTAAACTCAATTATATGAACCATCTTGGTCGCTCTGGCATTTTCAAATTTTGTCCCTGTTATGGGAGATACAGGCTCTTCTAAGAAATCAGGTGGCCCATTCATGGTATTCATATACTGATGCACCACCCTCCACATATGCCCGCACTCTCCTCCCAAGATCCACTTTACTCCCAATCTCTTTGCCTCTGCATACATCTTGGCATTGAGCCTCTTCATCATCTCATGTGATGTGAAAAATCCAAAATTTCCTCCTTCAGATGCATATGTGCTCCAGGTGATATCAAGTCCCATATCTTTTAGATAATGAAACAGCATAATATATCCCATCGCAGTATATGTTCCAGGATCTGCAAACACGTCACCTGAAGGGGTAATAAATAGTATCTCAGCCCCCTTTCTGTTAAGATCAACCTCTGGTCTGATCCCTGTGATCTCTTCTATATCATCACAAAAGAAATCCAGCATATCCTTATATGCATGGGGCTGAATACCTAAGTGATTACCGGTTCTGTAACAATTAGCAACAGGTGCCTGAATCCAATCTGTATTTAATCCTAAGAGATTTAAAAGCTCTCTTCCTATAATAGTTATCTCTGCGGTATCAATTCCATATGGACAAAATAGGGAACATCTCCTGCACTCAGTACACTGAAAGAAATAGTACCACCACTCTTTAAGCACATCCACTGTGAGTTCCCTTGCACCCGCTATCTCTCCCAATATCTTCCCGGCAGTGGTATATTCCTTTCTATAGACCGATCTCAATAGCTCTGCCCTGAGCACAGGCATATTTCTAGGATCACCACTTCCAATATAGAAATGGCATTTGTCTGCACACGCTCCACACCTAACACATATATCCATAAAAACCTTAAGAGATCTAAATCTTTCAAGTCTCTCTCTGAGTCCCTCCAATATTATCTCTTTCCAATTTTCGGGCAGCTTCCAGTCCTCATCAAAAGGGGACCATTCCCTGGGATTAGGCATTCCCACTGCCTCAAGATTCTGAGGCCTTGCCCCATAACAGGCAATTCCTTCTCTTATCTTTACCTTTTCACGCATCCATCCCTTAAAAAGGGGAACTCTATGCTCAACTTTTCCCAATTCTTCTGGTTTTGGAAGATCCGCCATGGGCACACTCCTCTAAGATTTATTTAGGATTCATCCTTTTGTTCTTGCTCTTCACTCTGCTGCTCTTCAGGCATCTTTTCAACGGGGATACCTGCCTCTATCATCTTATCCCTGAATTCCTCTTCATATTCTTCATAGCTGTGGACCTTAACAGGATAGTTCCAGGGATTTATATGTCTCTTATAACGGCTGTTATTGGATAGGTTTCTTGTAGGTGAAAGGAATATCCCGGCCATATGCATGATCTTGCTGAAGGGAATATATGCTAAAAGCACACAGACTAAGAATAGATGTATAAAGAATAATACCCCTATACCATCTGGAATGGTGGGGTGAAAGGTCACAATTCCAAGCGTAAGGGTCTTTATGTTTATGATATCCTGTTTTAGGAAATATCTCATTAAAATACCTGTAGTTGCAATCCCAAGGATTAAAAAGAGGGGGAAATAATCAGATGGTAGGGATACAAATCGAACTTGACCAATTAGAAGCCTCCTTAACAATAACAAGGTAATAGCAGCTGGAAGGACCACTCCACTTAAGAATAGAACAGGGGTTTCAAACCCGGGAAATGGAAAGATTCCCACTTCCATAAAGCTATCCAATCTCTCCAATATCTTTATAAATCCTGGCACAGGCTCCATAAAGAATCTCATATGCCTAAGCACCGTTATAAAAAAGGAATAATGAAACAGAAGGGCAAATAGCCACAGCCACTTTTCCCATTCATATCCAATCTTAGGCCCCTCTCTAAACTGCATCTTGGTATTCCTGAAAAGAGACCTAAAACATAGGACCTCAAACAGCATCCTCCAAGCTACACCCCAATTACTCTTGGGATTGTCAATCTTACTGTATTTTATCCATGGAAGTGTCCACTGCTGCCCGGCTGTAGTGGGAATCCTGAATGGAACAGGAGACTTGGCCCAGATAATGACTCTCCTAATAATTCCAATAAAAAAGGTCAGAATGGCAGCATAGGGAATTATGATACCAAATAGAACCTTAAGATTAAATGCCCCAACCCCAATCCACGGGATAAGAACCAAGATTATAACCGCAACCAATGAAATAACAATACTTGCGATGAAGTTCATCTATTCCTACCTCCATTTATTGAGAAGCTCCCCACTGGGAAAGCTCACTTAAAAGCCCTTTCTTCCTTAAAAGCCCTGATACCTGATTGGCCATCTCATTGGCCCTTAATCTATAGATCGTCTCCTTTCTTTGCATATATATATCAAAGGCCATTAGTGCTGCCTCATCAATCCTCCTAAAGATCTCAGTTAAGCCACCTCCCACATACTCTTCAATAATCCCTTTTAGATCAAATATGAAAGAGATGGATTCCGAAGGTGTAAAATCCTGAACTGCCCTGATGGCGATGATATTGTCCAATGCTCCTTTTATATTATCCTTATTGAAGCCATCTATTAGCTCATTAAATAGCCTGTTTAGCTCCTTTTTAAATATATGTCTTACAGGATTTTGAAATTGATCTTTCTGGGTATTTAGAAAACGTCTTGTCTCTTCAGGATAGCTATTAAAGATCCCCTTTATCCACCTGTTTAAGATCGCATCCTTAGACCTTTTTAAGATCTCCTTTTGGGCCATTAGAGTAACCCTTTAAAAATATATATTATTTTGATATTGGTATGGGGATATATTCAAAATGGAAAATGATGTCAAGCAAAAATCTCAACAATTGTAAATCTTAAACACTTATCTCTCATATGAAAAAAGGGCAGCTTTAATAAATTCCCTATTAAACCTTGCGATATTGGTAATTGATATCCCTTTTGGACACTGGGCTTCACACTCCCTGTGATTACTACAGTTTCCAAAGCCAAGCTCATCCATACGTCTTAACATATTAAGTGCCCTTCTTTCAGCCTCAACTCTTCCCTGAGGCAATAAGGCCAGGTGTGAGATCTTTGCCCCTACAAATAGCATTGAAGATGCATTGGGGCATGCAGCCACACATGCACCGCACCCTATACAGATGGCCGCATCCATGGCAAGCTCTGCATTCTTTGGAGCTACAGGTATGCTGTTTGCCTCAGGAGCCTGACCTGTATTAACAGATATATATCCACCTGCCTTAATTATTTCATCAAATGCGCTTCTATCCACTATAAGATCCTTAATAACCTTAAAAGGTCTTGCCCTGAATGGCTCTATTACAATCGTATCCCCATCTCTAAAATGTCTCATGTGTAATTGACAGAGGGTGGTATTTTTCAGCGGGCCATGTGCCACCCCATTTACCACAGCACCACAACTTCCACATATCCCTTCACGGCAGTCATGGTCAAATGCAACAGGTTCCTTTCCTTCTAAGGTGAGTTTCTCGTTTAATAGATCCAGCATCTCTAAGAACGAGATATCAGGTGGGACATCATTTAGGGTATAGGTTTCAAAGTGCCCTTGATCATCAGGCCCTTTCTGTCTCCATATCTTCAATGTCAGATTAAGCCCTTTCATTTGTAACTCCTCTCGGTGAGTTCCACAAATTCAAATACAAGGGATTCTTTATGAAGCTTAGGGGGAGAGTCATCCCCCTGATATTCCCATGCAGCCACATATGCATATTCTTCATCATTCCTCTTGGGTTCTCCCTCTTCTGTCTGATATTCCTCCATAAAGTGACATCCACATGACTCTTTCCTGTGTAATGCATCCTCTATCATAAGGAGTGAGAAATCAAAAAAGTCAGCCACCCTTATGGCCTTCTCCAAGCTCTGATTCAGATCCTCCTTTCTTCCAGGAATGAGAAGGTCATCCCAGAATCTGTCTCTCAATGCCAGGATCTCATCCCGTGCCTTTAAAAGCCCCATCTCGTTTCTGCTTATTCCACAGCTATCCCATAGGATCTTCCCAAGTTCTCTGTGAAATTCATCCACCGTCTTATGTCCCCTGATAGACAAGAGTCTCTCTATCCTCTGATCCACCTGCCTCTTTGAATCCTCAAATGCAGGATGTGTATCATCGACATCCTCAAGCAATGTCCCTGCAAAGTATCCTCCAATGGTATAAGGAATAATAAAATATCCATCTGCAAGTCCCTGCATCAGAGCGCTTGCCCCTAATCTATTTGCACCATGATCTGAGAAATTGGCCTCTCCAAGCACAAAGAGCCCTGGAATTGTGCTCATAAGGTTATAGTCCACCCAGAGCCCTCCCATAGTGTAATGCACTGCAGGATATATCATCATGGGAGTCTCATAGGCATTTTGCCCGGTGATCTTTTCATACATATCAAATATATTCCCATATTTTTTCTCTATTGTCTCCCTGCCGTCCCTCTCTATTGCATCACGAAAGTCTAAATATACCGCATAGCCTGTTGGACCAACTCCCCTTCCCTCATCACATACCTGTTTTATGTTACGGGAGGCCACATCCCTTGGGGTAAGATTACCATAGGTTGGGTATTTTCTTTCTAAGAAATAGTCTCTGTCCTTTTCGGGTATCTCATTGGGAGGACGCCTGTCTCCAGGACTTTTAGGAACCCATACCCTTCCATCATTTCTTAGGCTCTCACTCATTAGAGTAAGCTTTGATTGATACCTTCCATGAACAGGAATACAGGTTGGATGGATCTGGGTAAAACAGGGGTTTGCAAAGAATGCCCCCTTTTTATATGCATTCCATATGGCGCTCACATTGGAATTCATTCCATTGGTGGAAAGGAAATATACATTTCCATATCCACCAGTTGCAAGCACCACTGCATGGGCACTATGGGTTTCCAGCTCACCACTTACAAGATTCCTTACCACCACACCCCTTGCCTTTCCTCCTACAAGCACCAGATCCATCATCTCTCTTCTGGTAAAGAGCTTTATCCTGCCTGCATTTACCTGTCTCATCATGGCAGAATAGGCACCGAGCAATAGCTGTTGGCCAGTTTGCCCTTTTGCATAAAAGGTCCTGGATACCAAAGCTCCTCCAAAGGATCTGTTTGCAAGATACCCTCCATATTCCCTTGCAAAGGGCACTCCCTGAGCCACACACTGATCAATTATATTATTGCTTATCTGAGCGAGTCTGTAGACATTTGCCTCTCTTGCCCTAAAGTCTCCTCCCTTTATGGTGTCATAAAAGAGCCTGAAGATACTATCTCCATCCCCAGGATAGTTCTTTGCGGCATTTATTCCACCCTGTGCGGCAATACTATGTGCCCTTCTTGGGCTGTCCTGTATGCAAAAGGTCTTCACATTATATCCAAGCTCTGCAAGAGTGGCAGAAGCAGATGCCCCCGCAAGCCCAGTTCCAACCACAATTATCTCAAATTTTCTCTTATTTGAAGGGCTTACAAGCTTTAGCTCATCCTTGTGTCTTTCCCATTTGCTCTCAAGTGGGCCTCCAGGAGTCTTTGAATCCAATACCATATATCTCACCTCACCTAATAAAAAACATATATAGGGGAATTGATCCAAAACCGATTAAAAACAGGATACTCAATATATAAGATAAGACCCATATGGCACTCATATATTTGGGATGATTAAGGCCGAGGCTCTGAAATGCGCTCCAAAAGCCATGTCGCACATGCAATGCCACCGCTATCATGCCAAGTATATAGAATATCACATATGGAAAAGAGGAAAACCATCTCTTAACCACATCATATAGTTCAACACGGGCTACTCCGAAATGAAAGGTAAATAGATGAAAGATTACAAAGATAAGAAGAAATGCTCCACTGTATGGCATAAGAGCTGAGGAAAGGGTTCTTCCTCCCTCATATCTCTTCATGCTGTATGAAACGGGGCGAGCCCTGATATTTTCCAAAAATAGGATCAGACCAAAAGATATATGCAATATGGCACATAAAAGTAATACAATCTCAATGAGATTTATAATTATCCCAAGGGAATGAAGCCTTGAAGAGTAATTAAGCAGAGAGTCTTTCCCACCATAGATAGTCAAATTTCCAAGGAGATGCACGCACAAAAAGCTTATAAAGATAAGGCCAGTTAGGGCCATAACCATCTTCTTCCCAATTGATGACCAGACTATCCTAAGAAACCAGCCCATCATAATCCCTCATTTAGTGTCTCATAGAAGTCATTTCCCTTATCATCAATTATTAAAAACGCTGGAAAGTCTTCAACTTCTATCATATATATGGCCTCCATTCCAAGCTCTTCATAATCCAGCAATCTCATATCCTTGATGCATTCTTTTCCGATTCGTGCAGCCGCTCCTCCGATGGAACCCAGATAGAATCCTCCATATCTTTTACATGAATCCTTAACCATAGGGGATCTATTACCCTTACCCACCATCACCAAGGATATACCCTGTTTTTGAAATTCGGGCACATAGGGGTCCATCCTGGCAGAGGTGGTAGGTCCAAAAGAGCCCGATGGGTATCCAGGAACTGTCTTTGCAGGGCCTGCATAGTATATAGGATATTCAAAAAGATATGAGGGGAGTGATTCCCCTCTCTTAAGCCTATTTAGGATCTTGGAATGAGCCATATCGCGTGCAACTACCATATGGCCTTTAAGCCTAAGCCTTGCCCCCACTGGAACCTTTGAAAGCTCTTCTCTTAGATGAGTCATTCCTTTGTCCATATTAATCTCATATGCATTTTCCATATCCTCAAAGGAAGAGGTGGGAAGAAAGCGGGCAGGATCTTCTTCAAGCCTCTCTAAGAAGATTCCTTCATCAGATATGTATCCTAAGATATTTCTGTGTGCAGAACAACTCACCCCTATCCCCACAAAGCAGGAGGCTCCATGCCTTGGAAGCCTGAGTGCGCGAGCTTCAATTGCAAAATATCTTCCTCCAAATTGTGCACCGATTCCCAGATCCTTTGCCTTTTCAATAAGCCATTTTTCAAATTCTCTATCCCTAAATGCCAGGGATCTACCGCCCTCTTTGGGAAGAGAGTCCAGATATCCGGCAGAAGCAAGCTTTACCGTCTTTAGATTAAACTCAGGAGATGTTCCACCCACTACCACCACTAAGTGATACGGGGGGCATGCAGCAGTTCCTATCTCCTTGATCTTTTCACCTATAAATTCCTTTAAGGCCCTTTCATTTAATATGGCCTTGGATTTCTGAAATAGATAGGTCTTGTTGGAAGACCCCCCTCCCTTTGCAATAAAGAGAAATGAATATCTATCACCTCCGCTTGCTTCAATCTCTATCTGAGCAGGAAGATTATTACCTGAATTCTTTTCCTCATACATTGTGGATGGAATTACCTGAGAGTAACGAAGTGGATTCTTGGTATATGCATTAGATATCCCTTTTAATAGGGCCTCCCTGTCATTAAATCCGGTCCAGACCATCTGCCCCTTCTTTCCAAATACAATAGCGGTTCCAGTATCTTGACATAGGGGAAAGAGCCTGCTTGATGCAATCACAGCATTTTTAATAAGTTCCAATGCCACATATCTATCGTTCTTAGAAGAGTCAGGAGCATTTAAGATCTCTTGTAATCTCCTTAGATGAGAGCTTCTGAGAAGATATGCCATATCTGTAAAGGCTGTTTCAGACAGAAGCACAAGACCTTCATAGTGAATCTTTAATATGCGGTGTCCTTCAAAATCCCCTACTTCCACATAGTCCTCTGTTATGCATCTATATGGAACATCACTATTTTCTATCTTAAAAGGTTCACTATGTAAAAGGTGCTCCATCCCCTCTTTTATCCCTTAAGCCTCTTCATATCATCTACAAGCCTCTTTACCGCATCCGCTGACCTTTTAAGCTCTGACATCTCTTCCTCATTTAAAGGGATCTGGATTATCTCTTCAACTCCTCCCTTTCCAAGCTTAACCGGTACACCCACAAAGAGCCCTTCAATTCCATACTCTCCTTCAAGGTATGCAGAGCAGGGCACAATCTTTTTCTTATCCTTTAATATGGCCTCTGCCATCTCAACTGAAGCAGCAGAAGGGGCATAGTATGCACTGCCTGTCTTAAGGTATCCCACAATCTCTGCCCCCCCTTTTCTGGTTCTATCAATAAGTGCCCCAATTCTTTCCTTAGAGATAAACTCTGTAATAGGAATACCAGATACAGTGGAGAATCTGGGAAGGGGAACCATCGTATCTCCATGCCCACCAAGAACAAGAGCCTGAATATTTTCAACGGATACATTTAGCTCCATTGATATAAAGAGCCTAAATCTTGCAGAATCTAAGATTCCTGCCATTCCCATAACTCTCTGTTTTGGAAAACCGGTTACATCCTTTACCACATGGCACATTGCATCTAAGGGATTACTTACCACAATTACTATGGACTCTGGACAGTATCTTTTAATATTCTCTGAAACCTCCTCTACAATTTTCATGTTGGTGGAAAGAAGATCATCCCTGCTCATACCTGGCTTTCTTGCCACTCCAGCGGTAACTATCACTATATCACTTCCTTTAGAGGCCTCATACTCTGAGGTATATCCTAAGATAGCACAGTCATGCATCTCAATAGGTGCGGCTTCATACATATCTAAGGCCTTACCCTGAGGGATACCATCTAATACATCTATGAGGATTACATCTCCAAGCTCCTTCTCTGCAATCCTCATGGCAGTGGTTGCACCCACATTTCCTGCCCCAATAACTGTTATCTTAGCCTTCATAGCAGACTCCTTAAAGCCCTATTTTGAATCTTCTTTAAGCCTCTTTAATGCCTCTTCAATTGCCTCATCTTCCCTCTTTATATCTTCCAGTGTCTTTGGTCTTACATGCTCTGGCTTTTCTTCAATCCCATATTTCCATTTCAAAAACTGCTCACCAGTGGTAGGGAACAGTGCCACAATCAGGAGATCATAGTCATCTTTAATGAGGTCACCATATTTCTCTTTGACCTTAGGAAGTTCAGGTTCCAGATAGTCTGCTGGTCTTCCTGTAATAGGAGTTTCTCCCCGTTTGTAGCCTTTAAGGATCTTCTTTTGGATTTCAGGATCAACAGGTGTGGGAGTCCTTCCATATAGCCCATAGACCAGGTCTTTTACTTCATTGGTGACCATGCGGTATTTTCCAAAAAGCACATTTAGCACCGCCTGCACCCCTACTATCTGACTTGTGGGAGTAACCAATGGGGGTGTCCCTAACTCCCTTCTGGTTATGGGTATCTCTTTCAATACCTCGGGGAGTCTATTCAGTGCCTTTGCCTCTTTAAGCTGGTTTACCAGATTGGATATCATACCACCCGGTATCTGATGCACTAATACTCCAGTATCTATCACAGAGACCTTTTCCTTAGAAAGATAATCCCTGTACTTAGGTGCGATACTCTCTAAGTAATCTCCCAACTCAAGAAGCAGATTCAGATCAAAGCCAGGGTCCCTTGTAGTTCCATAGAGCGCTGCAACAATTGGTTCCACCGCAGGCTGAGAAGTTCTCAATGCAAAAGGTGCAAGGCATGTATCAATTATGTCTACCCCGGCCTTAATTGCCTCCATATAGACCATAGAGGCCATACCACTGGTGTAGTGGGTGTGAAGATGTATGGGTATATCTATCTCCTTTTTAAGTTCAGCTATAAGTCTTCCCACATCAAATGGTGCCATGATACCAGCCATATCTTTTATACAGAGGGAGTCTGCTCCCATATCTACAATCTCTTTTGCCTTTTTCTTGTAATAGTCAATGTTAAAGACATCTCCACCCATCCTTCTCTCTGTAAGGGAATAACAGATGGCACCCTGAAAGTGCTTTCCATTTGCCTTGATTCTTTCAACTACTGTTTCAAAATTCCTTATATCATTTAGTGCATCAAACACCCTGAATACATCGATTCCCACCTCGCAGGCCTTATCTACAAATAGCTTTGCCACATCATCTGGATATTGTCTGTAACCCACCAAGTTCTGACCTCTCAGCAGCATGGAAAATGGGGTATTTTTTATATATTTTTTAAGGGTCCTGACTCTTTCAAAAGGGTCCTCTGCAAGAAACCGATGCATGCTGTCAAAGGTGGCTCCACCCCATACCTCCATTGCCCAAAATCCAACACTATCCATCTTCTCTGCAATGGGTATCATATCCTCTGTTCTCATACGTGTTGCAAACAGAGACTGATGCCCATCACGGAAGGTGTTATCCTGAATCTTTACAGGATTCTTTTCCCCTTCTTCTAAGAATCTATCCATGATCCAATCCTCCAAAAGATTTAATTAAGAAAGATATCTTTTATTACTTAGAGGGAGATCATGTCAATAGAATTTATGTATTTAGCGAAAGACATTCCCCTTCTCAGGTCAAAATATTATTTATGACATAGGGCCTTAATGACTTCACTGGCAAAAGCAGAGGCACTCTGTGGACCATTGGCAGTTATAATATCTCCATCCCTTTCAACGCCCTTTCCAGTATATATGGCACCTTTAGCCCTGAGCCTTGAAGCCTCTGTTGGCCAGACCGTTGCCCTCTTTCCTTTAAGGACTCCTGCATTTGCAAGGGTAACAGGTGAAATGCATATGGCACCAATCACCTTGCCTTTGTTAAAGGCCTCTTTTAAAAGCCTATGGACTGTCTTATTGTTCCAGTATTCAGTGGCTCCAATTCCACCAACAAGAATCAGCGCATCAAAAGAGTCCATATCTATCTGGTTTACAAGTTTCTCAGGCCTGACTTTTAACCCAAGCATTCCAACAGATTCTCTTAAAGAAGAAGATGCGATCACAACCTTTGCACCCTCTGCCTTGAATAGATCATAAGGTATCTTAAATTCCTCATCCCTGAATTTGCTACTTGCAATAATCATTACTATCCCTTTTCCCTTAAGTGATTGGGCTTGACTATCATGAATAGCCCCAAAGGATATAAAGAAAAGCATTGCTAATAATAGAGATATCCTCTTCATGCTCTTACCTCCCTTTTAAATATTTTTCAGCACGCCTTATCTCCGAAATAAAACTCTTTACCTTTTTAATATCCTTCTTAAATCTTATGGGATTTCCATATATATCTTTCAGATTTGTCTTTGTGCAGCTATCTGCTCCTTCTGTCTGTGTAAATATCAGGGCATCATAGACATTTTCCGGCCCTAAGCCTCCTGCAAGTATAACCGGTATCCTGGAAACTCTGATTATCTCTTTTGCCATGATCCAATCACACGTATCTCCTGTAATTCCCACATAACCCTTTACAGGAGAGTTATTCTTATAGGTATCAATAAGGAATATATCTGTTAAGTCCTGAAAGAGGGCTATCCAATGGAGTATCTCTTTTGCCCTGCTCTTATCAGTTTTCTTTGGAACAGGTATAGATCTCATAATAAGGAGATGAGGAAAACGACTCTTTATCTCATACTGAAGATCAAGGCATGCCCCTTTTATCCTATCTTTTAGTGAAAAGAGGTCATCACAGAGATGGATAATATGAGGAGTATAATATTCCACTGCCATTGATATTGTCTTAAGGGATCTGAACAGGGGAAGTATGATATGCCTTATTTTTGTTCCCTTTATACAGAGCCCCACTTCTTTGATCCTTTTGTCTTTCCATTCCTCTTCACTTAAGAGCACACTTCCCATATGGTCAAGATCCATGCCCTTAAGCCTTTCTGCCTCCGTAGGATCTTGTATCTCATATATCTGGGAAATTAGCCTTTCCATAAATTATGCGTTTGAAAACTGAAACATAATTTTATAGATATTATAACATAAAAGGAATGATTATGGGAGCAATAAGAGGAAGGTGGAATGATCACTTTAGTATCCGTGCAAGGGAGGAGGGCTGGAAGGCAAGATCAGTCTTTAAGCTAATGGAGATGGACAGGAAATGGAAATTATTTCGGAAAGGGCAAAAGGTGCTTGATCTTGGATGCTATCCAGGATCCTGGAGCCAATATGCCTTAGAGAGGGTGGGATCGAAAGGAGAGGTTATTGGTATTGACATAAGGCATCCTACAGGGATTAATTATAAAAACTTTAGATTTATAGAGGCAGATGTATCCAGGCTGGATATGGACTGGCTCAGAGAAGAGATATCTCCGAGGGATATAGTATTGAGTGATCTTGCTCCCAATACCACGGGAATCAGATGGCGTGATTCCCATTTTTCAATTCAGCTTGGAAGGATAGCCCTTAAGATATCAGAGGTGTTATTAAAGAGAGATGGAATATTTATATGTAAGATATTTGAGGGAGAAGAGGCTCCTGGGTTTAGAAAAGAGATTTCCTCCTATTTTAAAAAGATTAAAGACTTTAGACCAGTTGCTGTTAGATCCGGTAGCTATGAAAGATATATCATTGGATTTTCATTTAATAGATGAGAGCTTTGAAAAATTCAAAGCTCTCATAAAAAAGCTGTAATTTTGGCTTATTTTAAGTTAATTTTTGGGGGTCTGGGGGTATAACCCCCAGTGTAAAAAGGGGTTATGCAAAGGGCTCATAGTAGATATATTTGGGGAGGGTAAAAACTATGTCAGGTCATTCAAAATGGCATTCCATAAGACATAAGAAGAAGGCAGTGGATGCCAAAAGAGGCAAGCTTTTTACAAAATTAATAAAAGAGATAACTGTGGCAGCAAGATTAGGAGGTGGAGATCCTGACTCCAATCCCAGGTTGCGTGCTGCCATTCAGGCCGCAAAGGCGGGTAATATGCCAAAGGAAAATATTGAACGTGCCATAAAGAGAGGCACCGGTGAGCTTGAAGGCATATATTATGAAGAGGCCACATATGAGGCTTATGGGCCGGGTGGAGTGGCCATGATGATAGATTGCATCACAGATAACCGGAACCGAACAGTGGCTGATCTTAAGCACATCATTGAAAGACATGGAGGGAGGCTTGGAGAGCCAGGATGTGTCTCCTGGATGTTTCAAAAAAAGGGACTTATCACCGTCCCCAAAGATACCATTAATGAAGATTCCTTAATAGAGATCGTAATTGACTCTGGTGCAGAGGATGTAAAGGAGGGTGAAAGTGAATATGAGATTATAATGGAGCCATCAGACTTTGACTCTGTCAGGAAGAGCCTGGATGAAAATGGTGTAAGATACAGTGTAGCAGAAATTACCATGATCCCACAGAGTACAGTTCGTCTTGAGGGAAAAGAGGCAGAGCAGATGCTTAATCTCATGGAGGCATTGGAAGATCATACAGATATAAATCATATATATGCCAATTTTGATATTCCAGAAAGGGTAATGGAGGCAATGGGTTAATGATAGTTGTGGGGGTGGATCCAGGATCACTTAGCACAGGATATGGAATTATTGAGGTTCAAGATGGAAGCTCTAAATATATAGCCTGTGGAAGCATGAGATTTTCCTCTAAGATTCCATTCTATAAAAGAATACATATGATCTACAGAGGGATGCTTGGGATAATAGATAGATATAGACCACAGGAGCTTGCAATTGAGGATGTATTTTATAGCAAGGATATTCGGGGCACCTTAAGGCTTGGTCAGGCCAGGGGAGCAGTGCTTATTGCCTGTCTTGAATGTGATATCAGGATCTTTGAATATACCCCTCTTGAGATTAAAAAGGCACTGGTAGGATATGGAAGGGCAACTAAGGAACAGGTCCAATCTATGGTTATTAAAATTCTGGGTTTGGATAGCATAGATGATCTGGATGCCTCTGATGCCCTTGCCGCTGCCATATGCCATGCAAATCATAAGAGATTTGATGAGCTTGGATAGTATATGATAGCACATATAAATGGGAATCTCTTAAAGAAAAGCCCTTCAACCATTGTGGTAGAAAACAATGGGATAGGGTATGAGATAACCGTTCCGCTTTCCACATTTTATGAATTACCTTTGGAAAACGAAAAGGTAAGCCTTCATATATATACCCATGTAAGGGAAGATACATTATCCCTTTTTGGTTTTAAGTCCATAGAGGAAAAGGAAATATTTTTAAAACTCATCTCCATCTCTGGAATCGGCCCAAAGCTTGCAATAAATATACTATCTGGAATCGGCCCAAAAGAGCTTGAAGATGCGATTATAAGAGGTGATATCCCGAGGATAAAGGCTATTCCAGGGGTAGGAAAAAAGACAGCAGAAAGGATTGTTTTGGAGCTGAGAGATAGAGTAAAAGAGGATGGGAAGGGAAGAGGTGGTAAAGAGTTACCCCTATCTTCAAAGGCCAATCAGGTATTTGAAGACGCACTCTCTGCACTAATAAATCTGGGATATTCCACAAAAGATGCAAAGAGGGCACTGAATAAGGCAATGGAGGATGTGGGAAGTCAGGATCTGGAATCACTCATCAAGGAATCTTTAAAGGTATTGATTTAATGAGGAATAGGGATGGCTAGAGCTAATCGTATAGTAGATCCTTCTTATAAGATACAGGATATGGGAACAGATCAGAGCCTTAGACCCCAGAGTCTGGATGAATATATTGGTCAGGAAGAGCTCAAAAGGAATCTCCGGATCTTCATTGAAGCTGCAAAGAAGAGAGCCGAGCCCTTAGATCATGTCCTTTTCCATGGAAGCCCTGGCCTTGGAAAGACCTCTCTTGCATATATCATTTCAAGGGAGTTAGGGGTAAATATTAAATGCACCTCAGGCCCTGTACTTGAAAGACCAGGGGATCTTGCTGCTATTCTGACCAGCCTATCTCCAAGGGATGTGCTCTTTATAGATGAGATTCATAGACTTAGCCATGTGATTGAAGAGATGCTATATCCAGCAATGGAAGACTTTAAGCTGGATATAATAATTGGCCAAGGGCCATCAGCAAAGACAATGAAGATCTCCCTTCCTCCGTTCACCCTGGTAGGTGCCACTACAAGGGCAGGGCTGCTTACCCCCCCACTTAGAGAGAGATTTGGGGTGATACTCAGGGTGGACTACTACAATGAATCAGAGTTAAAAGAGATAGTGCTTAGATCAGCACGTCTTATGAAGATAGAGATAGATGATGGAGGGGCAATGGAGATTGCAAGAAGATCAAGGGGAACTCCCAGGGTGGCAAACAGATTGCTTAGAAGGGTAAGAGACTTTGCTCAGATTGAGGCAGACGGAGTGATCAGTGAGGATGTGGCAAAAGAGGCACTTAGGATGTTGGATGTGGATGAAGGGGGGCTTGATAAGATGGATAGAACCATAATTCTTACAATAATTGAGAAATTTAATGGAGGTCCTATTGGCCTTGACACCCTATCTGCTGCGGTGGGAGAAGAAAAGGATACCTTAGAGGATGTCTATGAGCCTTTTTTAATATTAAAAGGTTATATAAAGAGGACACCCAGGGGAAGGGTTGCAACGGAGAGGGCATATGAACATTTTAAAAAGTCTTTAAAGCAGGAGTATCAATTACCAACTCAAAGAGGGCTATTTTAGGAGAGGTAGTAAACTATGAGCGATTTTTCTCAAAACAAATTGGATATAACCACATTTCATATATTGAAAAAACATGAAAGAAGGTATCTGAAAAATCAGCTAAGGCTTCATTCTCGCTGGAAAAAGACCGTTCTTATAATTCCCCTTCTTGCCTCTGAATATACCGATAATGAAAACCTGCCTGTATTTAGGGGGATACTAAAAAATTTAAAGGATGTAAGATACATCTCTCATATCATATTTGGCCTTGATAGGGCCACGGAAAGTGAGGCCTATCTCTTAAGGGATCTGCTTCAGCAATATAATATCAAGAACTATATAATTCAGTGGAATGATGGTCCAGGTCTTAGCTCTTTATACAAGAGGCTAAATGAGGCAGGTTTTCATATCGAAGAGGAGGGAAAGGGTAAGAACATGTTTATGAGCTTTGGAATTGCCATTGCACTTGGAGCAGAAAGCATTGGAATTATAGATGCCGATATCAGGACATTTAAAAGCATTCAGCTTGACAGACTCTTTTATCCTGTTGTGGTGCTAAATTACGACTTCTCTAAGGCATTTTATGCAAGACTAAGGGGTAAAGAGCTATATGGTAGGGTAAAGAGACTCCTTTTAGATCCTCTGCTTTTGGCACTTAAGAGAAAATTTACTGAAAGCAGGGAAGAGAAGATGTTAAGGCTTATTGAATTTCTCTTAGGATTTCACTATCAGCTCTCTGGAGAGGTGGCATTCCATGTGGATCTTCTAAAGAGGATGAAATTTGCAACCAATTGGGGAGTTGAGATATTCACCCTGATTGAGGTATTTAGAAAGGCATCATCCCCGGCTCAGGTTATGATTACAGAAGATGCCTTTGACCATAAACATCAATCTCTTTCCAATGGAGACCCTTCAAGGGGGCTTTACAGAATGGCAATTGATATTGTCATAACCCTGATGAATGCATTGATTATTGAAGAGGGCCTTGAAGTATCAGAGACATTTTTTAGAGATCTTGCCATAACCTATCATGCAATTGCAGAGGATCAGATAAAGAAATACTCTGATGATGCCCATTTCAACAATCTCCTCTATGATAGGGATACCGAAGAATATATGGTAAAGGAGGTCTTTAGAAATGCAATTCTTATTGCAGGAGAGATACTCACCAGCCCACGTCAGCTAACAGATCGTTTCCTGCGTTTCATCCATGCCCATCCAGAATTTAGACCTTTTTTAGAGCAGGGACTGGCAGAGACTATCTTAAAGGTGGAAGGCCGGATAAAAGACGGCATCTTTCAGATGCCGACCACAGTATCTTGGGAGAGGGTCTCACATAAGCTTCCAAGGATCTTTTATGAAATTGTGGAAGTTGTAGAGGATGAAAAGAAGCGGTGGGGATAGGTTTATAATATTTACTGATCTTGATGGAACACTACTTAATAATTCCACCTATCAATGGCAGGATGCAAGAGAGGCCATTGAACTTTGTAAATCAAAAGGCATTCCTGTTATTTTAGTTTCCAGTAAGACAAAAGATGAGATAGAAGCCATTAATAGGGTGATGGGGCTTTGTGGAGGATATGTGGTTGAAAATGGGGCAGCTGTTTATATATTTAAAAACTGTTTGAATGAGCTTCCATATGATGCTACAGATGAAGGCAGATATTGGAGGATAACTCTGGGAGTTGAAAGAGAAAGGCTGATTGAAGAGTTGTGTAATATCAGGGAAGATCTAAATTTGGATATAAAGATGCTATCAGAGATGAGTGATAGTGAGATTGAAAGGCATACCAAGTTAAGGGGTGAGGATTTAAAGAGAATGAAGAAAAGGCACTTTAGTGAGCCATTTGTATTAAGTTCAGATAATATTCAAAAAGATGAAGAATTACTTAAAAATTATGCAAAAAAGAGAGAGCTTAGGGTCATCAGGGGCAGTAGATTTTTTCATATCCATGGAGATCATGACAAATCCGATGGTGTTAATATCTTTATTTCTCTTTTTAGTAAAATAATGCCAGATTTAGTTTCAGTTGCCTTAGGAGATAGCCCAAATGATTTGGGAATGCTAAAGGCTGTAGATATTGCCTATCTTTTAGATCCAAAACAGAGATGGAAAGATTATATTCAAAAAGAAGGTGTTGATATTTCAAAAATTAATATAATAAAGGCTCAAGGCCCATCTGCATGGAATGAGATAATTAAATCTTTAATAGAGAGGAGATAGAGGGTGGAGATATTAGAGATTAATCCCGATGGAATTAAAGAGGCAGATATAGTTGTTGCAATCCCTTCTTATAATGAGGCCGATTCCATTTCCTTTCCCACAACTCAGGCTGGTATTGGACTTGAAAGATATTTTTCTGACAGACGCTGTGTCATAATAAATTGTGATAACAACTCCCCAGATAACACTAAGGATGTATTTTTAAATACTCCAACAGATGTGCCCAAGATCTATATATCAACCCCTCCTGGCATAAAGGGGAAAGGAAACAATTTTAAAAATCTCTTCAGAAAGGTCTTAGAGCTGGGGGCAGAGGCAGTGGTAGTTGTAGACGCTGATTTAAAAAGCATAACCCCCCAGTGGATAAAGAACCTGGGCGAGCCTCTCTATATGGATTTTTCATATGTAACCCCGCTCTATGTTCGGCATAAATATGATGGAACCATAACAAATGGAATAGCCTATCCCATGTGTAGGGCCCTCTATGGCCGAAGGATCAGACAGCCCATAGGAGGAGATTTTGGATTTAGATCAGAGCTTGCCAAGGTCTATCTTGAAAGTGACACCTGGAATGAGGCTGTGGCAAACTTTGGTATTGACATCTGGATGACAACCCTGGCACTCACTCAGAGGGTTCAGGTATGTCAATCATATATGGGAAGACCCAAGATCCATCGTCCCAAAGATCCTGCTGCCTCCTTAGGCCCCATGTTTAGGGAGGTGGTTGGAACCATATTCTATCTGATGATCCATTTTGAAGACATATGGAAAAATATAAAATTCAGCAGACCCACCGCTGTATATGGATTTGGACTTGGAGAGGTGGAGATGCCACCCAAGGTGGAGGTAAATACAGAGAGACTGATGGAAGAATTCCATAAAGGATTTGAGGAATATCAGGAGGTGTGGAAAGATATACTATCTTCGGATGTGATGAATAAGCTATTAGAGATAAAGGATCTCAAAGAACGGCACTTTACCTTTCCAACAGAATTATGGGCTATGGTTCTCTACGATATGGCAATTGCCTATAGAGATGAGAATCTGGAAAGAGACCTCATAATGGACTCTCTTATCCCTCTCTATTATGGTAGGACCCTTTCATTTGTTAAGAGAACCAGAAGGATGTCCACAAAACAGGCAGAGGAGACCATAGAGGAGGACTGTATGGTGTTTGAAAAGGCAAAGCCATATCTGCTTAGAAGATGGAATGAAAAAAGATAGGAGCCAGAATGGCCAACGCATATAAGGAGATAATTAATGAAAATCTCAAAAAGGCACTGGAAAATATTGATAATTTAGAAAGGAATATACCTGCTGAAAGAGAGGATAATACTTTAGTATTTAGGGCATTTGGAAAGAGATGCCGCATAACTTATGAAGGGATATTTCTTGATGATATAAAAGAGGAAGGGCCACAGGGAATCATAATATCATTATATCTGATGCATATAAAGGCAGATGAGCCTATCCTTGAGCCTTTCCGAGCATTTAGGGATTTTCAGGGCTCAATGCCCTATCACGGTGCTTTTAGCACACATACCGAAGCAGTGCTTATCCCTCATACCATTGAGATTGAATCCAATAAAGAGAAGATAAAGAGGGCATTTAATGGGGATAAAGAGAGAGGGAATTACAGAGAAGGGGATTTTTCTCTACTCCTCTTTCCCCTTCCTAAAATAGCCCTTTTTTATGTCTTTTATCATGCAGATGAAGAATTTGGTGCATCTGTTAAGTGTCTGTTTTCTAATAATGCCGATCAGTTTCTACCTCTGGATGCCCTTGCAGATCTGGGTGAGTGGACCTCTAAAAGGATACTTGAGCTTATTCAGTCTTAGATGGTCATATCCTGTAACCAGCCGTATTTCTTCCCGTATCCAGGTTTTTTCCTCAAGATCCATCTATCTGATATATCTGTTATAATGGATAGTGTCCAGTTTCCAAGGGGTGGCACCTGGCTAACCCGAAACAGGCTAAAAAATGATAAAGGAATATTTTGGATAAATGTGCCGGTCATAAAGAAGGGAAGGGGGCTTCAAAGAATAGATCAGGTGGAGATAGCTGAGGAATTTTATAGGCCTAAAAAGATCTTACGATCAATTGAGATGGCATACAGATGGGCTCCCTATCTGAAAGATCATATAACCTTTTTAGAAGATATCTTTAATAGCAAAAAATTTAAATTTCTCTTTGATCTAAATTACAAGATTATAAGATATGTAATGGACTATCTAAGTCTCAATACCCAGATAGTCTTATTGTCTGAGCTTGGAATAGATGCAAAAGGTGAAGACCTTATAATTGAGATATTTAAAAGACTAAATGGAAAGACCTTTCTTTCCCAGATCCATACAAGATCATACCTGAATCCAGATAGATTCAAGGCAGAGGGTATAGATCTTAGATTTTTTAGGATGCCAAAGCTTGTATATCCACAGCTTTGGGGAGACTATATACAGAATCTATCCATACTTGATCTACTTCTAAATTGTGGCCCAAAGGCAAGGGATATCCTTTTTACTTAAATTGAGCCATTTTATGGTGGTCATTGCAGATATTTTATCATGTCATTGCGAGCGAAGCGAAGCAATCTCATTCAATAACTCCTTCAATTTGTCCTAAAAAGTCTTGAAACAATATTTCCTTAAATATATAAACCAGACCATAATGAAAAGATGTCATATTCTCATCTTATTAATATTTATAACATTGTCTTCAATCGATTCCCATAATACCTCTGCATCTGATGAACCATTTATCTCTCCCAATAACTGGGGCATAACAGGTCTAATGGATATTCCTACTGCAAGGTTTCTTAAAGAGAATCATGCAAGGATCGGGCTAAGTCAGATATATCCTTACAGATACTATTATGGAACCATAGGTATATTTGATGGAGTGGAGATTTCAGGAAGACTAACTGAAGTGTTGGATTCCGTTATAACCACTCCAGGGTGGGAGGAATATGGGAATTACAAGGACAAAGCAGTTGGAATGAAACTGCGAATCTTAAATGAGTCAAAATATCTTCCATCCTTTGCACTGGGTATCATGGACCCCCATGGAACAAGGCTCTATGCAGGGCAATATCTGGTATTGAGTAAACAGATCTATCCTTTTGATCTTACAATAGGCATGGGAAATGGAAGGTTTGGAAAGAGGCCTCTTCCTTCATCCGAAGAGCGATTCAAGTTAGAGATCTTAGAAGACTTTAATGGATGGTTGGATGATTCCAATATATTTTGGGGAATTCAGTTTTCTCCAACTGAGAACTTTTCCTTTATTCTGGAGCGAAGCCCTATAGAATACCATGTCCAGACTACTGATCCTGCAAAGCGTTTCCATTTTCAGGAACCTGTGCCATCCCACTATAACCTGGGCTTCAAAGTGAATCTCTGGAATTGGGCTGAAATTGTTGCAAGTTATCAGAGGGGAGATACATTTGGAATAAATCTAAGTGTTCCTTTTGAAATAGGAAAGCCCATGATCCCCATATTTGATCCTCCATATAGGGAACCTGCTGGATTTAGGAGTCTTTCCCCATATTTCAGGATCATGCAGGCACTATCCTTTTCGGGTTTTTATAATATTGGATGTGACCTAAGAGAAAAGACCCTTACAATTGATCTTGAAAATGGAAAATATTTTTATGACACAAAGGCTCTCGAAGTGATCCTTAAGACCATCTATCCCATGATTCCATCTCAAGTTGAAGATATTAATATTATTTTTAAAGATAGCGATCTACCCCTTTTCTCTTTTCATTTTAAAAGGGAGGATCTTTTAAACTACGTAAAGAAGCAGTATACAAGGGAAGAATTCTATTCAGTATCTGAACTTAAGACCTCATATAGCCATATTCCACTAAATAGGAAGCAATTTAGCCCTAAGATCGTGTTTGGCTATAAGCCACAGTGGGAACTCTTTTTAAATGATCCATCAGGTTTTTGGAAGGGGAAGGTAGGGCTTTCCCTTTGGGGACAGAGCAGAGTCTGGAAAGGGGGATCAATTGTAGCCGGTATCGGAATCTACCCCTTTTCAAATATATCCACTATAAATGAACCCCTCTCTATTCCCGTTAGAACAGATATCGTAGACTATATTGATAACAAAGTATTCCTGGAAAGAATGTTTCTAAGACATCTATGGAGAATACCAGATAGCAATATCTTTACAAGATTAGGAGCAGGCATACTTGAGATACAATATGCAGGATTAGACGCAGAGGTAGGAAGTGCCTTTTTAGATGGACTGATTCTGCTTGGACTCAATTCCTCCATAACAAAGAAGAGGGATCCAGACAACCCCTTTGGGTTAAGAGAAGATGCAAAGGATCTCTACTGGACAAGCTTTCTAAAGAGCAGGATAAATCTACCACTAAGGAGGCTTTCCTTGGATATAAAGTTAGGAAGATTCCTTGCAGGTGATGAGGGAATTAGATTTGAAATATCTAAGGATATTAAGGGAGTAAAGCTGTCTGCCTGGTATAGCTTCACAGATACCTCGGTCTTTGAAGATCCATATAATAGAGACTATCATGACAAAGGAATAGCGGTTTCTATACCTATAAGGCTCTTTAAAGGAACAGATTCCAGGGCAGCCTATGAACACAGAATCTCTCCTTGGACGAGGGATGTGGCCCAAGATATCAGCCATTTTACAGATCTATTTGATATGATTGAAAGAGGATCAAAATTTTTTCTTGACAATACCTTTTACATGAAATAAGGATATTTCAACCGAAAAAGAGGAGGGAATTATGAAGAAGAGATTAATTATTGTGATCCTATTTTTGGGAGCTATCTCTTTTGTTTTTAATATAAGCTTTACAAATCAAATCTTTGCTGCAGAGGCAGCAGCTCCAGCAGGAGCTAAGGCAGCAGGTGCAAAAGCAGGAACAGCTACCACTGCGGGAGTCTCTGCTGGTACCATTGCGGCTATTACAGTTGCAGCTGCAGCAATTGCAGCCATTGCAGTAGCAGCCGGTGGAGAAGGTGGAGCGGCTGTTATTACTCCAGCCCCAGCCCCTACCCCTTCAGAGACAGTTGAAAATTTCATGAAGACAGTGGATGAAGATACTGAACAGGCCGCAAGTCTATTGGTTCAAACTCTGGATGAAAGTAAGGTATCCCTATTAGCAGAGGCAATAGATCAGATGACATGGGATCAATGGCAGGAATTTACTCAGGCCTTAGCTCAGGTTCAAGATGTATCAGAGCTTCAAGGACTTACAGCAATTGATGCATTAAAGACTTTCTTGGATAATATAAAATCCACAAATCCTGATCTCTATTCCATATTAGTAGAGTTTTTAAAAAGTCTTACATCTAATGACCAGTTAAATAGAACTGTGGCCTTGGTGCAATCTATAGAAAGTGAAGATGAATTTAATGCCACAAAGACCTTCATGGCGCAGGTCAAGGAAAATTATCAAGAGACAGTTGAGACATATCTGACCCAATTGCACCCTGGATATGAAGTCACATTTACAACCAAACATATAGGTGGTGGAGAATATGTAACGGTAGTTCATTTAACTGCGATACACCATTAATTTTATACTCAATTTCAAGAAAAAGGGAGGAGAAAGATTTTCCTCCCTTTTTTATTTTATAGGGGGTAAATGAATGAATATGAGAAAAAGATTAATAGTTTTTTTAGCTCTTATTTTCCTTTTAGTCCTTATAATTCACATAAATTATACTAATTCTAAAGAAGATGAAAAGATAGAAGTTATAGATACCGTGGAATCCTTCTTTAAAAATCTTAAAGATAAAGATTTTAAAGGTGTTTGGAGCCTTCTTACCAGGAAGTCAAAAGGACGTATAATAAAAGATGTCTATAAAGAGATAAAGAATACAGGGGAAAAGATATCTATGCAGGAGATCAGAACAGACTTTGATAACTGCGGAAAGATCTGTCGCTCATACTGGGAAGGCTTTCTTTCCACCTTCGAACCAAAGATGGTGCTTGAAGAGAGTGAATGGAGGATTGGTAAGATAAAAAAAGATAAAGCAGAACTAATTATACACTACAAAGATTCTGAAAGACCCGCAAAAATAAAGCTCTATAAAGAAGAGGGCGATTGGAAACTGGGTCTAGTTGAAACATTCTGGGCTCGTATGAGAAGATAAGATAATTTCCATTTTGGGGAACACAGGTTAATTATTTTATGAAATTGATTATGGTAATAAGAGTGGATACAAAGGCAAATCCTATTCCAATAGACCACTGAAGGAATATGAACCTCTTATCCATCATTTCAAATCTCTTATCGATAGCTTCGAATCTCTTATCAACAGCTTCGAATCTCTTATTCATGCTCTCAAATCGATCATCCATAGCTTCGAATCTTGCATTCATTTCATTGTGAAGTGCCTCTAATCTCTTTTCGCTGGCCTCAGTTCTGATATTTATCTCTCTGTGTATAGCTTCCAGTCTCTTTTCGCTGGCTTCAAATCTTGCATTCATTTCTCTGTGTATAGCTTCCAGTCTCTTTTCGCTGGCTTCAAATCTTGCATTCATTTCTCTGTGTATAGCTTCCAGTCTCTTTTC